>JAIERI010000190.1 GCA_019747015.1 Xanthobacteraceae bacterium
AGCGTCATCGGCGGCACTCAGGGTATTGTGCCCGCACCCGGAGCGGGCGACGCCGCGGCAGGAAAATTTTTGAAGGCTGACGGCTCCTATGCGGTGCCTCCCGGCACGGGCGGCGGCGGCGGACTTTCGGATACAGACCGGCAGAACATTTTGCTCGGAAGCATTTATCAGGCAAAATTGTTCGGCGGGTATCGACGTCAGATCAATCGGTTTTCAGATGGCTATAAGGCCATCGATGGCATCAACTCCGGATCGAGCAACAACTATGCACTCGACGCCGCTGGCGGAAAGGTTTCCCCGTCGTTCACCAGCACTACAGTGACACTCAATCCTCAAAGCGCGACAGCCGCCGTTTCCAATTTCACGCTTGTCGACAGGTCAGCTGCCGTTATCAACGGCAACATCGTCACATCGATAGGTGTGTATGCGGCATCGGCAAAGAGCTTTACCGTCAAGATCGTGAAACGAAACGCGGCCAACAACTACGATGTCGTCGTGTCCCAGGTTTTTTCGCATCCCGGCGGCGGATTTGCCGACGTCACCCTCTCATCGCCGTTCACCGTCCCCGGCACGGGCACCTATTATCTTGCCGCTTATACGCCGTCGGGCGCGTCTCCGGAGGTCACGGCCAGTGTCGCGCGCTCATACGTCAGCGGCGATCTGACCGGCACTGGCGTCGCCACGAGTGGTGAAGACAGCAACGGACTCTTCCCGCTGCGATACACCTATACAAGCGGCGTCTATAATAACATGACGCTGGTGACGACAGCGCAGACCGCCGACGCGTCGGTCAGCAATGGACGCGTGCTTCTGGAATACGACAACGCCGCAACGCCGACGCTCAACACGGATTTGACCGTGGAGGTGACGTGCAATGGCGGCACCAACTGGACCAGCGCATCATTGTCGGCAGTGACGTCGAAGAGCCAAAACGGACGTAAAGTCGCCGAGACTGTCGATCAGGCCTGCACGTCAGGCACTTCATTCGCAGCGCGGATCAAGACATTCAACAACAAGAACGTGTCGATTTATGGTGCGAGTCTCACCGTGCATTAACCTTGCGCGCGACGACATCGACATAAAAATTGTCATCATTTATGCGGTCTTCAACCAAAGCCCTTAGTTGATTTGCCGCAACTGCTGAAGGCATTACTTTCGAAGGTTCGGCGTCCTCGCCTTCAGCAAGCGCCATCGTGGAGAAGTTACTCTCAAGAAAACGAATGACGAATTCGGGATCGCCGCCCATGCGCTTCATGCTGTAAGGCCAGAATTCAATGATGAGCATGTCCGCAGCAGCTATCGTTTTTGTTGCGCCCTTCAATACGAAGGGCTCGGCGCCCTGAGTATCGATCTTGATGGCAACCGGCGCGGTTAGTCGAGAGCCGACAATGTTATCCAGAGGCGCGGCGTCAATCTTGATCGTCCTTCGATCATCCTCGTTCTGTTGGCCGGCCAACTGTCCGACCCGCAGGCGGTGATCGCCGGGGTTGTCTGGCGATAGTTCAAACTCAAGTGCACTTTCGGAATCAAATGCAGCAAGTCGCTTGGCAGTGATGTTTCCGTTTTTGCAGTTTCTTGAAATATTTGCTTCGAGAAAAGCGAAGTTCGTTGGTTCTGGTTCAAGTGCAATGCATTGCACTTTTGCATTCGCAGAAATCGGAATCGTCGTCATGCCGATGTTTGCTCCGACATCGATGAACGTACCACCGGAGTCGCCGAAGAATTCCGCAATCGTTTCGTTGGTGCTGCGTGCCCAATATCCATGCTTGGCATAGTACGGGATCATAACCTGGTCGTCCGCAGACCCTTGAAATACGCCGTAGTCACCCTCAACCAAGAAAGCCTTCACGCCATATTTTTTGGCGGCCTCAGAAACCCTATGGAAGCTCAGAGCAGCCCGTCCGCTCGCAATCTCACGTTCGATTAGGGCATTTCGGCGCTCTGCTCCGATCAGCTTAAAGAGCCGGTAAATTACCGACGAATATTGGCGCTCTAGGAAATTCATTCATCCCAAATAGGCGGAATCTGGGCGTTTTGCAACGTTGTGCTTTACACGGAGAATCCAATGATCGACCTTCACGGCATCTCCCAAGATGCGTTCGACCTCATCGTCAATTCGGAGGTGAGCAGCCGCGCGATTTACGAGCGCGACTATCGCCGCCCGGAGCGGCCGGGCGGGGAGTCCGGCATCACGGTCGGCATCGGTTACGATTGCGGCTATTCCAGCGCCGCGATCATTCGCAGCGACTGGTCGGGCAAAATCCCGCATGCGATGGTCGAGACGCTTTGCACGGTCGCCGGCGTAAGAGGGCAGGCGGCGCAGAACAGGCTCGCATCGGTTCGCGGCAAGGTCGATGTGTCCTGGGGCGCGGCGCTCGATGTCTTCAGCAACGTCTCGATCCCGAAATATCTGCGCGCGTGTCACGCATTGCCGAATTTCGACGAGCTGTCGCCGGATTGCAGAGGCGTTTTGCTGTCGCTGGTCTATAATCGCGGCGCGTCGTTCTCGGAGCCGGGTCCGCGCTATCAGGAAATGCGCAACATCAAGGCGCTGATGGCGGCACGAAAGTTCTCATCGATTCCGGCCGAGCTGCGCAAGATGAAACGGCTGTGGACCACGCCCTCGGTGCGCGGGGTTGCAATCCGGCGCGAGCAGGAGGCGCGTTTGTTCGAGCGCGGACTGGGCGAGCTGAAGATTGCGGCCTGAGGGCCACTACGCTGTGCGGCCACGATCCTATGTGGCGGCCTGTTTTGGAAAGACGTAGAGCCAGTCCATCTGGCATGGTCTGAATTCGCAAACCGCAATCCACCTGAACAGGCTCGACTCCAGTCGCAGATCGGGAAACTCATTCGGGTTGCGGCCGCCTTCCACGATGCTTTCGACATTGTGGCTGTCTGAAAAAACAGATGTCAGCCGGCGCCTCATGGCGTCGCTGCCTTTGGGAGCGTGGCACTCGATGATCAGCGTGGTGTTGCGGTACGCGTCCACCGTATCCTTTGTAAAAAGCTCGGCTTCGAAACCCTCGCAATCACAAAAGATGAACGGGCGCTGCGATCCGGCGGCCAATTGAGCCAGCGTTTGAACCTCGCATGCTCCCCGCACCTCGAGACGATCGCTGACATGATTGAGTTCGGCCAGAGCTGTTGTCGCGCGCTGCGCACGGTGCGAGATGTCGAACGCAACGCCCCTGGCCTTGGGAGCGCGAAGGGCCAGTCCCGTGGCGTAGTATCCGTCGCCCGACCCGATGTTAACAACGAGGTCCGGCTCACGGGACAGCGCCTGCTCGATCATCGGATGCAACTCCTGCTCGTAACATCCGAGCAGTCTGGATGCCTCGTCATGTGACGACCATGGCGTCGAGCCGGACATGATCATTCCGCGGAATGGTCCTGTAGACACGATTCCCTTATTCTGAGCCCTGATGGAGTTTGCGACAAACTTCGTGAAAACGGTCAGATCCGGCGCGGGTCTTCGGTCGCTTGGAATTCTTTCGTAGCTGTATCCGAACCTGTTGGCGATCGCGCGAATAAGCGGTGTCAAAGTGAACTTCATCAAAAATCCTGCCCGGCTAAAGCGGGGTTATATGACCGGCTTTCGCGATATTTCGCAATTGGCGGAACGCTGGCGTGAGTGCGAAAGCCACGGCCCGATTACCAGTGGTCCGATTCTAACATTCGCATCCCGTCTCACCAGTGGCCGCCGAGCTGCAGGCCCGCGACATAGCAGACCGCAAAGGTCAGCGCTGCGGCAATGCCGACAAGCAGACGTTCCGACTGTGTGAGATTTGCTCCGAACATGGCCGCCATATACCGCAGTGCAGCAGTTTCCGCAACGCGCGCACCCGTCCATGCCTAAGTGTGTCTCAGGGTGAAGAGACGGGAACAAGCCGGTGCTGCGAGGAAAAATCGCTCAGCACCTCGATCGGATGCCGCGCCGTTTCTATCAAGGAAAAATAGATTCCGCCTGCAAGCGTGACGACCCACGCTGTCAGATACAGCAATACGACGATGTCTTTCCTCAAGCCGGCCTCCTGAAGAGAGTGCCCGCTCTTATCAGAACCGCGTGTCGGCGATCAAGTCCGGATGCCGGCTGCATCCGCCCGTTCATACGCACGATGAACAGGCGTTCATCGTTCCGCCGCGCGACGGCTTCGCGCATCGCACATCACAGGAGGCTCCATGACGTCAGACACCATCTGGCAGATCGTCCGCTATGCGCTGCTCGCATTGGGCGGATTTTTCACCAATAGGGGGCTGATCACCAACGATCAGCTCACCGCCATCATCGGCGCGCTCGGCACGCTCTTCACCGCCGCGTGGGGCATCTACGTCAAATACGGCACCAGGGCCACGACCGCGGATGTCGCGACGCGCAGCGATGTGCCGACGGTCAGCTCAATGACCGGCATCGTCAGCCGATAATTCTCTCTCTCATGGAAAGGACATCAAATGCGAAAGCTCTTCGCTTGCGCGGCGCTGGCGTTTGGCCTTGCGCTCGCAGGCTGCCAGACCGTGCTGCCCTCGCTCAATCTCAACACGGCGATAACGCTGAACACCGTCTACGGCATCGAGAATGCCTATGGCATCGCGGTCAACGCCGCCAATGCCTACAAGGCGCTGCCGCTGTGCAGGACCGGCACCACGCCGGGCGCGGCCAATATCTGCGCGAAGCGATCGGTGATCGTGAACCTGCAAGGCGCGATGCGCCGTGCGCGGGTGGCGGTGAACAATCTGGTCAATTTCCAGAAAACCTATCCGAGCGTCGATATCACCAACGTTTTGTCGGCGGCGCAGACCGCGCTGCTCGACGTCCAGCAAGTCCTCGCATCGGGAGCGCAATAACATGGTTACGGTCGCAGATATTACAGCGGGCATCGCCGTCGCCGAGGCCATCGTCAACGCCATCGTCAAGGCGGCGCCGGCGATCGAGCAGGGCGTGATGTCCTCGGTGCCTTACGTGCAGGCCATCGCCGGTCTCATCCAGGGCACCAACGCCACGCAGCAGCAGATCGACGACACGCTGGCCGCGATCAACGCGGCAAGCGATGTGTTCGACCGGCCGCTGCCGCCGGACGACGGCACCACCACAACCTGACGCTCAATGCTCGTCGCTCTCCTTGGCTTCGCCCTGGCCAAGCCTGATGAGAACGACGAGCATTTTGCGCATCCGGCGCATATCGGCCGCTCCGACGCGCGAGATCAATTCGGCGTCGATCTTTTCGCGCGCTTCGGCCTGGATCGCGGCCGCGGCGCGCCCGCGCGGGGTCAGTTTCACGGTGAGCTTGCGGCGGTCCTCGTCGTCGACCGTGCGCTCAAGATAACCGCGCAGCACCAGCGTATCGACCAGCTGTCCCGCGCCTTGTTTGGAAACGCCCAATTCCTTCACAAGCTGGCCGAGCGGGACGCCGCCTGCGCCCATCGCCAGGCCGCCGATCACATAGAGACCGTTTTTGGGCATGTCGTCATAGCCGGCCTTGACCAGAGCGCGGCGCATCGCCGAGCCATAGGTCGTGCGTGCGTGCCGCAGCAACGCGGGAAGCGGGATCTCTTCGAACCATGGTTTTTCTTTCGCCATGGGGGCGGAGCATCTGGAAAAGAAAATGGATAGTCAATATTATTTACTAATAACATGATCGTGATATCGTTCATTGATAAAATGTAACGTCGCGCAATGGGGAGCATTCATTTGCCATTCACACCTGCGCGGTTCATCTTGCTGAACGCAATTCGTGAATCGCGGGGACCATTGTGCGCCTCCTTGTTGTCGAAGACGATCCGGACCTCAACCGCCAGCTCACGACGGCGCTGACCGACGCAGGCTATATCGTCGATCGCGCGTTCGATGGCGAGGAGGGGCACTTCCTCGGCGACAGTGAGCCTTACGACGCCGTGGTGCTCGACATCGGTCTGCCGAAAATGGACGGCATCTCTGTGCTGGAATCCTGGCGGCGCAACAGCCGCGCCATGCCGGTGCTGATCCTCACCGCGCGCGACCGCTGGAGCGACAAGGTGCAGGGCTTCGATGCCGGCGCCGATGACTATGTCGCAAAACCGTTCCATCTCGAGGAAGTGCTGGCACGGGTGCGCGCGCTGCTGCGGCGAACCGCCGGCCACGCCAAGAGTGAGCTGACATGCGGCCCGGTGCTGCTCGACACCCGCACCAAGCGCGTCAGCGTGTCCGGCAATCCGGTCAAACTGACGTCGCACGAATACAATCTGCTCGATTATCTGATGCATCATTCCGGCCGCGTGGTGTCGCGCACCGAACTGGTCGAGCATTTGTACGATCAGGACTTCGACCGCGACTCCAACACGATTGAGGTGTTCGTCGGTCGCATCCGCAAGAAGCTCGACGTCGACATCATCCAGACCGTGCGCGGTCTCGGATACATGCTGGCGCCGCCACCTTCGACCGATGCGCGCTAATTCACTCGCAACAAGGCTGTTTCTTTCCGCGACCGCCTGGGTGGTGCTTATCCTCACCATCACCGGCATCGCGCTGTCCACGGTCTATAACCACTCCGTGGAGCGCGCCTTCGACCGGCGGCTGAATCTTTATCTGCGCACCGTGATCGCCGACGTCACCACGCCTGACGATCCGGGTGACAAAAATCCGGACAAGGCGATCCAGTCGCTCGGCGAGCCATTGTTCGAACTGCCGCTGTCGGGATGGTACTGGCGTGTGTCCAGCACCGATCCGGCCAAGCCGGAATCGCGTTCCTCACGCTCGCTGTGGGACGCCGATTTGCCGAAGCTTGAAGATCAGGGCATTCCGCTGACCGCTTCGGGCGTGCGCCTCGGTTATGTCACCGGCCCGGAGGACCAGCGCCTGCGCATGGTCGAGCGGCCGGTCGATCTTGGCACCGAGGGCAAATATCTCGTCACTGTTGCCGGCGACGCCAGCGAGATTTTCGAGGAAACCCGTACCTTCGATTATTATCTCGCCGGCACTTTCGCCGCGCTGAGTGTTGGCCTTCTGCTCACCACGATTTTTCAGGTGCGCTTCGGTCTGGCGCCGCTCAAGCGCATTTCGGATTCGCTGGCCGACATCCGCTCCGGCAAGGCCGAACGGCTGGTGGGAAAATTCCCTGTCGAGATCGCGCCGCTGGCGCGCGAAACCAACGCGCTGATTGATGCCAACCGCGCCATTGTCGAGCGCTCCCGCACCCATGCCGGCAATCTCGCCCATGCCATCAAGACGCCGCTGTCGATCATCGTCAATGAGGCCGGCGCACACGGCCTCGATCCCTTCGCGATGAAAATCCTCGAGCAGGCCGACGTGATGCGTAACCAGGTCACGCATCATCTGGAGCGCGCGCGTATCGCCGCGCGCCTCACCATGATCGGCACCGTCACCGAAGTGCCGCCGGTGATCGAGGCGCTCAAGCGCACAATGGAGAAAATCCACCGCGACCGGGGCATCGTCATCGACATCGCAGTCCACCCCGGCGCGAAATTCCGCGGCGAGCGGCAGGATCTCGAGGAGATGGCCGGCAATCTGGTGGACAATGCCTGCAAATGGGCCGAGCAGCGGGTGTTCATCGAGGTGCTGGTGCAGCCGCCTGCCGCCAGCGGTCTCGACCCGGCGGTTCGCATCATCGTGGACGATGACGGGCGGGGGCTGTCGGCGGCCGAGCGCAGCCAGGTGGCGCGGCGCGGCCAGCGGCTCGATGAATCCAAGCCCGGTTCGGGGCTCGGCCTGTCGATCGTGGTCGATCTGGCCCAGCTTTACGGCGGCAATCTCAAGCTTGCCGCTGCCCCCATCGGGGGGCTGAGGGCCGAACTGACCCTGCCGGGCGTGGCTTAAAAGCCCCCGCCGGCAAGTCCAAACGGTCCACCGTCACCTCCCAATCTCAATTCCTAAACGCGAAATTAACGACGTTACGGCTATCACACCCGGTGGGCCCAGCAGCGGGCCCAAAGGCGAATATCCGGGGCAATGAGCCAGTCGTCGGTCGAAAAATTGCAGGAATTCCTCGCGCAGCTGCCGCCCAAATCGCAGGCGCTGCTGATGCGCGAGTTCGAGCGCGCCATTGAGCGGGGCGATGATGCCACCGTGGCCAATTTCGTACTCGGCGAATTGCGCAAGATCGTCCGCCAGCCGAGCAGCGATGCGGCCCCCCGCACCGACGATCCGGCACGCGTCATCTTCGCTCCGCTCGAGCAGTTTCTGGTCGAGAACGTTCCCTCCATCCGGCCCGGCCAGATCCGCCGCTCGTCGCTCGCGCCGCTGTGGCTGTGGCTGACCCGGGACGGCATGCCCACCGAGGCGAAGGCGTTCCAGGAGGCGTTGGCTAAAGGCGGCTCCGACCTCGATCATACCATCCGGGCCATGCAGTTGGCCGTGGCCGACAAGTTCATGGCGGTGCTGGCGCCGTCAACCCATCGCGAACGCATCCTGGGACGCATCGGCGCACCGAATGTGATCGAGGACATGCCCTCGATCGCCGCGGTGCTGCGGGTGCGCGAGGCGCTCGACACGCTTGGCATGCGGCTGCCCGGTCATCTGCGCGTGTTCGGTGAACCGCAGATCGCCTCGGCGTCGAACGCGCTCAATATTCCGTCGCTCCAGAAACCGCAGACGCTGCCTTTCGCGCTGTCGGTGGTGATGCGGCGCCTTGCTGCACCCTGGCAGATCGTCCGGCTCGGTATTTCCGTTGCCGGGTCCGACGACGAGGTGCGCGTCGCCGGCACGCCTTACGGTGTCGCGGTGACGATGGCGATTCAGGATCTGTCGCGTGTCGTCGGCGAACTGCGTAATGACATCCGCCGCGGCCAGCTCAAGACCATCTCCGATCACCTCAAGACGCTGTACGACAGCGTGCGGGGTCTGCGCACCGAACTCGACATCCGCAGCGATTCGATGTGGGGGCGGCAGCTCTCTGCGATCCGCGCTGAAATTTCCAATGCTCTCCAATCCGAGATCGACGGCGTTCCGGGCCGCGTACGCCGCCTGCTGCGCCAGCGTCCCGACAAGGACATCACTGCCAACAGCCGGATCGATCCGACCGAGGTCGACGAGACCGCGGCGCTGATCGATTTTGTCGCGATCTGCCGCAACTATGCCAGCGAGCTTGCGATCAACGAAGTGACGCTGCGCGCCTATAGCGATCTTCAGCAATATATCGAGAAGGCCACCGAGACACTGGTGGACTCGCTGCGCGGCAGCGATCCGAAAGCCAAGGCGTTCCGCCGCATGCAGGTGCAGGCGGCGATTCGCTTCTGCGACGTCATGTTCGGCCCCGACTATGCCTCGCTGATGAGACGCTCCGCCGAAATGGCCGATGTGGTCGAGCGCAAGCCCTCCCGCGCGGGTTGACGGCGCGTTCTTCCGCCAGCTTTTTGCTGCATTTTCAATCCCGTAATTGTCAATTGCATGGGCCTGCCAGCCATGGTGTAACCCCCGTCTAGTGGACATTTGCTGCCCACCCGGCCGCGATCTCTCAAAGCGAATGTCAAATCCAAAACTCCACTAGAAACTTGTATTTGCTAGTGGTTCTTTGATTCCAAGCATTCGCGAGAACGCCTGCCGAAATGGGATGCGAATGTTAGAATCGGACCACTAGGCGGGTGAATCCCGCCGGTTCCGTTGGAAAGCTGCAAGGTCGATGTCGCCCTGGTTCGTATTCGCGCTGATGACGACGGCAGCGGTGTTCGCCGTGCTCTGGCCGCTGGGCCGCGGCGCGCGCACGGCGCCCGGTGGCAGCGAGACGCTCGTTTATAAAGATCAGCTTGCGGAAATTGCGCGTGACGCCAAAGCAGGTTTGATCGGCGCGCCAGAGGCCGAAGCCGCGCGCGTGGAAATCGGCCGGCGGCTGCTTGCGGCGTCCGCAAGCGAACAGGGCGACGTGCAGACCACGAATGTGAGGTTTCGCCGCGCGGTGTCGGTGATCGCGCTGGTCGGTCTGCCGCTGATCGCGGCGGCGTTCTACCTTCAACTTGGCTCGCCGATGCTTGGCGACTTTCCGCTGGCCGATCGCATGCGCACGGCGAGCGCCACGGATTCGCTGGATAAATTGGTGGCGCAAGTCGAGGCTGTGCTGGAAAAAAATCCGGCCGACGGACGCGGCTGGAACGTGCTGGCGCCGGTGCTGATGAAGCTCGGCCGCTTCGACGATGCCGTGCGTGCATACCGCAACTCCATCACTTATAATGGCGAGACTGCCGCGCGCCGCTCGGATCTCGGCGAGGCACTCGCCGCAGCGGCGAATGGCGTCGTCACCGGCGATGCGAAAAGCGAATTCGAACGCGCGCTCGCGCTCGACACCCAGGATTTCAAGGCGCGCTATTTCATCGCGCTGGCTGCCGAACAGGACGGCCGGACCAAGGAAGCGGGCGACATCTGGCGCGCGATGCTGGCGAACGCCCCGCAGGATGCGCCATGGAAGCCGCTGGTGCAGGCGGCGCTGGCGCGGCTCGGCGGCATTGGCGCGCCGCGTTTGTCTGAGGGTACCATGTCGAGTGCGGATGGAATGGACGCGGGCGACCGCAGCGCGCCGAGGCCGCAAGCTGAGCGACGATTCACGAGCGGCAACAAGGCAGCCCTGAAC
>JAIERI010000216.1 GCA_019747015.1 Xanthobacteraceae bacterium
GATTGGACGCGAATTTCTTCTTCGCATCCTCGACCCATGCCGCAAACGCCTGATCGCTCACGACGCGGACGGCGATCGGCATGAAGGCGTGATCCTTGCCGCACAATTCCGAACATTGTCCGTAGAACATGCCTTCCTTGGTGGATGTGAACCACGTCTCGTTCAGGCGGCCCGGTACGGCGTCGATCTTGATGCCAAAGGCGGGCACCGCGAATGAATGAATGACATCGGCGCCCGTCACCTGAACACGGATCACCTTGTTCACGGGCACGACGATTTCGTTATCCACAGCGAGCAGGCGCGGCTGCTTGTCGGTCGCCAGGAGGGAATCGAACTCGAACTTGCCGTTATCGGGATATGCGTAGCTCCAGTACCACTGCTTGCCCGTGGCCTTGATCGTGAGATCGGCTTTGGGAACATCGAGTTCCTCGAATAGCAGACGGAACGACGGCACCGCGATGCCGACCAGGATCAGCACCGGAATGATCGTCCACGCCACCTCAATCAGCGTGTTGTGCGTGGTCTTCGATGGGACCGGATTGGCCTTGGCGTTGAATTTCACGACAACAATTGCCAGCAATATCGCCACAAAAACCACGATGGCGGTAATCAGCCACAGCAGGAAATTATGAAACCAAGTGATGTTTTCCATCACGGGCGAGGCCGCTTCCTGGAGCTTATATTCCCAAGGCGCGGGCTGCCCCAGTTCAGCGAAAGCTGTTCCTGCCGCGATCGTGGCGGCTGCGGCTACCACAAATCCCAAAATCCGGCGGCTTGTCCGGCCCCTCGACATCTTCATGCCGCTCAGCTCCTGTCCTGTATCCTGTGGTCTTGCATTCCAGCGATCCGCCGGGCGGCGGGCCGTGGCTGTTGTCCAGCGCCCCCTGCCAGCTTAAAGCCGCGCAATTAGAACGCGTCGAATTCCCGTTTCTCAAACCATAATTCGATGCATACCGCAATGCACGTAATGATAGGGCACGTTTGTCCAAATCCCCGCCCGAATGGCATAAAATCGGTGTTTGCGTCCGGCCGACAAACGCTTGACACATGAATTTCCGGATGTACCCACAGGTCGGGCTTGAGAAAGCGCCCACGAATCGTCGTGGAGGCGGTCGCATCCCGGTCGCGAACTGCCCTCAAGGCGCCGTCATTGCCATATCAGTCCATATTTACGGGACGAACATTGCTTGCAGGATCGACCCGATGGACCATTTTGACGCCCTCGATGGGGACATGATGACATTCCGCAACACAGCCATCCGGACCGCGATCACGGTGATTTGCATCCTCGCGGCCGGACTCTGGACCAGCATGACCTCGCCTGCCGCGGCCCAAGGCGCCGTCAAAGGCGTCTATGGCGACTGGCAGATTCGCTGCGACACCCCCGCGGGCGCCCAGGCCGAGCAGTGCGCCCTGATTCAAAGCGTAGTGGCGGAAGACCGTTCCAATGCCGGCCTCACCGTGATCATCCTGAAAACCGCCGATCAGAAGAACAAGTTGATGCGCGTGGTGGCGCCGCTTGGCGTGCTGCTGCCGTCCGGCCTTGGGCTGAAGCTGGATGACAAGGATGTCGGCCGCGCCGGATTCGTACGCTGCCTGCCGAACGGCTGCGTGGCCGAGATCGTGATGGACGATACATTGCTGGGTCAGCTCAAGACGGCCAAAACCGCGACCTTCATTATTTTCGAGACGCCGGAAGAAGGCATCGGCTTCCCGCTCAGCCTCAAGGGGCTCGGCGATGGATACGCCAAGCTGCCCTGAGCGTTTCTCGATCGGCGACAGACCTGCCCCTCGCCCCGGCGCACGATCGTGCCTATCTTTCGGACAGGCGCAGCCTGTCCCGATTCTCCCGGAGTTTCCATGAGTGATCCATCCCTTGATTTGTCCGCCCCTGCCTCGCTGATCGAACGCGCCGGGCTCGACCGCGACGACGTGCGCAAAGAGATCGTCCGGGGGCTGACCGGCGCCGATGACGGCGAACTATTCATGGAATACCGCCAGTCCGAAGGGCTGGCGTTCGACAATGGGCGGCTGAAACAGGCCACATACGACACCGCGCAGGGCTTCGGGCTGCGCGCGGTGAAGAACGACGCCGTCGGCTACGCCCACTCTTCCGATGTCTCACTGCCGGCGCTGATCCGCGCCGCCGACGCCGTGCATGCAGTGCGCGGCGGTTATGCAGGCACTTTCGCCGCCGCACCGCCCCACACCAACGTGGGCCTTTACGGCGATGAAAATCCGCTCGACGCCCCAGCCTTCGAGACCAAGGTAAAGCTGCTCGCCGAAATCGATGCCTATGTGCGCGAGAAAGACCCGCGCGTGCGCCAGGTATCGGTATCGCTCGGGGCGACATGGCAGGTGGTGGAAATCTTGCGGCCCGACGGCGAGAGTTATCGCGACATCCGTCCGCTGGTTCGCGTCAATGTCTCCGTCGTCGCCGGAAACGGCGAGCGGCAGGAAACCGGCAGCTATGGTTATGGCGGCCGCGAGGGCTATGCGCGATTCATCGAGACCAAAGCGTGGCGCTCCGCCGCCGACGGCGCGATCCGTCAGGCGATGGTCAATCTGGAATCGGTGCCCGCCCCCGCCGGCGAAATGGACGTCGTGCTCGGACCCGGCTGGCCGGGAATCATGCTGCATGAGGCGGTCGGTCACGGCCTCGAAGGCGATTTCAACCGCAAACAGACGTCTGCATTTGCGGGCCTGATGGGCCAGCAGGTCGCCGCCAAAGGCGTCACCGTGGTCGATGACGGCACGATCTCGGCGCGGCGCGGCTCGCTGTCTATCGATGACGAAGGCACGCCGACCAACAAGACCGTGCTGATCGAGGACGGCAAACTCGTCGGCTACATGCAGGACCGCCAGAACGCGCGGCTGATGAACATGAAGCCGACCGGCAACGGACGTCGCGAATCCTATGCCCATGTACCGATGCCGCGCATGACAAACACCTACATGCTGGCTGGCGACCGCGATCCCGCCGAGATTCTCGCCTCGGTCAAGAATGGCGTCTACGCCGCCAATTTCGGCGGCGGACAGGTCGACATCACCTCGGGCAAATATGTGTTCCAGTGCACCGAGGCCTACAAGATCGAGAACGGCAAACTCGGCGCGCCGCTCAAGGGTGTAATGCTGATCGGCAACGGGCCGACCGACCTCCATCGAATCTCCATGATCGGCAACGATCTTCAGCTCGATGCGGGCATCGGCACCTGCGGCAAGAATGGCCAGGGTGTGCCGGTCGGGGTCGGTCAGCCGACGCTGCGCATGGATCGGATCACGGTCGGAGGCACAGGCGGATGAGCGATGAAGTAACCCGCGTCAAATCGCAGCGATCTTGGTCGCGGTCGATTGCCGAGATTTTGACGGCGTTTCTGGTGGTCATGGTGGCCAAGGGTGCGCTGGCCGAGCCGTTTTACGTGCCCTCCGCTTCGATGGAGCCGACCTTGCTGATCGGCGACGCGCTGCTGGCGTCGAAATATCCCTATGGTTACAGCACGGCGTCGGTGCCGGTGAATATCGCTTTGCCTTCAAGCAGCCGCGTGTTCGGCGCGCTGCCCGCGCCCGGTGACGTCGTCGTCTTCCGCTGGCCCGGCGACACGTCGCAAGCCTGGGTGAAGCGTGTCGTCGGACTTCCCGGCGACCGGGTGCAGATGCGCGGCGGACATTTGTGGATCAACGGCAAGCCGGTCGAGGTCCGCCCCGACGGTTTCGGGCGCGCCGAAGATGAAGCGGGCTACGGAACCACCGCCGCGCGTTACGTCGAGACACTGCCCAGCAAGGGCAGCCGCGCACACACCATCTTCAAGCTGCGCACGCACGGCGCACTCGATGACACGCCGGAGGTTATCGTGCCTCCGGAGCATTTGTTTGTAATGGGAGACAACCGCGACAATTCTGCCGACAGCCGCGTTCCTGTCTCAGAAGGCGGCGTCGGACTTCTGCCGGTTGAAAACCTCGTCGGCCGCGTCGACACCATTGTCGGCTCGTGGGATTTCACGATCAAGAAACAACCGATCTGGACGTGGCTCTCGGGAGTGCGCTTGTCGCGCTCATTCACATCTGTCCAGTAACCGCAAAAATAATCTTTAGCGCACCACGCCGGAGATAAAGCCAGGCTTGCGGCGCGGCGGCTTGACATGGTCTTTCAGAAAACAACGCGCCTCCTTGCCGCTGTAGCCCGGCTGCGCGTAAGTCCACGCCCGGCATTTGTTGTCGCCTTCACACGCCGCTTTGCAGTCACCGCCATCATTGTCCTCCTTGACGACGATATTGCGGTAATCGCCGCCCGGACGGTCTGTGGCAATTTCGAGCTTGCGCGTGCGTGGCTCGACGACACCTGCGCCGCGCACACCCGAGATGCAGCAGTTGCTGGGCACACGCGACGGGATGCTCCCTTTCAGCCAGCACACGCCGTTGTCATTGCCGGTCGGATAGCTGAAGCTCCACGAGCGACATTTGCGATCACGCTCGCAACTTAGTGCGCATGCAGCGGGATCGCCGGAAGGCAGTTCCGAATTCGAATAATCGCCCCCCGGCCGGTCGAAATTCGCCTGTGCGAAAACCGGCGTTGTCGCCGCGCAGAACAGCATGAACGCGACCAGGGCAACGCATGGAACAACGCATGCTTTCAGGAAGCTGGGTCCGGACATGCGTATGACTTTCATATCAATTTTATGATGCATCGACAGATCGGCCGAGAATGGCGGCATTCAAGCGCCGTCTTCCTGTATGGCCGATGAACGGCAGATAAACGGGGGAACAAGTTTCGTTGATGATGCAGTTGCGCAGAACACATGCGCTGCAAAGGACTGCCGTCACAAATGCCGGTCAGAATGCATATTCATCATAGACCGGCTCGACCGACCGCCCCCATGCGCCGTTGAATTTGAGCAGCATCTCTTCGGCCGGCGTGCGGCCCTTATCAAGAATGCGATCAAGCGGTTCGAGGAAACGGGTTTCGTCGCGGCCCAGATGATCGATACGCTCGCGATGACGCAGCCCGGCATGCGCCAGCACCAGACATTCCTTGGCGATCTCGTACAGATAGCGGTTACCGATCTTGGTCTTGAAGCCGAGGCGCGGCACGTCGTCGCGGATCGTCTGCCGCTGTAGTGCAGTCCAGCGTTTGGCGATGTCCCAGGCTGCCTCAAGGCTTGCATCGTCATAGAGCAGCCCGGCCCAGAACGCGGACAGCGCAGGCAACTGCTTCCACGGCACGCCATCGGCGCCGCGCATTTCAAGGTAACGCTTCAGCCGCACTTCGGGAAACAGTGTCGAGAGATGGTTGGACCAGTCCGACAACGTCGGCTTTTCGCCGGGAAATTTGCTGTTCTTGCCGGCGAAGAAATCGCGGAACGAAGAACCTGCGACGTCGATGTAGTCATCGCCGCGCTTGACGAAATACATCGGCACGTCGAGCGCGTAATCGACCCAGCGCTCGAAACCCATGCCATCCTCGAACGCCCACGGGATCATGCCGGCCCGCGCGTTGTCGGTATCACGCCAGATTTCCGCGCGAAAGGACAGAAAGCCATTCGGCTTGCCTTCGGTGAATGGCGAGTTGGCGAACAAAGCGGTCGCGATCGGCTGCAGCGCCACCGACACCCGCAGCTTCTTGACCATGTCGGCTTCGGAGGAGAAATCGAGATTGGTCTGCACGGTGCAGGTCCGGTACATCATGTCGAGACCGTATTTGCCGACCTTGGGCATATAGGCGGTCATGATGCGGTAGCGGCCCTTAGGCATCATCGGCATCTGCGCGCGTGACCATGACGGCGTCATGCCAAGACCGAGAAAGCCGATGCCCAGCGGTTCGGCGATCTCGCGCACCTGCGCCAGATGCGCCATCAATTCGGACGCGGTCTGATGCACGGTCTCGACCGGCGCGCCTGAGAGTTCGAACTGCCCGCCCGGCTCGAGTGAAATCGCGCCGCCACCCGTGACATCGTGCAGGCCGATGATATTGCCGTTTTCCAGGATCGGCTCCCAGCCAAGCAGAAGCTTCATGCCTTCCAGCAGCGCCCGAATTCCGCGCGTACCTTCATACGGCACGGGGTCGTGTCCGATCAGCGTGAACGGCGTCTTTTCGTGCTCGGTGCCAATGCGGAATTCGGACTTCGGCTTGATGCCGGCTTCCAGCCAGCCAACGAGTTCGTCGCGCGAGTGCAGCGGCGTCATATCGATCTGGTCACGCGCCATGAAACGTCCGATAAATAATCCGGGTGAGCGGCGCATCTGGACACGCGCGTAGCGTTGGACCCACAGGTCCGGATGAGAGGTAAAAGATCATCGCGTGGACGCGGCTTCTTTGGAAGCGCCGTCTCTCGCGCTCAAGCCTGAGCCGTCACACGAACATCCCAGCCGGTCAAGAAGCGCAGCCAGCTGGATGGCTTCCGCATCCGATAGTTTCGAACCCATGTGGCGTTCGATCGCGGTGGAATAGGAATTCCACATCTTCTTCTGCAACTCGCGCCCGGCGTCGGTAATCTCGACAAACAGGCCGCGCTTGTCCTTTTCACATTCACGGCGCATGGCAAGCCCCTCATCGACCAGCCGGTCGATCAGCCGCGAGGTCGAATATTGCGGCAGCAGCATCTGCTTTTCGAGTTCGACCGGGCGCAATTCACCGCCGGGCGCGCGCGACAATTCCAGCAAGGCGTCATACCAGGCTAGCGGCGGAAAGCCGGCCTTCTTGAGATCCTGCTCGACAGCATCCAGCACCCGGCTCTGGATTCGCATCAAGCGAATCCAGGCTTCCGTGGCTTCGGCGGAGGGTCGGCGTTTCATCGGGCGGTTCCGGCAAATCGGTGCTTCGATTTAGCTATTAAATGCACCTGCATCAATGCGCCGTTTTGATGCAAATCCATCACACTTGGGAGGGGAGGCCACGCAGGGGCTGGTCCGTGCGCGGCGCAAATCCATTTTGAGGACCATTCGGTGCCTGACGGATGCAAACCGGAACTTTTCGCTTCGCAGCGACGAGGCCTTAACCTGGTATTTACCGTAACGCGAAAAAGTCAGCCTTGAAGCAGTCCGCCTGTGTTTGAAATTTGTTTGTCTCTTCAATGGGGCGCGGGGGACTGAGCGTACCGGCAGGAGCCGGGCGCAGGACACCGGGCCTGGGCATGACATCTCGCGTATCGTGGAGCGTTGAAGGCATCGAACCTTCGGTAAGGGAAAAAGCGGAGGCCGCAGCCCGCAGGGCCGGCATGTCGCTAAGCGACTGGATGAATGCCGCGGTTGGCGGCCAAACTCCGGCCGCAGCCCGCGAAGCGCAGGATGTCGCCGAAATCCACGGCCGGCTCGATGCGATTGCCCGTCAGGTCGAACAGATTTCAGTGCCGACGGCCCCCGCACGCGGCGATCCGAATGTCGCGCGCCAGCTTAACGAAGCGATATCCCGGCTCGATGCGCGGCTGTCTCATATCTCCAATTCTCCACATGGCACACCCCGGCCGGCGCAGCCCCCGATGCCCGAGCGTCCTTCTTACGCATCGGCGCAATTGCCTCCGGTGGATTTCTCCATCGCCGAAATCGTCGCGCGGCAAGGCGAACTCGACGGCCGCCCGCAGCGCCAGCCGCAAGCCCCTTACGCTCCACAGCCTCCTTACGCGCCGCAATCAGCGCCGGTCTATATGCCGCCGCAGATGGCCGCGCCCCTCGCACCAAACTACCCGGATTTTTCCGGTCTTGAAAAACAACTGTTCAACATCACCCACCAGATCGACACGCTGCGCCGCCCCGACGGCATCGAGCAATCGATCGCCGCCTTCCGCACCGAGCTCGCCGACATCCGCGTTGCGATCACCGAGGCCCTGCCACGGCGTGCGATCGAATCGCTGGAGAGCGAGATCCGCTCGCTGGGGCAGCGCATCGACGAGACCCGCCAGCACGGCATCGACGGCAACGCATTGTCGGGAATTGAACACGCGCTGGCCGACATTCGCGGCGAACTGCGCTCGCTGACGCCGGCCGAGCAACTCGCCGGCTTCGACGACGCGATCCGCAATCTCGGCGGCAAGATCGACATGATCGTGCGATCCAGCGGCGATCCCGGCACCATCCATCAGCTTGACGATGCCATCGCAGCATTGAAAACCATCGTTGCCAACATCGCCTCCAACGACGTGATGGCGCAGATCGCCGACAATGTCCGCACGCTGTCGATGAAAGTGGATCAACTCTCCCAGAGCGGCGGCAACAGCGACTTCCTGGCCGCGCTCGAGCAGCGCATCGGCGTGCTGACATCCGCGCTGGAACAGCGCGACCGCCCCGCCGCGGATTCGAGCTATTTCGACAACGCGGTGCGGACAATCTCCGACCGGCTCGATCATCTGCAAGTCGGCAATGACAGCTCCTCGACCTTCACGCATGTCGAGCAGCGTGTCGCGCATCTGCTCGAACGGCTGGAGGCAACCGAAGGACGGCCCGGCAATCTCGGCCGGGTCGAGGACGGCCTTTCCGAAATCCTGCGCCTGCTCCAGCAGCAGCGCGCGCCGGACAATTACGCCCAGCACGGCGCAGCTCCAATGGATCAGGGCTTCATCGACGCCATCAAGCGCGAACTCTCCGACATGCGCTACAGCCAGTCGGAAACCGATCGCCACACCCAGGATTCGCTGGAAGTCGTTCACAGCACGCTCGGCCACGTTGTCGACCGGCTCGCACATATCGAAGGGGATTTGCGCGAGCGCCGCACAACACCGCCACCTTTCGTGCAATCTCATTTCGAACCGCAGCGCGCCGCGCCGCCCTCGATGCCGCCACAGCAGCGTCCGGAATTGCCCAATCCCGCGCTCGTGCAGGCCCATGCCACATCCCGGCTGATGGCTCAGCAGCCGCCAGCGGCGATCGATCCACCGTCCTTGCGGGATATCGCAATCGAATCCCCCAGCCGCGACGAACTTACCGCTCCAGCGGCAGCACCGCCGCATCACGCCGCGCGAACGCCGATCGATCCTGATCTGCCACCCGATCATCCGCTCGAACCGGGCACCCGCTATCCGCAAGGACGCGGATCGAGCCCATCGGAACGCATCGCCGCCTCCGAAGGCGCGCTGAAGGATATCGCCGCCAATACCCGCGAACCGGTCAGTTCCTCGAATTTCATCCAGGCCGCGCGCCGTGCCGCGCAGGCCGCCCAGACAGCTACCACGACCCCTGCCAGCGCGACTCCGAAGGCGAACCGTGTCACCGCTCTCAACGATGCCGCCCGCCTCGCATCCAAGACGCCAGACGCCAGATCCTCGCCGGTGTCGTCGCGAATTCGCGCGATCCTCGTCGGCGCCGGCGTCATCGTGATCGTATTCGGCACGGTCAAGATGGCGATGAACCTGCTCAACAGCGGCGATCCTGCAATGCCTGCGCCCGCGACAGAATCCAGCGCCGCCCCGCCAGTCACCCTTCCTCCCGCTGAACCCTCCGCGCCGAAGAGTGAAAATCTCGAGCCTGCAGCGCCTTCGATGACCTCGCCGACGCCAATCGGAAAGCAATCGATGAGCGCGCCGGCGAGCGATTCATTGTCGTCATGGACAGGCAATATGCCGAACGCATCCGCGATGAGCGATGTCACCGGCGCGGTGGCGTCGCCCTATTCCAATGTGCCGGGCTTGAGCGCCAAAACCGGCAAGAAGGTCTCCATGACCTATGTACCCGTCTCTGAACAGCTGCCCGAGGCCATTGGCAGCATCAGCCTTCGCAGCGCCGCGCTCAAGGGCGATCCCGGCGCGGCCTACGAGATCGGCCTTCGTTATGCGGACGGCCGCGGCGTGCCTGCGAATTTTGACGAAGCCGCCAAATGGTATAATCGCGCCGCGCAGGCCGACATCGTGCCGGCGATATTCCGCCTCGGCACGTTTTACGAGAAAGGTCTCGGCGTAAAGAAGGACGCCGACACGGCCAGCCGGTATTACCGCCAGGCGGCCGAGCGCGGTAACGCCAAGGCGATGCATAACCTCGCGGTGCTCGAGGCAGATGGCGGCGGCAAGACCCCGAATTACAAGAGTGCGTCGGAATGGTTCCGCAAGGCTGCGGAACGCGGCATCGCCGACAGCCAGTTCAATCTTGGCATTCTCTACGCACGCGGAATCGGCGTGGAGCAGAATTTAGCGGAATCCTACAAATGGTTCAGTCTCGCCGCCGCCCAAGGTGACGTGGATTCCGGCCGCAAGCGCGACGACATCGCGCGGCGTCTCGATGCCCAGTCGCTGGCTGCGGCGAAACTCGCGATCCAGACTTTCACGCCGGAACAGCAGCCGGCCGACGCTATTAACGTTTCCGTGCCTGCCGGCGGATGGGACGCGGCTCCAGCACAGAAACGTCCCGCGAAACCGGCAAAACCGGCCACATCCAAGGCCGCCGCACCGACAAAGACGGCAGTCATGCTCAATCCATCGTAACCATCGTAACCATCGTCGCGCGCGATATCTCACGGCTATGACGATTAAAAATCGCATGCGAGCGATTTCTTTATCCCCCCGTCCATCGAATTAAGATAAGCAGAGGCGCGGCGCATGACCGCAGGATCGCGCGTCGCGGCAAAATCCATGCTGCGGGTGGCGCACTGCGTCCTTCGCGAACCGAAGCGAAACGCGCGTGCAACTTTTCCTTCCCATTGCCGACATTCCGGTAAATCTGTTCCTCATCCTGGCGATGGGAGCGGCGGTCGGATTCGTATCCGGCATGTTCGGGATCGGCGGCGGCTTCCTGATGACCCCGCTGCTGATTTTCATTGGCGTCGC
>JAIERI010000237.1 GCA_019747015.1 Xanthobacteraceae bacterium
TGGATGCCGGTCACGCCCTTGGTGTTCTGCGCGGTGAGCGCGGCAATGACCGAGGCGCCATAAACCTTGAGTGCACCGAATGTTTTCAGATCGGCCTGAATACCCGCGCCTCCGCTCGAATCCGAGCCGGCGATCGTCAGAGCGATGGGGATGCTTTGAACCATTGCGGCATCATATCCAGCGTGTTCAGGCCGCGCCACCCGCCACCTGTGTCACAAGGCCTTCACGAGGCCTTGGCCAGTTCGGTCACCGGCGCATCGGGATCGGCCTCGTCGTCGGCCATGGACGCAATCGCCGCCACCGGCGTGTCACGCAGGCGCTTGAGGCCGAGCTGGCGCTCACGCAGGATCACAAAAATACCCGCGGCTGCCACGATCATCGCGCCGATCATCACGTATGGCGTCGGCACTTCGCCGAAAATCCAGTAGCCGGCGATGAACGCCCACAGCATCGAGGTGTAATCGAACGGCGCCAGAAATGAGGCCGGAGCATACCGATAACTGTCGGTGAACAGCATCTGGCCGAGGCCGCCGGCAATGCCGATCCCGATCAGCATTGTCCATTGCAGCCATGATGTCGGCATCACCCAGCCGAACGGCAGGGTGAACAGCGAAGTGAACATCACGATGCCGGTCATGAACATCAAAATGGTCGCCGTGGTTTCGGTTGCCGTGATGCGCCTGATCTGGATGGTCGCTCCGGCGGAGGTGAAGGCGTTGGTCAGCGCGAATCCAAGTCCGATGGCCGTTGCCGATGTCAACGCCGTGTGAGAGCGGAAATATGGGGTCAACATCAGGATAACCCCGACAAATCCCGCCACCACCGCACTCCAGCGATAGGCGTGAACGTGTTCTTTCAGAACCAGGGCCGCGACAACAACTGTGATCAGCGGCGCGAGGAAGGCGATGGCCGTAAAATCGGCGATTGGAATGCGCGCCAGGGCTCCGAACGTGCAGAACGTCCCGATCACGCTGAACATGCCGCGCACAAGATGTGCGGAGGGATGCATGGTCCTGAACACGCCGCGCAATTGCCCGCGCGTGCCGAACACCAGAACGATTGGAATCAGCGCAAACAGCGAGCGGAAGAACGCGACCTGACCGACCGGAAACATCCCCTCAAGGTAACGCACCTGCGCACCCATCAGGGTGAACATCAGCGTGCTGGCGATTTTAAGCGAGACAGCTTTGAGAACGTTCATCGGCCGGGAGGAAAAGACGTGAAGGAAGCCGCCGTCACACAATCACGAAGGCCGCAGCACAGATAGCCACGCGCCCACATGGCTTCCGGCAAATCCATGCGCAACACGTCAGGACTTCTTGGGACGCGGAGGACCGTCAACCGGCGGCAACGATTTCAGATAAGCCGCCATGGCGGCGCGGTCGTCGTCGCTGAGCAGCGATGTGTTCTTGATGACGCCTCGCATCGATCCGCCGGCGGAATCACCGTCGGGCATGTCACCGGTCTTGAGGAAATCGGCGGTGTCCTTCTCCGACATATCCTCGAGACCCTTTTGGGTGATGTTCGGTACCCACCCCTCGCCTTCCGGATTCGGCCCGCCGGCGAAACGTTGCGACGACACGATGCCGCCGAGCGCATTGCGCGGGCTATGGCATTCGGCGCAATGACCGAGCGCATTCACCAGATACGCGCCGCGATTCCACTGCGCGGTCTGCTTCGGATCCGGCACGAACAGCTTGCCATCGAGAAACAGCAATTTCCAGCCCCCGACCAGACGGCGGATATTGAATGGAAATTTCACATCGTGATCGCGGATTTTCCCCGGCACCGCTGGCAGCGTCTTGAGATAGCCGAACAGATCGCGGAGATCCTCGATCCTGGCATGCTGATACGACGCGTAAGGAAACGCCGGAAAATAATGTTTGCCCGCTGGCGAGGTACCCTTTGTTACCGCGGTGACAAAATTCGCCTCGGTCCAGTTGCCGATGCCATCCTTCGGATCG
This sequence comes from Xanthobacteraceae bacterium, assembly GCA_019747015.1. Taxonomy (GTDB): domain Bacteria; phylum Pseudomonadota; class Alphaproteobacteria; order Rhizobiales; family Xanthobacteraceae; genus Afipia. Next base: position 1,965 of record JAIERI010000237.1, read on the forward strand.
GAGGAAATATTCGGCGCATAGAATGTGCCGAAAGGCGAAGGAATCGCGAGCCCGCCACCGAGCGCAGTGCGCGGCTGATCCTTGACGGCATGGCAAGCCGCACAGCCGCCTGCATTAAAGACGTTTTCGCCATTGGCGATATTGGGGGAGTAGGACGGCAGTGCAGTGGCCGGCACTACCGATGGCACGGTGACGATCCAGAACACCGCGAATGCGGCCAGCGCGGCAACAAACACCATCACGAAAAAATGTCGCATCGAATACCCGTTCCCGAACTAAAGTGCGGCCGCGCGATGTTCAATATACACGGCTACAAGCATCCCATGGGAGAAAACGATGAACCGCAAAATAATCGGCGCCGCCGCTTTCGCGATTGCGACAGGTCTTGCGTTCGCAATGCCCGCAAAGGCGGAGAAGATGAACATGAAACTTAATCTCAATTCGACGAGCGAAGTTCCACCCAATGACAGTGCCGGCAAGGGCACCGCCGACGTTACTTATGATACCGACAGCAAAGTTCTGAAATGGAAAGTGACTTATTCTGATCTCACCGGTCCGGCGACCATGGCGCATTTCCATGCGCCTGCCGAGCCGGGCAAGAACGCCGGCAAGATGTACGTCAACGTTCACACTGCAGCCCATCCTGGTGGTGAAATCCGCGCGCAGATCGTGAAGTAACGATTCCGGCAGATTGATAAAGAAAGGCGGATGCAACAGCACCCGCCTTTTTCATTTTCAAATCCGCTCGGCGCTCAGCCATTCCTGACGCGGTATGTTTCGTGGCATCCGCCGCATCGATTGCCGATAGCGCCGACGCTCGCCTTAAGCGTTTCAATATCCTTTGTTTTTGATTTTGCATCGGTGACCGCGACACCGAAGCTGGAAATCTGCGCAGCGAACCCGGCCCTGTCGTCCCACACCTTCGCGGAGGGACTGTAGCGGGCGTCGCTTGTCGCACCCTTCAGACTGTCCGGATAGAGTGTCGGCATTTTTGCCGCACCATCACCGAGCCGCGCCAACGCCGTATCGACCGCTGCCTGATCGTACGGCTTGTCGCCCTTGGCTATCGCCACAAGAACGCCGATGGCGTCGTTGTTCGCTTTCATCAGCGATTGACTTTGTGCGGCGAAGTCCTGCGCAACCGCGAGATGAACGCTGAACACAACTGCCACAGCGGCGACACCAAAACGCATCATGAAAGTCTCCAGCCAATGCGAGGTAAACGGGCCTCTCACATAAGGAGTCGATCATTCCCGGCAAAGCCGTGCAATCGGTAAATTTTGTCTCGTAATGGGAATTTCTGAACACACTGCCCGATTCTGCGATGCGACAGCTATCGTTCACAATTGTGTGGCCCATGCGTGACAAAATCGCGCAGACGTATCGCACGATATTACGGCCGCACCAATGCGCGCAGCCATGAACGGCCGAACATCAGCAGGATCGACGCGCCGTAGATGAACGCACCGGCAACGATCAGAATGGCGAGAACCGTCTCCTCGCGCAGGAAGGTCATGCCCGCGAGCGCCGCGCTCACCCCACGTGCCGTTGCCCACAAGCCTGCGGCAAGAACAACGCCGCTGACCGTGAATTTTGCAAGCGCGATCACGAACGCGCGATCGAATTCGAGAAAGTCGCGCCGCACGGCGAAAAACACGACCAGCAGAAGATTTATCCATGCGCCGACTGCCGTGGCCAGTGCGAGGCCGATCTGCGCCATCGTGCCCACCAGCGCAACTTTCAACGCGACATTGACGGCGACGCCCGTCAGTGCCGCCTTGACCGGCGTTGCAGTATCCTTGCGCGCATAGAAGGTCGCGACCGCGCTTCTGATGAGTACAAACGGAATAAGTCCGATTGCATAGGCCGCGAGTGTTGCACCGGCCGCGGCGGCGTCCGCCTTGGTGAACGCACCGCGTGCAAACATCGCGCGCATGATGACATCCGGCACGCTCAGAAACGCTGCGACGAAGGGAATCGAAAACAGCAGCGTGAACTCGAAGGCGCGGCGCTGAGACGCCATCGCTCCTGCGTGATCGCCCGACGTCAGCCGCCGCGACATGTCGGGCAACAGCACCGTGCCGATGGCGATGCCGATCACCCCTATCGGCAATTGATTGAGACGGTCGGCATAATAGAGTGCCGACAATGCACCCGCGGCGAGGAAGGTCGCGATGATGGTGTCGGCGAACAGCGCCACCTGCGTGCCCATCGAGCCGAGCGTTGCCGGCCCAAGCGCGCGAAAAAACCCCTTCACGTCTTCATCAAGCTTGAGCGAGGTGAATTTCGGCAGCACGCCGGTGCGCGCGGCATCGCCCGCGAGCAGGAAATACTGCATGAAACCCGAGATCAGAACGCCCCACGCGGCGGCATGACCCGCGGTCGGAAAGAACGCGGCAAGCGCCAGCGTCATCATCATTGCGAGGTTGAGGAAGATCGACGCCGCCGCCGCGCTGGCAAAGCGATGCATCACATTGAGGATGCCGCCATAGAGTGTCACCAGCGTGATCAGCAAGAGATAAGGGAACGTGATGCGGGTCAGCGTGATCGCGAGATCCCGCTGCGCCGGATCGTCCGAGAAGCCAGGCGCCAATAGCGAGATCGCCTGCGGCATGAACAGCCAGGCGAGAATCAAAAGCACGACCTGCGAGGCGAACAGCAGCGTGAAAATACGATCCGCGAACAGGCTCGCCGCCCCCGGTCCGCCGCGATCCTGCACGTGAGCATAGGCCGGCACGAAAGCGGCGTTGAACGCGCCCTCTGCGAAAATCGCGCGGAAATGATTGGGCAGCCGCAGCGCCACAAAGAAGGCGTCCGCCGCTGGCCCGGCTCCGAGGATAGCCGCAAGCATGATGTCGCGCGCAAAACCTGTCAGGCGCGACAGCAGCGTGTAACCGCCAACGGTGAAAATACGTCCAAGCATGTGCTCGCTTCTAGCGCAGAAGCTCGCGCGGGGAAAACCCGAAGTCAGATCGAATCAGATTTTCGCCGCGTCGCGCACAGCCTTGATGACACGATCCTGCGCGGCGGCATCGAGATAAGCATGCATCGGCAAAGCAATAACGTCCTGCGACAGCCGCTCGCTGACCGGCAGTCCGCCGTCCGCCACCGGAAAATGCTTGTAGGCGGTCTGCTGGTGCATCGATTTGGGATAATAGATCGCGGTCGGAACGCCCTGCGCCTTGAGCGCGTCGGCGAAAGCCGTGCGGTCAACGCCCTTCGGCAGACGGATGGTGTATTGCGCCCACACCGACACATTGCCGCCGGTGACGTGCGGCACGGTCACGACGTCCTTCAAGCCCTCGGCATATCGCTGCGCGACCTTGTTGCGCGCCGCGATCTCGTCGGGGAAAATTTTCAGCTTCTCGATCAGGATCGCCGCCTGCATCGTATCGAGGCGCGCGGTGAGACCGAGCCGGACATTGTCGTAACGATCGCTGCCCGCCCCATGCACGCGCACGCTGCGCAGCGCGTCGGCAAGAGCTGCGTCGTCGGTGAAGATCGCGCCGCCATCGCCAAAGCAGCCAAGCGGCTTGGCCGGGAAGAAACTGGTCGCCGTCGCAAGTCCTAATGTGCCGAGACGCTTGCCCTTATAGGCCGCGCCGAAACCCTGCGCCGCGTCATCGAGTACGAAAATGCCTTCGGCCTTCGCCACCGCCGCAATGGCGTCGTGGTCGGCGGGCTGGCCGAACAGATCGACCGGAATCACGGCTTTGACCTTGAGACCGAGTTTCTTCGCGGTAGCGATGCCGCGCTTGAGCGACTCGACATCCATGTTGAACGTCGCCTCGTCGACATCGACAAACACCGGCGTCGCGCCGGCCAGCGCCACGACCTCGCCAGTGGCGCAGAAGGTGAATGACGGACACAGCACCGCGTCGCCGGGTCCGATGTTCTTCGCCATCAGCACCATCAGCAGCGCGTCGGTACCGCTGGCGCAGGCGACGACATGTTTGGCGCCACTGAAGGCCGCAAGATCCGCCTCAAGCCTGGTGACTTCCGGGCCGTTGATGAACTGGCAATGGGTCAGCACGCGGCCAACGGCGTCATCGATCAACTGTCCCAAACGGCGGCGCTGCGCGCCAATATCGATGAAAGCCACAGGTTCGGGACGCAGATGCTGATTCATGAAGTTCGGCCAGTTCTTTTCTTGATGTTGGATAAAGATGCGCGCTCAGCGATCCGCGATTAGCTGGCGACCGCGCGCGGGCCCTTGCGCTGCGGCTGGGCAATCGAGCCCGGCGGCACATCGAGACACTTGATGGCGATTTCCAGACTGGCGACACCTTCTTCGCCGGTCACTGCGGGAACATCTCCGGTGCGCACGGCCTTGATGAAGGCCATCAGTTCGGCGCGCAGCGGCTCATCATGCCCGACCGACAGATGCCGCATCGAATAGCTGCCGTCGCGCTGGAAGCCGAAGCACTCCGTCACCTGACGGGTGAGAAGATCGCCCTGCACGTATTTGTCACGCGTCGCGACGGTGACGTTGCGCGCCTTGAAGGGCGTCAGCCAGTTGGTGTTGATGTGCGCCAGCACGCCGGAGGCGGTGCGGAACTGCAATAGCGCGATGTCCTCGCGCTCGGCGACCGCGCTCGCAAGCTGCGGCTGCACATCGATGATGTCCGAATCGGTGAACCAGCGGATCAGGTCGATGTCATGCACCGCAAGATCGATCACCACGCCAACGTTCGACATGCGCGGCGGAAACGGCCCGACGCGGGTGATACCGATCGACAGAATTTCCTCACCCTTAAGCGCCTGCTTGATCGCGGCAACCGCCGGATTGAAACGCTCAACATGGCCGACCATCAAGGTGACGCCAGCCGCACGCGCGGCATTGACGATCTCGTGACCTTCCTCACCGGTCGAGGCGATGGGCTTTTCGACCAGCACATGAATTTTGCGCGCGATGCAGGCGAGCGCAACATCGCGATGCAGATGCGTCGGCGCGGCGATCGTCACCGCATCGATTCCGGCATCGAGCAATTCATCCACGCTCGCGAACGTCGGACATGACGCCATTTCGGTGACGCGCTTGCGATTCTCCGCCAGCGGATCGACGACTCCGATCAGAACAACACCGGGCAAGCCTGCCAGCACGCGGGCATGGTTGCTGCCCATCACGCCCGCACCGATCACGCCGAGGCGCAGCGGCGCTTCGACCTTGGCATTGTCGTTTTTCGTCAAACCGGATGCTGTCATGAGTAATCCCCTTAACACTGTACCGCGCTAAAAATCCCCGGAAGCGCCAGCCCGGCCCTGTTAGCATGGCGCCACATATGTGGCGACCACGCGCGGGATCTTTCCGAACACGTTTTGATGCAGAACATTACGCTGCCAGATCACGCAAACACCTGATTCGGTTAACGAAAGCCCGCACAATTTATGAGCGGCTATAATCGTCCTCGATCCGGATGATGTCGTCCTCGCCCAGATAGCTGCCGGTCTGCACCTCAATCAGTTCCAGCGGAATCTTGCCGGGATTTTCCATGCGGTGAACGGCGCCCATCGGAATGTAGATCGATTCATTTTCATGCACGATCTTCTGCATCTCGTTCACCGTCACCAGCGCAGCGCCGCGTACCACGATCCAGTGCTCGGAGCGGTGGTGGTGCTTTTGCAGCGACAGCCGACCGCCCGCCTTGACGATGATGCGCTTGACCTGATGACGCTCGGCGATGTCGAGCGATTGATACGACCCCCAGGGCCGGTGCACTTTCAGATGATCCTCGGTGACCTGCGGCGCGACCTTTTTGAGTTTTGCAACCAGACGCTTCAGCCCGCCCGGATCCTTCTGCCGCGAGATCAGGACGGCATCCTGGGTTGCGACCACCACGAGATCCTCGACACCTTCCAGCGCAACCAGCGCCTTGTCGGTGGCAACGTTGCAGTTGGATGCGCCCTCGAACACGGCAAAGCCCTGGGCGGCGTTGCCCTGCTCGTCTTTTTCCGACAATTCCCAAACCGCGTGCCACGAGCCGACATCGGACCACCCATAGGAAACGGGAATGACGGCGGCCTGCGCAGTCTTTTCCATCACCGCATAGTCGATGGAAATCGCGGCGGCGCTCGCGAACGCCTCGGGCTCAAGCGTGACGAACCCGAGATCGCTGCCCGCTTTGCTCACAGCATTACGGACCGCGTGTACGCTCGGCGCATCGACCTTCGAATATTCATCGAGCAGCGTCTGCGCCTGAAACATGAAGTTGCCGCTGTTCCATAGATAGCCATCCTTGACGTAACCGGCTGCCGTGGCGGCGTCGGGCTTCTCGACAAACTTGTCGATGGCGAGTACCTCGCCGGAGATTGTCTTGCCCGGCTTGATGTAGCCGTATTCGGTCGAAGGCTGCGTCGGCCGCACGCCAAATGTCACGATCCGCCCCGACCGCGCGACATCGAGCGCCTTGCGGCAGGCATCGACGAAGGCAGCGCTGTCGCTGACAACATGGTCGGCGGCGAGCGCGAGCACGATAGCGCCAGCCTCGCGCGTGAGCGCGAATGCAGCACCTGCGGCAATCGCGGGGCCGGAATCGCGGCGCATCGGCTCGAGTAGAACATCGGCTTCGCGCTCGATGTCTGCGAGTTGCTCCAGCACCATGAAGCGATAGGCGTTGTTGGTGATGACGATCGGCCGCTCGAACAGGGACGGATCGCTGACACGCGCAATCGTATCCTGAAACGTCGAATGCGCGCCGAACAATTGCAGGAATTGTTTTGGCCGCCCCTCGCGCGACGCCGGCCACAACCGCGTCCCCGCGCCGCCGCACATGATCAGGGGAATAATACGTTCAGTCATGCCTCACCCAACTCGTCCGCACATAAGCCGTCCGCTCGCCCAATCGCCACTCACAATTTGTGATAATCGCGGTACCATGCCGCGAAGCGCGCGACACCGTCTTTCAGCGTCGTGGCGGGCTTGAAGCCGACTTCTTTTATCAGATCGTCGACGTCGGCATAGGTGGCATAAACATCGCCGGGTTGCATCGGCAGCAGTTCCTTTTTCGCCGTCCGCCCGAATTCATGTTCAAGGGCTTCGACCACATCCATCAGCCGTTCGGGCGCGCTGTTGCCGATATTGAAGACCCGCCACGGAGCCAGAGAGGTCGCAGGGTCCGGTTTGTCACCCGACCAGTTGCTGTTTTCCGCCGGCGGACGATCGATCAGCCGCACGACGGCCTCGATGACATCGTCGACATAAGTAAAGTCGCGCCGCATGTCGCCGCGGTTGAACAGCTTGAGCGGCCTGCCCTCGACGATGGCGCTGGCGAACAGATACATCGCCATGTCGGGCCGATACCACGGACCGTAAACTGTGAAAAAACGCAATCCTGTCGCCGGCAGCCGATACAGATGGCTGTACGAATGCGCCATCAGTTCGTTCGCTTTCTTGCTCGCGGCGTACAGGCTGATCGGATGATCGACATTGTCATGCACCGAGAACGGCAATTTGGTGTTGGCGCCATACACCGATGACGACGACGCATACAACAGATGCCGGCAATCGTTGCGGCGGCAGCCTTCCAGCACATTGCCGAAGCCGGCCAGATTGGCGTCGATATAGACCGGCGCATTCTCGATCGAGTAACGCACGCCGGCCTGCGCGGCGAGATGAATGACGACGGGAAAACGATGCGCGGCGAAAAGCTCCGCGGTCGCGGCACGATCGGCGAGATCGAGCCGCATGAAAATGAAATTCGGATCGTTCTTGAGGATGGCGAGCCGCGCCTCCTTCAGTTTCGGATCGTAGTAATTATTGAGGTTGTCGATTCCGACCACCGGATGGCCGGCCTGCAACAACCGCTGCGCGACATGGAAACCGATGAAACCGGCCGCGCCTGTAACCAGGATTTTCTGCTTCGACATGAACGCTCAACTTCCCGGACGGGGCGGCCGCAACAAGGTGGCGCGAAATGCGATCGACCTGAAATTTCCAAAACTGTTTAGCCGCCGCGCCATATTCATCGCAAGTGGCGCGCCTTTAACCCTGGCGCTTTCCTATTGCCAGTCCGCTTTTAAAGCCATACCAAGACCGCTAAAAGTCGGACAAAAAGCGGCCCAGCGCCTTCTGACGCCAGATATCAGTATTAACAATTACGGCCCGAAATGCGCTCGTTTCTCGTCCTCGCCGTCCGGATTATCGTTTCGCTGGGGCTTTTGTACCTCGCGCTGCGCGGCATCGATGTCGGCCATCTGCAAAACCGCCTCAGCGGCATCAATGGCGGATGGTTCATCGCCTCTATTCTCGTCACGATCGTTCAGGTGTTGCTGGGCGCGCTGCGCTGGCGGGAGATCACCGAGCGCTGCGACGCGCCGCTGACCGACAAGCAGGCGTTCCGCTTCAACATGATCGGATCGTTTTTCAACCAGACCCTGCCCTCGACCATCGGCGGCGATGCGATGCGGTTGTGGCTGGTGGGGCGCACCGGCGCGGGCTGGCGCGCGGCGACCTATTCGGTTCTGGTGGATCGCGCCATCGGCCTGATTGCCCTCGCAGTCATCGTGGTTTTCAGCCTGCCCTGGAGTTACGGGATGATCGGCGATCCCAAGGGCCGGCTCGCCCTGGTGCTGGTCGATCTCGCGGCGATTTGCGGCGGCATCGGCTTTCTGATTTTCGGACGCCTCACATGGCCGTGGCTGAAAAAATGGTGGCCGACACGGCACGTTCACGCATGTGCGGTTATCGCCAACCGCGTTCTGTTCGATCGCTACGCAGGCCCGAAGATTTCCGCGCTGTCGCTCATGGTCCATGTGCTGACCGTGGTGATTGCCTGGTGTGTCGTGCGAGCGATCACCGCGCCAGCCGATTTCGAACAGCTGTTCGAGGGGCACCGTGCGATCTTCAAATATCGTTCGCATATGTGCGTTGCTGGTCCGC
>JAIERI010000153.1 GCA_019747015.1 Xanthobacteraceae bacterium
GACTGGTTGCCGGCCTGCGATAGCTTCTGAAATTTTTGCTCTGCCGCTTCGGCATCGCCCTTCATGCGTTTGACGATCGCATCGATTTCGTCTCGGCGATCGGCTGCGAAGTCCACGGCTGCGCCGGTAAACTTGTCGGCGGTTTCGTGCCAGGCCTTCAGTTGGGCGGCGGACTGAAGCGCAAAAGTGGCCTGCTGCTGTTCGATCTGCTTGCCGAAGCTTTCGACGTATTTCTTCACTTCGGCCTCGAAGGCGTTCCAGTCGGATTCCAGAAGCGCCTTCGTTTTGACCCAAGCCGCTTCGCCGGCTTCTGCCTGTTTCTTGACGGTGTCCCGAAAATCGTCGCGTCTCTTCTCCAGATCGGCGAGAGCCTTGTCGGCCTTCGCGCGGAGATCGGCCTCGACGTCGCTGACTTTGCTCGCAAGCGAAGTCAGCGTGGCATCCATTTCGTCGATCCGCTCCTTGGCCCAATTGAGATAAAGATGAATGCTGTTTTGTACCGGCATGTCCTGCCCCTTCCATGAATGATAGGATATGATAGGAGCCCGGTCCGGCCGGCGTATTGTTCTGGATCAATGGCGTGTTGCATGGGTCAAAATGTCCCATGGGGGTTGAAGCCAGCCGTGACTAGTCCAGCCTTTCGACCTTTCGCAGGCTCGGGAATAGTTTCATCCAGAGCAGCGCGACCAGTACGGTCCCGATGCCGCCGAGCGCAGCCGCCGGCACCGTTCCCATCAATGCCGCTGTCAGCCCGCTCTCGAACTGTCCAAGCTGGTTGGAGGCGTTGATGAACAGGAAGTTCACCGCGCCCACACGCCCGCGCATTTCGTCCGGCGTGGCGAGTTGAACCAGCGAGAAACGCACGACCACACTTACGGTGTCGGCGGCGCCCATCACAATCAGTGCGGCGATGGTCAGCCACATCATCTGTGAGATCGCGAACACCACCGTCGCAACGCCGAACACGATGACCGCCTGAAACATCCGCATGCCAGCGCGGCGTTTGATGGCATGGCGGGCCAGTACGGCGGTCATGGCGAGAGAGCCGATGGCGGGTGCGGTGCGCAGCAGGCCAAGGCCGAGCGGGCCGATATGCAGAATATCGCGCACATATATAGGCAGCAACGCGGTCGCACCGCCGAGCAGCACCGCGAACAGATCAAGCGAGATGGTGCCGAGGATTGCCGGATTGTTTCGCACAAAACGCACGCCGGCGAACAGCGCATTGAGCGTGGGCGGCCCCTTGGCGGTCACGGTCTTTTCGATCCGGATCATGCCACTGAATACCACCGAGAGCAGCCAGAGCGCTGCCATGATTGCATAAGGCGTCGCAGGTGAGATCGCGTAAGTCAGGCCGCCGATCGCGGGGCCGCCGATGATCGCAAGCTGCGTCGCGGCGGTTGAGACTGCCGTGGCCTGCTGCAGCATATGCATGGGCGCGGCATTCGGCAGCAGCGCGGCAGTTGCGGGATTCTCGAATGCCGTTGCTGTTCCGAGCAGCGCCATCGCAATGAAAATCTGCGGTGCGGTCAGCCATCCGGCGTAGCTGCCCCATGCCAGAAAGACGGCGATCAGCCCTTCGGTGAATTGGCAGATTTGCAGCACACGTCTTCGATCATAACGATCCGCGGCATGTCCGGCGACGAAAACCAGCACGGCGGTTGGCAGGAATTGAACCAGCCCCACCATGCCGAGATCGAACGCGCTATTTGTCATCTCATAGATTTGCCAGCCTACCGCGACCGCGGCGATCTGCGTGGCGATGCGGGAGAACCCGCGGCTGCCCAGAAAAAGAAGGAATGGTCGATGGTGGAACAGGCTTGATGGGATCGCGGATGCCATTTGCGTTTTTTGCTTATATTGGTGCGCCAGTGCCGCCGATCTGAAGTCCCTGACTCACTCGCGGCAAAGCCTCTTGGGGGACTTCAGACCGTAAAGCGGCACTGGAATCGTAATTTTCTAGTGCCCTTGACTTTCCGAAGTCCACGAAAGGTCGTTGTGGCAATGTCGCGCGGACTTTGGAAAGTGGGCACGAGCTCCTGTTGCCATTTGCGGCCATTCGAAGCAACGCTACATTTGCCCCGCACCAAGCGCCTGAGGAGAATGAATGGTCCGTCGCAACGAAATCCGTGAAGGCGAGATCGCGGTCACGCCGCCGCAGGCGACCGATGCTGGTCTGGTGTTCATCGGACGTATCCACACGCCATGGACCGACCGCATGTTGACGCCCCGGCAGGGGCGGCATGACGGTCCAATCTGTCGGATCGAGATTTTCGAGCCATGGGTGGCTGCATTGAAAGGTCTCGATCAATATCCTGACGTCGAGGTGATCTACTGGCTGCACCAGTCGCGCCGCGATCTCGTGCTGCAAAGTCCTGCCAGTGACAAAAACCTTCATGGCACATTTTCATTGCGCTCGCCGGTGCGCCCGAACCCGCTCGGCACATCCGTGGCGAAACTCATCGGCATTGATGGCGCATTCGTGATGGTGCGCGGTCTCGATTGCCTCGACGGCACGCCGCTGGTCGATTTGAAACCGGATCGCTGTCATTTCACGCCGATCGCGCCGCCGCAGCCCGGCGACTTCGAAACCGGTACTTGAGAAAGCTCAATTCGAATTGACTTGAGGCGGCGGGCTTTATCCCCGATGCACGTAATGCCTTCGGCCCGGAACGGAAAATATGTTTCCGCGTTTCACCTTGTTGCTCGACGGAGCCGCGTGACCAAGACATGGCGTAACCATGGGAGAATCCGATGAACACGGTCGATACTGGAATCAATGACAGGGGCAAACCAGAAGTCGTCGGCGTTGAGGATTATCAGGGCGCAGCAGCCGGGTGGGGGGCGCTGAAAGCCGTCGCTGACGCGCTTCGCGAACAGATGGGTGTCGTCAACGAGACTCACGGCCTTTTGACGATGAATCAGCCGCGCGGCTTCGATTGCCCCGGCTGCGCATGGCCAGATCCCAAACATACTTCGTCGTTCGAGTTTTGTGAGAACGGCGCCAAGGCTGTCTCCTGGGAGGCGACCGCCAAGCGCACCACGCCGGAATTTTTTGCCGCTCACACCATCAGCGAATTATGGGGCTGGCGCGACCACGATCTTGAAAATGAAGGCCGTCTTACTCATCCGATGGCTTATGACCGCGCCACGGACAAGTATCTGCCGATCTCCTGGGATGGCGCTTTCGCTAAAATTGGCGCCGCCCTGCATGCGCTGCCCGATCCCAATATGGCGGAGTTCTACACGTCGGGCCGCACTTCGAACGAGGCGGCGTTTCTCTATCAGCTCTTTGTGCGCGAATACGGCACCAACAACTTCCCCGATTGCTCGAACATGTGCCACGAGGCCACCAGTGTCGGCCTGCCGGTGTCGATCGGAGTGGGCAAGGGCACGGTGACGCTGGAGGATTTCGACCACAGCGACGCGATCTTCTGCATCGGCCACAATCCGGGCACCAATCATCCGCGCATGCTGACCACGCTACGCGAAGCGTCGAAACGCGGCGTGCCGATCATCGCGATCAATCCCTTGCGCGAACGCGGTCTCGAGCGCTTCACCTCGCCGCAGGATCCGGTCGAGATGTTGACGCTGGGTTCGACGCGGATCGCCTCGTCCTATTACCTAGTGAAGGTCGGCGGCGACATCGCGGTGCTCAAGGGCATGATGAAAACCGTGATCGCACTCGACAAGGAGAGTCTTGCCAAAGGCGGAGCGGCCGTTCTTGATCGCGACTTTATCGCAAAACATACCACCGGCTTCGATGACTTGCTGAAAGACCTCGAAGCGACATCGTGGGAGTCGATTGAGAAGTCCTCCGGCCTGCCGCGCGCCGACATCGAACAGGTCGGCAAGATCTACGCGAACGCGAAGAGTGTCATCATCAATTACGGCATGGGCGTCACCCAGCATCGCCACGGCACCGGCAATGTGCAGCAGATCGCCAATCTGCTGATGCTTCGCGGCAATATCGGCCGCCCGGGAGCCGGGATTTCTCCGCTGCGTGGTCATTCCAATGTGCAGGGCGACCGCACGGTGGGGATCACCGAAATTCCCAACGACGCGCTGCTGGATGGCATCGCAAAAGTTTTCGGCTTCCAGCCGCCGCGCGCCAAGGGCCACGACGCTGTCGAGGCCATCGAGGCCATCGAGGCGATCCGCGATGGCCGCTCGAAGGCGCTGATTTCGCTTGGCGGCAATCTCGCTGTCGCAATGTCAGATCCCGACGTGTCGTTCAAGGCAATGCGCGGTCTCGATCTCGCCGTGCACATCGCGACCAAGCTCAACCGCTCGCACCTGCTGATCGCGAAACAATCCATCATCCTGCCGTGTCTCGGCCGCACCGAGATCGATATGCAGGCGAGCGGACCGCAGGCCGTCAGCGTCGAGGATTCGATGTCGATGGTGCATGCCTCGCGCGGCGGGCTGAAGCCGGCCTCCGAGCATCTGAAATCGGAGCCCGCCATCGTCGCCGGCATAGCGACGGCGACTCTGCCGAACACGCGGGTGAAATGGAACGAGTTGATCGCTGACTATGGCAGGATCCGCGACGCCATCGAAGCCGTGTTTCCCGCGTTCAAGGATTACAATGGGCGCATCGCCAAGCCGGGCGGCTTCCGGCTTTACATCGCCGCGTCCGAGCGCGAGTGGTTGACGCCGTCGAAGAAAGCCAACTTCCTGATCTATTCCGGACTCGAAGAGGATTTGTCATCGAACGATGAGGCGGTGCTGACGCTCACCACGCTGCGAAGCCACGACCAGTACAACACCACGATCTACGGCCTGAACGACCGTTACCGCGGCATCACCGGCCGCCGCGACGTGGTGTTCGTCAATGAAAACGATCTGGCGAAGCGCGGTCTCAAGCACGGCGACCTTGTCGACATCGCGGTCGCGGGCAGGGCAGGCACGAAAGAGCGTGTGATGCGCAAGATGACCGCGGTGGCCTACGACATCGCCAGGGGATCGGTCGGCGCCTATTACCCGGAGGCCAACGTGCTGATCGCGCTCGATCAATACGACAAGTTGTCGGGAACGCCGTCCTACAAATCGACCCCTGTGGTGATCCGCCCGGCAGCAGCCTAGGGGGCGCATGGCGAGATTTGCTGTTGCAAATCACTTGCAACTAGGAAAAGTCCCCGGCATAGTCGGGACATGAACATTCCACAGCCCGGATTCGAGCCGGCCGCCGAGGCACCACAGTCTATTCGGCCAACTCTAGAGACATCCAGGGGCGGCTGGCGCACCGCGCGGGGCGAGCCGTCGCTGGCCGATATGTTCGGCTCGGTCCGCGTCGCCAAAAACGGGGGCTTTTTCGCCAAGCTGGTTGCGTTTCTGGGGCCGGGCTATCTGGTCGCCGTCGGTTATATGGACCCAGGCAACTGGGCGACGTCGCTCGCGGGCGGCTCGAAGTTCGGCTACGCGCTGCTGTCGGTCGCGCTGATTTCCAATTTCATGGCGATTATCCTTCAGGCGCTGTGCGCGCGGCTCGGCGTCGGCGCGGGACGTGACCTCGCGCAGGCCTGCCGCGACGCGTTTCCGAAATGGGTGTCTTGGCCGCTGTGGCTCTTTGCTGAAATCGCCATCAGTGCGACGGACCTTGCCGAGATCATCGGCACCGCCATCGGGCTCAACCTGCTGTTCGGTATCCCGCTCGAGATCGGCGTGCTGATTACTGCGCTCGACGTATTTCTCATTCTCGCGTTGCAGGCGCTCGGCTTTCGCTGGATCGAGGCTTTCGTCGTGACCTTGCTCGGCGTGATCGCGGCATGTTTCGCGATCCAGATTGCGATGGCCGATCCGGACTGGGGCGCGGTGATCCGCGGCTTCGCGCCAACGATGGAAATCATCGCCAACCGCGACATGCTGTATCTGGCGCTCGGCATTCTCGGCGCCACCGTGATGCCGCACAATCTTTATCTGCATTCGGGCCTCGTGCAGACCCGCGGCTATGGCGACACCGACGCCGAGAAACGCGAGGCGATCAAGTTCTCGACCATCGATTCCACCGTCGCCTTGTGTCTGGCGCTGACCATCAACGCCTCGATCCTGATTCTCGCGGCTGCGACGTTCCACAAATCCGGCAAGACCGATGTCGCCGAACTCGATCAGGCGCATACGCTGCTGGCCCCGATGCTCGGCTCGGCAATCGCGCCGACGCTGTTCGGCATCGCGCTTTTGTGTTGCGGATTGAATTCGACGGTGACAGCAACCCTGTCAGGCCAGATCGTGATGGAAGGCTTCATCAACATCAAGGTGTCGCCGTGGTTGCGACGTCTCATCACTCGCGCCATCGCCATCGTGCCGGCGGCGCTGGTGACAATCTGGTACGGCGAGAAGGGCACCGCGCAGCTGCTCATCCTCAGTCAGGTCATCTTAAGCCTGCAACTGCCGTTCGCCATCGTGCCGCTGGTGCTGTTCACCGCAAGCCGCGCCAAGATGGGCGCGTTTATCGCGCCACGCTGGCTGACAGCGGCGGCCGGTATCACCGCTGCGATTGTGATCGCACTGAACGCGAAACTGGTGTTCGATTTCGTGACGGGCTAAGCGCGGCAGACAACTCAGGCCGGGTTGTCTTCCTCAATGCTGCTTCCAATCAAGCTTCCGCCTGAATCGAACCGGGCGCGGGCACTGTGAATCTCCGGTAGGTTCTTGAAGACCCAGTTGCCGAGATTTTCCACTGGCGCTCGGAGCGATTGCCCAAGCTCGGTGAGTTCGTAATCGACCCGCGGCGGTATCGTCGGATAAAGTGTGCGGGTCACGAGACCGTCGCGCTCAAGCCCGCGCAGCGTGAGTGTCAGCATCCGCTGCGAGATTCCCCCGATCATGCGCTTGATCTCGTTGAAGCGGCGCGGGCCACCCGCCAACGACATGATGACCAGCACGCTCCATTTGTCGCCGACCCGCGACAGGACCGAACTGACGGCTGTGCAGTCGCCGGGCAGATGGGGCTCGGCGGGGGCGGTTACATCGGTGTGCTCGGGTGTCATGGATGTGTCTAGGTTCAAAAAATGTGCCTTCTTGAAGGTTTTAGCGGCGGTCATCAATAGTGTCTAGGTATCAATTTGATACTGAGACACAAGGTGATCCCATGAAACTTCTCCATATCGACGCCAGCATTCTTGGCGGCAATTCCGTGTCCCGGCAGCTTTCGGCCGCGATTGTTCAGCGGCTCAAGGCCGCGACTCCCAATCTTGACGTGACCTATCGCGACATCACCGCCGCACCGCTGTTGCATCTCGACGGCGCACATCTCGCCGCTGCGCAGGGCGCCGTTCCCGAGTCCACGGCCGTGCAGGCCGACATCGCCGCCAGCCAGGCGGCACTCGAGGACTTTCTTGCCTCCGACATCGTGGTGATCGGCGCGCCGATGTACAACTTCACCATCCCCAGCCAGCTCAAGGCGTGGATCGACCGCATTCTGGTCGCGGGCAAGACGTTCAGCTATTCGGAGAAGGGCGTCGAAGGTCTCGCCAAGGGCAAGCGCGTGATCGTCGCTATCTCGCGTGGTGGGCTCTACGGTCCGGGTGCGCCGGCGGCAGCGGGCGAGCATCTGGAAACCTATCTGCGCTGGGTGTTCGGTTTCATTGGAATCACCGATCCGGAAATCATTATCGCCGAGGGATTGCAACTCGGGCAGGAGCAGCGCGAGAAGGCGGTAGCCGGCGCGCTGCAGGCGGCAACAGGTCTGCGCGCGGCGTGATATGAACAAAACTCCGGGATTGTTCGAAAGCGATCCCGGATTTAATCCTGCGGCTCGGGCGCGACGGTGCCGGAGGCATCGACGCGCAGCCATCCGCTCGGCGCCAGCCGCTGCTGCGGCAGATAGCGGCCCTTGTAGTCCATCTTATCCGAGCCCTCGATCCAGTAACCGAGATAGACGTAAGGCAGGCCAAGCCGCCGTGCGCGGGCGATGTGATCGAGAATCATGAAGGTGCCGAGCGAGCGATGATCCTCGCCAGGCTCGAAGAACGAATAAACCATCGACAACCCGTCGCCGAGAATGTCGGTCAATGCCACAGCGATCAGGTCGCCGCCCTTGCCGGTGATGCCAGTATCGGGCGTGCGGCGGCGATATTCGATGATGCGGGTGCTGACGTGGCTGTCCTCGACCATCATCGCGTAGTCCAGCACGGTCATGTCCGCCATGCCGCCGTCGTGATGACGCGCGTCGAGGTAGGCGCGGAATACCGAATACTGCTCGGAGGTCGGAATTGCGCTGCGCAGTTCGCCGACGATGTCGGCATTGCGCGCCTGCACTTTACGGAAATTGCGCGAGGGACGGAATTCGTTGGCGACCACACGCACCGACACGCAGGCGCGGCACTGATCGCAGGCCGGACGATAGGCGATCGACTGGCTGCGGCGGAAGCCACCGTGGGTGAGAAGATCGTTGAGTTCGGGAGCCTTGTCGCCGACGAGGTGCGTGAAAACCTTGCGCTCCTGCTTGCCCTCCAGATAGGGGCAGGGT
Organism: Xanthobacteraceae bacterium; assembly: GCA_019747015.1. GTDB lineage: Bacteria > Pseudomonadota > Alphaproteobacteria > Rhizobiales > Xanthobacteraceae > Afipia. Next base: position 8,471 of record JAIERI010000153.1, read on the forward strand.
GATGGCGCCGTAAGATAAAACTGCGGCGTGTTGCGCGAGTGTTGTGTCACGTCGTGGTGTCAGCCTCCTGGCCAATTCAAATCCGGATTCCCGAAGCAGCGAACGCAACCCGGTATCCGGCGGTTCCGAAAGATTCGTAAGTCGCCTGATAGCATCGCGCCGCCGCAAGCGACCGTCAACAACGTTTCGCACGCGCTTTTCAGGCTTGTGTTTTCTTTTTCAGACCGGCCGCGTCGGCTGCACAGCCGGCAGACTGACCGATGCATTCACGATCACCGTTCCGAGCAAAAGATCGTGCAGCAACTGGCTGCGGCGATTGAAGAAGCCGACCAGCACGATGAACGGCGTTAGGAACGAGACCGAGGCCCAGTAGAGCACGGCATGCGCCACGCCCAGCAGGAAATAGGGCGGCTCGCCGGTGCGGGTCAGCATCCGGATGTCCATCATCCGCATGCCGACGGTTGCACCGTGGCGGCCGCCGAGCGAGGCGCCATAATAGACCAGCGCCCAGACGACCGACAGCGGCGAGATCAGCCAGAACAAGGCCCAGCCGAGGCCGAGCGTGACGATGCCGAACAGCGTAATGAAAATGGTCAGCAGCAGGATCGGGATCGACAGCACGAACAGGTCGATAAGGAAGGCGATGAAGCGCTTGGTCAGCACGCCGCTGTAAAGGCGCGGATCGTAGCTCGCATCATAGGCTGCCGCACCGCCGCTATAGGGATCGTTGCGCCAGGCAGAGCTGCCTGTGTTCTGGCCGCCGGTATTCTGGGTGTCGGACATCGTGTCTCCTCGCCGTCATCGGGAAGCGATGAGTTGAAAATGGCCCCGCTTTGGATCACCCGCAAGACGGCGCGGCAACATGTACAAAAAGTTATTTTTGCTGAAGCCTATTTGCGCTCGCGGATTTTCTGTGCCGCCGCCGGCGCGAAATATGTCAGCACGCCGTCGGCGCCGGCGCGTTTGAACGCGACAAGACTTTCCATCATGGCGCGCTCGCCGTCGATCCAGCCATTATTGGCGGCGGCGGCGATCATCGCGTATTCACCGGAGACCTGATAGGCGAAGGTCGGTATTGCAAAGGTGTCCTTCACCCGCCGCACGATGTCGAGATAGGGCAGGCCCGGCTTGACCATCACCATGTCCGCGCCCTCGGCGATGTCGAGTTCGACCTCCCGCAACGCCTCGTCGGAATTGCCGGGGTCCATCTGATAGGTGCGCTTGTCGCCGGTCAGCGTCTTGGCCGAGCCGATGGCGTCGCGGAACGGGCCGTAGAATGCCGAGGCGTATTTCGCGGCATACGCCATGATCTGCACGTTGACGAAGCCTGCTTCATCGAGCGCATGGCGGATGGCGCCGACGCGGCCATCCATCATGTCGGAGGGTGCGATGATGTCGCAGCCGGCTTCCGCCTGAACCAGCGCCTGACGCACCAGCACCGCCACCGTTTCGTCGTTCATGATGACGCCGTCATCGCGCAGCAGGCCGTCATGGCCGTGGCTAGTAAAGGGATCGAGCGCGACATCGCACAGGATGCCAAGATCGGGAAATTCCATCTTGATGGCGCGCACCGCGCGGCACACCAGATTGTTCGTGTTCAGGGCCTCGCTGCCCTGTGCATCGCGCAGCGCAACCTCGGTATAGGGAAACAGCGCGATGCACGGGATGTCGAGCTTCAAGGCGCGCTCGGCGTCGCGCACGCACTGATCGACGCTGAGGCGGTCCACGCCCGGCATCGAGGGGACCGGCGCGCGCCTGTTGTCGCCGTCGGCGACGAACAGCGGCCAGATCAGATCGTCGGTGGTCAGCACATTTTCGCGCACCAGCCGCCGCGCCCATTCGGACTTGCGGTTTCGACGCAGCCGCGTCGGCAGGTCGAGCGCAGGGGAGGCGGCATCGCGGACAGGGGCGGGGCCGTCGCGCATTTCAATCGGCCGCCCAAACTTGATCGCCATATTCATCGCTCCTGAAGACGCTGCCGTGCCTTAGCACTTTTCGCACGCGCCGTCACCGCGCCCAAACATCACGATTGATTTTAGCCTTCCGAACGACCAAGACTGCGCAGCGATGAATGACGAATCCCGGCGAGCGATGAAAGCGCGGTTTCCGTCCTCCGACGAAGCGGAGGAGGAGGTGGAACAGCGCGACCAGATCAGCGGCGGGCTGACGCTGCCCGAGGATACGGAAACTGGCGGCGACGTCTGGACCACGCGGCTGGTCATCTTCCTGCGCGTCATGGCCGCGGTCTCGATGTTGATGGGGCTGTACAACTGGGCACAGATCACCGGCTTCGTCGGCGGCGAAGACAGCGCCTTCGAGGTGCAGTCCACGCAATGGCAATCCGCCACCGTCTATTTCGCGGTGATCGAACTCGTCGCCGCGGTGGGCCTGTGGCTTGCGACGCCATGGGGCGCGGTGGTGTGGCTCACCACGGTGGTGTCGATGGCCGTGATCGAGCTGATGTTTCCCAATGTGTATGGCGGCCACTT
>JAIERI010000129.1 GCA_019747015.1 Xanthobacteraceae bacterium
GCAATGTCACGGGATCGCCGCTCGCCGGCATCGATCCGCAGGAATTGCTCGACACGCGACCACATGCCCGGGCGTGGCATTTCCATATCCTTAACGAACGCGCGCTTTATGGCCTGCCGCGCAAGTTCAACGTCGCATTCGACGGAGCAGGGCGCATCGCTGTTCTGGAGGACACCAACGACATCGCCTTTCAGGCGGTCAAGGTACTGGACGGACACGGTGAGGAGCCCGGCATCTACTACCGGCTTGCCCTCGGCGGCATCACCGGCCACACGGATTTCGCACGCGACACCGGCGTAATACTCAAGCCAGACGAGGCCACCTCGATTGCAGATGCCATCGTGCGCGTGTTCATCGAGCATGGCGACCGTACCAACCGCAACAAGGCGCGGCTGAAATATGTGCTCGACGCCTGGGGCTTCGATAAATTCCTCGGCGCTGTTGAAGACAAGCTTGGCCGCAAGCTGACGCGTATTGCCGCCGACGCTATGGCGCCACGTCCCGCTTACGACCGCTTCGCCCATATCGGCGTGCATCCCCAAAGGCAAAGCGGGCTGAACTGGATAGGCGTGGCGCTCAAGCTTGGCCGCCTGTCGCCCGAGCAAATCAGGGGGCTTGCGAAGCTATCGCAGGATTTCGGCGATGGCGATATTCGTCTCACGGTTTGGCAGAATTTGCTGCTGTCCGGCATTGCCGATGCTGACGTGGCCACCGTCGTTGCGGCAATCGAGGCACTCAGCCTGTCCACCAAAACATCGGCAATCCGCGCGGGACTCATCGCCTGCACTGGCGCGACCGGCTGTCGCTTCGCCGCCGCGCACACCAAGGAGAACGCCGACGAGATCGCGACGTGGTGCGAGGGGCGCGTGCCGCTGGAGACGCCCGTCAACATCCATCTCACTGGCTGCCACCACACCTGCGCGCAGCATTACATCGGCGATATCGGCCTGATCGGCGCGCGCGTGCCTGTCAATGAGGAAGGCGACACAGTGGATGGCTATCACGTTCTTGTTGGTGGCGGTTACGGCACCGACGCTGCCATTGCGCGCGAGCTCTATCAAAACGTCAAGGCTGAGGACGCGCCGAAGGCCATTGAGCACATTCTGAAAGCCTATGTCGCCAACCGCGCTTCGCCGGACGAAACGTTTGTCAGTTTCGCCAAACGCAACGATGTCGAAACCATCAAGCAAATGACGGAGGCTGTGACATGAACAAATTCGCGTCGCCGCCGCCTATCGATATCGTTCCAGAGACCGCGCCGTTCTCCGAAGAGCAACGCTCCTGGCTGAACGGTTTCTTTGCCGGACTCGTGTCGCTCGATAATACCGTCACCGCATTGTCACCGGAGCAGGGCGCTGCGGTGATGAAAGGCCAGGGCGACAGCGATGACGGCGAGGCGCCATGGCACGATCAGACCATGCCGATGCCTGAGCGCATGAAGCTGGCTGAAGGCCGGCCGCTGCGTCGAAAAATGATGGCGGCAATGGCGCAGCAGGATTGCGGCCAGTGCGGCTATAACTGCAACGATTATTCCGACGCGATCGCGAGCAAGGCCGAAGCACGGCTCAATTTGTGTGTGCCGGGCGGCAAGGAAACCGCACGCATGCTCAAGTCTCTTTACGAAGAGATCGACAAGGTACCGGCTATTGCGCCTTCTTCCGCTGTAAAGACCGACGCTGCAGAGTCCGCTTCAGCCAAAATGGCAGGCGAGCGCGGCCGATCCCGCGACAATCCGGTCGATGCCGTATTCCTATCCCGCCGCTTGCTCAATAAGGCCGGCTCGGAAAAAGAGACGTGGCACATCGAGTTCGACCTCTCCGGACCCGGCCTCGATTACATTGTCGGAGATTCGTTCGGAATTTTTGCACGCAACGATCTCGGCCACGTCGATCAGATCATCGCCATGCTCGGCGTGTCGCACACGACTGAAATCAAGGGTAAGACGCTCCGCGAGGTGTTGCTTGAGGACGTCTCGCTCGCGCCCGCGCCAGACACGCTGTTCGAGTTGATGTCCTTTATCAGCGGCGGCGCGCTTCGTGAGAAAGCCACCGCGCTCGCCAAGGGTGAGGATCCCGACGGCGACGCCGCCAATCTCGACGTTATGGCGACGCTGCAGAAATTTTCCGGTGTGCGCCCTCATCCCGAAGCCTTCATCGAGGCGCTCGAACCGCTTCAGCCGCGGCTGTACTCGATCTCGTCATCGCACAACGCCACGCCGGGCCGACTGTCGCTCACCGTGGATGCGGTGCGCTATGTGATCGGCAAGCGCAAGCGCATCGGCGTCGCTTCGACGTTTCTGGCCGAGCGCATCAATCCTGGTGACCGGCTGAAGGTCTATGTCCAAAAGGCACATGGTTTCGGCCTGCCGGCCGATCCGAACATCCCTGTTATCATGATCGGACCGGGCACCGGCGTCGCGCCGTTTCGCGCCTTCCTGCATGACCGGCAGGCGACCAAAGCGCCGGGTCGCAACTGGCTGTTCTTCGGCCATCAGCGCAGCGACTGCGATTTCTTCTACGCTGATGAGCTGAACGCCATGAAGGCGTCGGGCGTTCTCAACCGTCTGTCGCTGGCATGGTCGCGCGATACCGGCGAGAAATTCTACGTGCAGGACCGCATGCGCGAAGTGGGGCGCGAATTGTGGTCGTGGCTGGCCGACGGCGCGCATGTCTATGTCTGCGGCGATGCCAAGCGCATGGCGAAGGATGTCGAGCGCGCACTGGTCGATATCGCGGCCCAGTTTGGCGCGCGCACAACGGATGAGGCGGTGGCTTTCGTCGCCGATCTGAAGAAAAAGGGGCGGTACCAGCAGGATGTTTATTGAGTTGCGCGGAATTTTCGCAAAACTGGCGAGAATAAAAAGAATGGCCGATCGAGCCGGAGGAGAGTTTTTCTCCTTCTTTTGGCAGGTTGCGGCAACAATTTCGTCTTTTTCCCGCGCATCTTGCGCCGTACCGTTGCGATCATTTATTTTGGCGTTCAACGATCTTTCGGAGATCTGGAATGCCTCAATCTCTTCTCGCTCCACCGCAAGTCAAAACTGTCGCACTGGCTTCAAGAAACCGATATGGCGCCGAGCTGCTCGCGCTTTATGGCGCGTTCGGTCTGATTGCCGCGATTGTGTTTGGAACCTTGTTCACCTCGTCCTTCTGACCGGTGAGCCTGCCGCCGTGCGGGTTCGCGCATGACGGCTATCGACCTCGTCCTCAAAACCACCAAGACAACTTGCCCTTATTGCGGCGTCGGCTGCGGCGTGCTGGCCACGCCCGACGGCGATGACGGCGCGGCGATCGCCGGCGATCCGGATCATCCAGCCAATAAGGGGCGGCTGTGCTCGAAGGGATCTGCGCTCGGCGAGACTCTCGGTGCGCACGAGCGCCTGAAGCATCCGATGGTGCGTTGTTCGGACGGCGAATTGCAGCAGATCGCCTGGACGGATGCGCTCGATCATGTCGCACACCGCTTCAAACATATTATCGCCAAGCATGGTCCGGACTCGGTCGCGTTCTATCTGTCGGGCCAGTTGCTGACCGAAGACTATTATGTCGCAAACAAGCTGATGAAGGGGTTCATCGGCAGCGCCAATGTCGATACCAATTCGCGCTTGTGCATGTCGTCCTCGGTCGCGGGCCATCGCCGCGCCTTCGGCTCCGACACCGTGCCCGGCAATTACGATGACCTCGATCAGGCGGATTTGCTGGTTCTGGTCGGCTCCAACGCGGCGTGGTGCCACCCGGTGCTGTTTCAGCGCATGCTGGCCAACAAGCAGGAGCGCGGCGCGCGTATCGTGGTGATCGACCCGCGCCAGACGGAAACTTCGGGCGACGCCGATCTGTTTCTGGGTTTGAAGCCCGGTACCGACACTGCAATGTTCAGCGGCTTGCTGGCGTATCTTGCGGACAAAAACGCACTCGACCGGGATTATATCGAAAACCACACCTCTGGCTTTGACGCCGCGCTTTTACGCGCCCGGCAGATCGCAGGCGGTATCACCGCGACAGCACTGGCGACCGGTCTGCGTGAGTCAGACGTCGCAGCGTTCTTCAAGATGTTTCTCGATACCCCGAAAGTCGTCACGCTGTATTCGCAGGGTGTCAACCAGTCGGCGCAAGGTACCGACAAGGTCAACGCCATCGTGAATTGCCATCTTGCGACCGCGCGAATCGGCAAACCCGGCGCGTCGCCGTTCTCGCTGACCGGCCAGCCCAACGCGATGGGCGGGCGCGAGGTTGGCGGTCTCGCCAATCAGCTCGCCGCACACATGAACTTCACGCCGCCGGACATCGATCGTGTGCGCCGGTTCTGGAAAGCGCCGCGCATCGCCACCCATGAAGGTCTCAAGGCCGTGCAGATGTTCAACGCCATTGCGCGCGGCGATATTAAGGCGCTGTGGGTGATGGGCACCAATCCCGCGGTATCGCTGCCGAACGCCGACGCCGCGCGCGCGGCGATGCGCAAGCTCGATCTGCTGGTGATTTCCGAAAACGTGTTGTCCAACGATAGTATCAATTCCGGCGCGCATGTGCTGCTCCCGGCGCAGGCGTGGGGCGAGAAATCCGGCACGGTGACGAATTCGGAGCGCAGGATTTCGCGCCAGCGAGCGTTCGTTACACCCATGGGCGAGGCCAGACCAGACTGGTGGATTGTCAGCGAGGTCGCCAAGCGCCTCGGTTTCAAGGAGGCATTTTCATATCAGTCCGCAGCCGACGTGTTTCGTGAGCATGCAAGCCTGTCGGCATTCGAGAACAATGGCAGCCGCGATTTCGATCTCGGTGCGGTCGCGCAGATCGACGACAATGCGTTCGATGCGATGACACCTCTGATGTGGCCGATGCGCGTCGGTGACGTTGAGGGCAAGGCGCGCTTCTTCGATGACGGCGTCTTCTATACGACCGACCGCAAGGCGAAATTCATCGCGCCCGAGATGCCGATGTTGCGCGGCGAGACGTCAAGCGCCAGACCCTTGCGCTTGAACACCGGCCGCATCCGCGACCAGTGGCACACCATGACCCGCACCGGTCTCAGTCCGCGTCTCGGGCAGCATCTGCCGGAGCCCTTTGTCGAGATCCATCCGGGCGACGCGGCGCAAGCCGGCATCGTTGACGGCGGGTTCGCGCGCATCGCGACAGATTTGGGGCAATGCATCCTCAAGGCCGTCGTCAGCGAGCGTCAGCAGCGCGGCATGCTGTTCGCGCCGATCCACTGGAGTGACGAGACGTCGTCGTTCGCGCGCGTCGGGGCGTTGGTGACACCGTTCACCGATCCTTATTCCGGCCAGCCGGAAAACAAGGCGACGCCTGTGGCGGTCGAGGCCTATCATTATGCGCAGCGCGGGTTCGTCCTGTCGCGTACGCCACTTGCATTTCCGAAAAATACCTGGTGGGTGCGCGTCGCGGTAACAGGTGGCTACGGTTATCTGCTGGCCAGTAACGCCGCGTGCGAGAGCTGGCAGGACTGGTTCGCGACCGCAAACGATCAACCGGAATTTGCCGAATATCTGGATCTGTCGCAGGGCATTTATCGCGCCGCCAAATTTGCGGGCGAGCGGATTGATCTGTGTCTGTTCATCGAGCCCTCGACCGGCACAAGCGATTGGGACGCAGCGAAAGCTCTGTTCGCAACAGAGGTACTGAGTGACGAGCAGCGCAGCAGCCTTCTGTCCGGCAAAAGCATGGACGGTCTCGCCAACGCCGGACCGATCGTCTGTGCGTGCTTCGGTGTCGGGCGTCATACGATCTGCGATGCGATTGCCTCGGGAGCCAAGTCCCATGCCGAGATCGGTATGCAGCTTAAGGCCGGTACCAATTGCGGCTCGTGCATTCCGGAGCTGAAGCGGTTATTGGCGGAGACACCCGTGTCTGACGATGCGGAACGGCGCGCAATCGCCAGCACGGGAAACTAGGCAAACGGCGCGATGTGGATGTCGTGTGCTGCAAGCGACCGGCGAACCGCGCGAGCAATATCGACGGCGCCCGGCGTGTCACCATGAATGCACACCGTGTCGACCGGTATCCTGATGGTCTTGCCCGACACCGACGTCACCGCCTGATCCTGCACCATCCGGATCACACGCTGCGCAATCTGGTTCATGTCATGAAGTACGGCGCCAGGCTTGCGGCGCGGCACAAGCTGGGCGTCGTCCTCATAGGCTCGGTCAGCGTAGATTTCGTATATCAGTCTCAGTCCGGCGGCTTCGCCGGCACGGACCAGCGCGCTATTGGGCAGCACCACAAAACACAAATCGCGATCGACTGCTCTGATGGCGGCAGCGATAGCGCGCGCGGTCACGTCATCGGCGCAGCCGACATTCGACAGCGCACCATGGGCTTTGACATGCGTGACCTTGTGACCCGCGACTGCCGCGACTGCCATCAGCGCGCCGATCTGATAGGCGACCATCGCCTCGATCTGCGATGCGCTTAGCCCCGGGATTGGACGGCGGCCGAAATTGTCCCGATCGTGGTAGCTCGGATGCGCGCCGATACGCACACCGTGCTGTTTGGCAAGCTGCGCCGTTTTCAGCATGATGTCCTGATCGCCGGCATGGAAACCGCAGGCAACGCTGGCGCTGGTCGCGATGCCGAGCATTGCCTCATCATCGCCGACGCCTTCGCCAAGATCGCAGTTCAGATCGACTTTCATCGGCGCTTGTCCGGATTCGCTTCACTGGCATCGTGGGCCATGCCGGGCAGGGCATGAAGTATGTTTTGAAAGGCACGTGCTTCTGCTTGCGCGTCTTCGACGCTCACGGCCTCGAAACGAAAAGACCGTCCAAACCGTGTCTGCGCAAGACGCCCGAGATCGGCGGTAATGACGGTCGCGATTTTCGGATAGCCGCCTGTGGTGCCGCGATCCTTCATCAGCACAATCGGCTGGCCGTTGCCCGACACCTGAATACTGCCATCCACCGTGCCGTCGGACACAATGTTGTGGTCGTGTGCATGACGGAGTTTCGGGCCTTCGAGCCGATAGCCCATGCGATCGCTGCTGGATGAAATGCGCCATTCGGAGTCGAGAAATGTTGTGCACGCCTCGCCGAACTCGTCGTCCTGCGGGCCCATGACGACGCGGATTGAGGAGTGCGACGCTGGGGGAAGCTGGAGTGTACGTTCGCGCGCATCAGGAGCGGGAGTGCCGACTTCGAGCCGGTCGCCGTTTTGCAACGGGCGCGGAAAGGGGCTGCCGAGTCCGGCACGCGCGTTAACTGACAGACTGTTGAACATTAACTCGCCCTTGATGCCGCCTTCAACGGCAAGATAGCCGAACACGCCGTCACGCGCGGCACCGAGCGTCAGACGCTCGCCGTCGGCCAGCAACATGGAGTGATACATGCGCCTGCCGTGACCGTTTACGTCCGCAGCACGCGTTGCGCCCGCCACTGCCACTCGAACGGATCTGTGCGCGGAAAAAATTGCGCCTTGCGGGCCGATCTCGATGGCGGCTGCAAAGGCCGAATTGCCGACGAGCGCGTTGGCGGCGGCGAGCGACAGGCGGTCCATCGCGCCGCTTGGCACCAGACCATATCGCTGCAAGCCAAGGCGCCCGGCATCCTGGATCGATGTCGCGATACCCGCGGACGTCACCTCGAGAAAGCTCATTGCGCGATCAATTCCGCAACCGGCTCGCCGCGTTCGGCGGCACGGTCCAGCCTGTCGAATTCCGCAGCAGCAATGGCCTCGAATGCCACGTGATCGCCGGGCTCCATCAAAAACACCGGATCGCGGCGCGGATGGAATGTCCGCACCGGCGTGCGGCCGAGCAGATGCCAGCCGCTTGGCGCAGCAAGGCACTGTACGCAAGCCTGCATGCCGCCAATCGAGATTGTGCCGGCGGGAGTGTGCGAACGTGGGCTTGAGCGCCTTGGTGTGGCGATCGAAGGGTCAAGGCCGCTGAGATAGGCGAAACCCGGCGTGAAACCAATCATTGCGACGAGATAGTTTCCACTCGCATGGCGGGCGATCAGTTCCGTAGTGGAAATGTCATGCACACGCGCAACATCGTCGAGATCGATGCCGTAGTCGCCGCCATATACCACCGGCACACGCCAGCGGCGAATGTTCCTGGCTTCGGCCGTTTTTGTTCCGGCTAGAGACATAATGCGCTTCGACAATTCGGCAAATCCGATCCTGACCGGATCGTAGTGGACTAGCAGCGAGCGGTAGGTCGGAACGGCCTCGATCACGCCGGCGATTTTCTGATCTGCAAGTGCCCGGTCGAGCGCGAGTACTTTTCGATTGGCTTGCATGTCGATGCTGCGGCCGAATTCGACTGTTAGCGCTGCATCGCCGCTCGGCAAGATTTGGGGTGCGGGGAGGGCGGTCATCTGCCAACGATGCAGCGCGCCGCGCAAAGCGTCCAGCAATTTGTGACGCTTCAATTGTCACGTATCAAGGGAGGACGCGCTTTGTTCGTCGTCGTTGCCGCGAACGTCAACGCGCCGTCTCACCCGGAGCGCGTCGCCAACCAACCACCGTGGCTTCCACCATGCCGCCTGAAATGCTGTTGCGCCAGGCGCCATCGCTCCATCTGCAGGTGAAGGGAAGCTGATAGGTTCCGCTCTTGTCTTCGCAAAGCACCTGCACCGCCTCATTCTCAGGCGGGAAGCCGTCGCCGTCGAATTCAGAAAGCCGTTGCGCGCGTGTTGCCATGTCCCGCATCCCTCCGGCGCAAACGCATCAGCGCCGGTTCCGTTCCATGCCTTTTAAGTTCTGGAAAAGCGCTTGCGGAACTGTGTTCCAATTGATGCGCGCATGCGTTTTTAACGAAATGAACCGGAGTTTAGATGATCGCAGCAAGCATTGATTTACGTCTTGGCGCGGAAAGTACCAGTGCAAGCACGGAGGAATACCGATGTTTTTGCTTATCCTGGCCTTACTCGGCGCTTCGGGAGTATTCTTTTTCGCGAGTGCCACACAATATTCGGGCTGGTCGTGGTCTTATGAACTTTGCCAGCAGGGCACGATCTTTTGCGACCATCCAAGCTGGATCCTGATCGCCGCCGGTATCGCGATTTTGTTTGAGATGATGCGCACCATGACCAATGCCTGAGATCGAGGCTGGTGCGAAACAATTCGAACGCGCGCCCGGTTGGTGCGGCGTGCCGTTTCGATATAAAATAGATAAACATGAAATAAATCAGCTATTTATGGTCTATTGCAGCGTCCACAGCAAACCAAACGGGGCTGTGGTGAACCGTAGCGTTGCTGTTCAAAGCCGTATCCTTGCCGTGCTAGTTTCCAAGGCGAAGCGTAAAGCGATCAGTTGACGCGCGCGCGCCGGAAATGACAAACGCCTCCATGGGCTACGGGAATCTTGCCATCCGGCGAATTTACAGACTGGCGCGCCGCTTCGGCTATGCGCGGCTTTTGTGTCTTATTTTGCTGCCTGCGATGGTCGGCCTGCGAGTCTGGGATCCGCCACTGGTCGAGGAATTGCGGGTGCGCGTCTTCGACAACTATCAGATCATTCGGCCGCGCGAGATCACCGAACGTCCTGTGGTGATCGTCGATATCGACGAAAAGAGTCTCGCTAAACTTGGACAATGGCCCTGGCCGCGCACCCGCGTCGCCGATCTGGTGCAACGGTTGACAGACCTCGGCGCCGCCGCCATCGCCTTCGATATCGTGTTCGCCGAACCGGACCGGCTGTCGCCGAGCATCGCGGCGGACGGTTTCCGCGACCTCGACGAGACCACGCGCAATAAATTGCGCTCGCTGCCGAGCAACGATCAGGTGCTCGCCGCGGTCTTGAAGAAATCGCCCGTAGTGCTGGGCGAATCCGGTCTGCCATATGTCATTCCGCAGCCGGAGGTAAAACTGCCGCTCACCGGCCTGGCCACGCTCGGCGGCGATCCGCAGCCGTATCTGCTCAATTTCCCCGGACTGCTTCGCAACATCCCGATTCTGGAAGAGGCTGCGCCGGGGCGGGGGCTGTTCACCATTCGCACTGAACGCGACGGCATCGTGCGCCGCGTGCCGATGATCATGATGGCGCAGGACAATCTGATGCCATCGCTGACATTCGAGATGCTTCGGGTGGTGACCAAGGCCGATACGATCCTGGTCAAGTCGGACAATGCCGGTGTGAAAAGCGTCGGCGTGCCGGGGTTCGAAATTCCGACCGACCGCAATGGTCAGCTTTGGGTCCATTTCGCCAAGCACGATAACGCGCGCTATATCTCCGCTCTCGATGTGCTGGAGGGACGGATTCCTGCGGAGGTCGTCGCGCAGCGTTTGATCCTGATCGGCACCTCCGCAGTCGGACTGCTCGACGTCAAGACCACGCCGCTCGACCCAGTCATGCCGGGCGTCGAGGTTCACGCCCAGGTGCTGGAAGCGGCGCTGACTGGACAGGTGCTATCGCAACCCAATTATGCGATCGGCGCCGAACTGCTCGCCGCGCTCCTGTTCTCGCTCGCCATCATCTGGTTCGCACCGATTCTGAGCCCTTTGAGGCTATTGGCATTCGGCGCCGTCGTGGTCGCCTTACTGGTCGGCACGTCTTGGTATCTTTTTGTCTATGAAAAACTGCTGATCGATTTCACCTTTCCGTTGGCCGTTAGCACCGCGATCTATCTGACGCTAGTGTACAGCAGCTATATGAGCGAGCAGCGCCAGCGCCGGCGTATCCGCTCAGCCTTCAGCCAGTATCTGTCGCCAGCTCTGGTCGAACAGCTCGCGCAGTCGCCCGAAAAGCTCAAGCTCGGCGGCGAGGAGCGCGATATGACCATCATGTTCAGCGATGTGCGTGGCTTCACCACGATTTCCGAATCGTTCAAGCACGATCCGCAGGGCCTGACCTCGCTGATGAACCGCTTTCTGACGCCGCTCACCAACGCCATTCTCGACCGCAAGGGCACTATCGACAAATACATGGGCGACGCCATCATGGCGTTCTGGAATGCGCCGCTCGATGACAGTGTGCATCAGGTCAATGCTTGCGACGCCGCGCTCGACATGCTCGACAGCATCGATTACCTCAACGCGGAGCGTGCGCGGGAAGCGGAGGAGGAAGGCAAGACATTTATTCCGCTGAACGTTGGCATCGGCCTCAACACCGGGACCTGTGTTGTCGGCAACATGGGATCGAATCTGAGATTCGACTATTCCGTGCTGGGCGACAGCGTGAATCTTGCCTCGCGACTCGAAGGTCAGTCGAAATCCTATGGTGTTCCGATTATCGCCGGCTCGCGCACGGCGCTG
>JAIERI010000175.1 GCA_019747015.1 Xanthobacteraceae bacterium
GCCTGCGATATCAGCCGGCGGTCGAATTTCGCGCGCATCGGATCCTGCTTGATGTCCGCCTCGATATCGAGGTCGGGGTGTCCGACGCGCATCAGGAAGACCGCCTGCCGCACGGTGTCGGCGACATCCTCGCCTTCGATCACCGGTTTTGGCATACGCGCAAATTTTGAAAATTCGTCCACCATTCGACGGATATCATCGACCTGCCGAACGATGGTATCGGTGCATTGATCGAACACCGCGCGATCGTCTTCCTGGATGGTCTTGCCGAATTTACGCTTGATGCGTTCGGCTGAGAGCTGGATCGGCGTCAGCGGATTCTTGATCTCATGCGCAATACGCCGCGCGACGTCGGCCCAGGCTGAGGTCCGCTGCGCGGATACCAGTTCAGTAATGTCGTCGAGGGTGATGATGAAGCTTTCCTGCGACTGGCCGGATTGTTCGGCGCTGACCCGTACCGACAGATTGCGCGCGACCCCGCTGCGTGTGACCTCGATCTGGCCTTGTACCAGACGCGCCGATCCGCCCCGCGCCGTCGCCATCATCTCGTTCAGTTCAGGAACGATCTCCGAAAGCGGGTGACCCAGCGCCTCCGACTCGACATAGCCGATCAGTTTTTCCGCTGAACGATTCAGAATGCCGATGATGCCCTTTCCGTCGACGCCGATGATGCCGGCGCTAGCGGATGACAGCACCGCCTCGATGAAGCGGCGGCGGCTGTCGATCACGTCGCTGGCGCTGACAAGCTCGTCGCGCTGGGTGCGCAGTTCCTGCGTCATCTTGTTGAAGGTCTCGCCGAGTGTCGCGAGATCGCCCTCGGAACGGATCACCGGCACCTGGACATGAAGGTCGCCAGTCGAGACCAGGTTGGCCGCGCCCATCAGACGGCGGATCGGCGCCACCAGCCAGTTGGAAAAATTCAACCCGATCAGCACCGCTGACATCAAGATCGTCAGCGCGATCACCGCGAACATCAGCGCGAAGGCGACCTGAATGCCGAGCTTGCGCGATTCGAGATCGGCATATTCGGCGACGCTGGCCTGCGTCTGTTTAAGCTGCGCGACGACACGCGGATCGAGCAGCCGTGCGACGTAAAGGAATGTATCGTCGAAGGCGCGCAGACGCACGACCGCTGCAACGTAGTTCTGTTCGATGAACACACCGATCTGCGGTTCGTTTTCGGTGACGTTGCTGAGAAATTCCTGCGCCGGCGTCGTAAACTCCTGATTGATGCCGGTCGCCGCGGTTTCCAGAACTTTTCGGTTCTTGTCGATCAGCATCGCGCCGGGAAGGTTGCGCGAGTTAGCGCTCGACGTCAGAAGTTCGCGAAAACTCTGGCGATCCTGGTCATAGAGCGGACGGGCACGCGAAATATCGCTCGCCATGCCCAGGATGTCGCCGCGGATCAACTGCGCGTGCTCATACAAATAGGCGTTGGCAACGATCAGTGAATTCTGGATCACCGCCTTGGTCGGTCCCGAAAACAGACGATCGAGACCCCGGTCCAGCGTGACGTTGGCCACGATCGACACCAGCACCGCCGGCAGCACCGCGATCACCGAAAACAGACTGACAATCTGGACGTGAAGCCGCGCCGCGGCACGTCCCCTGCGCCGCGCCTGCACCACTTTCCACAACTCGCGGCCGATGATGACCAGCAGAGTCAGAATGGTAGTGACGTTGACGAGCAAAAAGGTGATGACGACTGGATGGCTCGGAACGATCGGTGTCAGACCGGTGAGCACGACGAAGGTCAGAAAGGCCGATAGCAGTGCGAGGCCCACCGCAACCGGGGCAAGCAGCCGCCGCAGCGAGGCGCTACGCGGCTCTGCAAACGCGGGGTCGAACGATGGGGCCGACGTGTCTGCGGTGGTCATGCTTGGATACGTGCTGCGGAAAAGTCACCTCAACGCAGCGGCTGCCGCGTTACGGTGATGCATACATATCACAATGTTGCCGAATTGCGACAATTCCTAGGCGGACAAAGCCGGGATTTGGAGGTTTCCAACCGCATGGCCACACTCGGCAAGTCCGGCCAATCAACCGCCGCTACGGTAAACCTGAATGTCCAGATCACGGATTTTCTTGCGCAGGGTGTTCCGATTCAGCCCCAGTAAGTCCGCAGCCCGGATCTGGTTGCCGCGCGTCGCCGCCAGTGCCGCCGTGAGCAGCGGCACTTCAAGCTCTCGCAGCACCCGGTGATACAGGCCCGGCGGTGGCACGCCGTTCGGGAAGCCGGCGAAATGCGACGACAGATACATCTCGACCGCACCGCCGAGATTATCGACACTTTGCGGCGCATTGCCGCCTGACACCACGGCAGGTGGCGCAAGCTCACCCTCGATCACAGACCCGGTTATAACGTCCTGAGGGTACAACGCCGCCAGCCGGCGCGCGAGATTTTCCAGCTCGCGCACATTGCCCGGCCAGCGATGCTGCTTCAGACGATCAAGCGCCTGCGAGTCGAGTTTCTTGGCGGGCAAGCCATCTTTCTCGGCCAGTGCGAAAAAATGCCGGATCAGATCGGGCAAATCCTCGATACGCTCGCGCAATGGAGGCAAACGCAGCGGCACGACGTTGAGACGGAAGAACAGGTCTTCGCGGAACAATCCTTGCTGGATCAGAATCCGCAAATCCTTGTTCGAGGCGGCGACGATACGCACGTCGGTCTTGATCGGAGTGCGGCCACCGACCGTTGTGTATTCGCCCTGTTGCAAGACGCGCAGCAATCGGGTTTGCGCTTCCATCGGCATGTCGCCGATTTCGTCTAAAAACAACGTGCCGCCCTCGGCCTGCTCGAAACGGCCGGTGGCGCGGTTGTTGGCGCCGGTGAAAGCGCCGCGTTCATGGCCGAACAATTCGGATTCGATCAGGTCGCGCGGGATCGCTGCCATGTTGATAGCGACGAACGGTCCGTTGCGGCGCTTGCCGTAATCATGCAGCGCACGCGCGACCAATTCCTTGCCGGTGCCAGATTCGCCGGAGATCATCACGGTGAGATCTGTCTGCATCAGACGCGCCAATACGCGGTAGATTTCCTGCATCGCCGGCGAGCGGCCGACCAGCGGAATGGAATCGAATTCACCCTCATCCTTCACCGCGACGGGACGCTCCTTCGGCTCGGCCAGCGCACGCCCGACAATGCCGATCAGCTCCTTGAGGTCGAACGGCTTGGGCAGATATTCATATGCGCCGCGCTCGGATGCCCGGATCGCAGTCATGAAGGTATTCTGCGCGCTCATGACGATCACAGGAAGATTCGGCCGCATCTTCTTGATCCGTGGCAACATGTCGAACGCGTTTTCGTCCGGCATCACCACGTCAGTGATGACCAGATCGCCCTCGCCCTGGCTGACCCAGCGCCACAACGTCGCGGCGTTGCCGGTCAGCCGAACCTCATATCCAGCGCGTGAAAGCGCCTGATTGAGAACCGTGCGGATCGCGGTGTCGTCGTCTGCAACGAGTATGCTACCAGCAGCCATTCTTATTCCTCATCTCGCATGGGCAAACGCAGGGACGTCGCCTTCAGTTCTGCGCCCTCGTCGCCACGCGTGGACTTTTTCGCAGGATTGAACATCGGGAGAAGCACGCGGAATACAGTTTTGCGCGGCTGCGATTCACATTCGATGATGCCGCCATGATCGCCGACGATCTTGGCTACCAGCGCAAGACCAAGGCCGCTCCCGGTCGGCTTGGTGGTCACGAACGGATCGAACAGATTGGACAATAGATCCTCCGGCACGCCGGGACCGTTGTCCTTGACGCAGAATTCCAGCGGCAGCGACACCCGCGATGCCTTACCCGGCACCGACAGCCGAACGCCTGGACGGAACGCGGTGGTGAGACAGATCTCGGGTTCGCCGTCGATATCCATCACGGCTTCAGCGGCGTTCTTCACCAGATTGAGAAACACCTGGATCAACTGATCCTGATTAGCCAGCACCGGCGGCAGCGACGGATCATAGTCCTCGACGAACTTGATGTTGCGCGCGAAGCCGGATTGCGCGAGGCGCTTGACGTGATCCAGCACCGAATGAATGTTGACCGGACCACGTGTCACCGGTCGTTCGTCGCCAAAGACTTCCATGCGATCGACAAGGGTGACGATGCGGTCGGCCTCATCGCAGATCAGCCGCGTCAACGTTCGGTCTTCCGGGGAAGCGGCCTGTTCGAGCAACTGCGCCGCGCCGCGAATGCCGGACAGCGGATTCTTGATTTCATGCGCCAGCATTGCAGCGAGCGCGATCACCGAGCGGGCGGCGCTGCGATGGGTGAGTTGGCGGTCCATCTTGTCGGCGATGGTGCGCTCCTGAAGCATCACCACGATATGACCGACACGCTCCGGAAGCGGGGCGACGTGAAGATCGACCAGCCGGTCGGCGCCGATCCGAGGCGTACCGAGATCGACCTTGTATTCGTTGACCGCCGAGCCAAACTTGCGGACCTGATCGATCAATTCGAGCAGCGGACTGCCGAACGGCACGATCTCTTTCAGCGGCTGGCGCTTGAGATGCTGCAGCGAAATTTCAAAGAACGCTTCCGCCGCGATGTTGGCCTCGACAATCTTGCCGTCGGGCGCGACCAGCATCACCGGATGCGGCAGCGCGTTGAGCATCGCTTCGTTGATGTCGGGGGACCGTGAGAACTTTTCAGCCAGACTCATGCCGCCGCACTCCAGGCGAATTCGCCGAACGCATCGGCAAGAGCGCGGCGGACCTGCGCCGGCTCTTCGCTGACAAGAATTTTCCGCCGCCAGCCTTTCAGCACCTCAGTGGAGGCGGCCGCACTCGCGGCAGCAGTATCGAGCGCCCAGCCGAGATGCTTGCGCGCGTGACGCAGGCCGATGCGCGGGCCATAGTGATCGAGCAGATCGTCGTAGAGGTCGCGCAAATGGTCGAATTGGGCGGCGATCGCAGGCGACTGTTCTGACAGTCCACCTTTCAGCCGCCGTGCGATTTGTCCCGGCAGCCATGGCCTGCCCTGCGTCCCGCGGCCGATCATTACGGCATCCGCGCCGGAGGCTTCGAGTGCGGCAAGTGCGTCTTCATACGAATTGATGTCGCCGTTCACGACCAGCGGAATGTCGATGGCCTGGCGGACCGCGCGGATCGCGTTCCAATCAGCAGTGCCCTTGTAGAATTGACAGCGCGTGCGGCCATGAACCGTGATCATCCGCACACCGCTATCCTGCGCGCGCCGCGCAAGTTCAGGCGCGTTGAGCGACTCATGATCCCATCCGAGCCGCATCTTTAGCGTTACCGGAACATTCACGGCTGACACCGTCGCTTCGATCAGTCTGATCGCATGATCGAGATCGCGCATGAGCGCCGATCCCGATTGCCCTCCGGTGACATGCCGTGCCGGGCAGCCCATGTTGATGTCGATGATATCTGCGCCGCCTGCCTCGGCAATACGTGCGCCCTCAGCCATCCAATGCGCTTCGCATCCGGCCAGTTGCACGACATGCGGGCCGACGCCGGTCGCCTCACAGCGCAGGACCGACATCGGCCGGCCCCGGGCCAGATCGTCGCTCGCCGTCATTTCTGAAATAACGAGTCCTGCCCCAAGCTTTTGCGTCTGCCGGCGGAACGGTGCGTCGGTAATGCCAGACATCGGGGCAAGAAACACCCTGTTGGCGACGTTAACGTCACCAATTTGCAAGTTGTCAGAATGTGATGGTGCCAAGCCGATCACCGGAATTTTCTCGCCTCAAGCTTCCGCATCGTTGCGGCAGCCGCATAGCTCAATTGTTGAGCAATCAGAATTCGTGCCTACAGTTTAGACATTTCCTTCCATGACGCAAGTGCGACGCAACAAGAATTCTCGTTCCATACACAAGCACTGAATCATGGCTGTTTGCGGCGGCGATATGGTAAAGGCTGCCTGCATAGCCAACCTGGCACGAACGTAGCCAAATCCAGTGGAGTGGATTTGACATTCGCGCCTGCGCTGCCGCTGGTTCGCAAAGCGAATGTCAAATCCAAAACTCCACTAGAATCATCATTCTCTAGTGTCCTTTCGAATCCGAAGTTCGCTACAGAAGGCGCTGCAAAATGAGGCGAACTTCGGATTCAGGACACTAGCATGACAACACCCAAAAGAGCAGCCGCGATCATCGTCGCCGCCGGACGCGGCCTGCGGGCGGGCACCGGAGGACCAAAGCAGTACCGTTCGCTGGGCGGACGTAGCGTCCTCTCGCGTGCGATGGAGCCATTCTGCACTCATTCCGGCATTTTTGCGGTTCAGCCAGTGCGAAATCCTGACGATGCGGCGTTGTTCGATGAGGCGGCGTGCGGTCTGAAGTATCACCCTGCCGTCAACGGCGGCGCGACGCGGCAAGCCTCGGTGCGCGCCGGGCTCGAGGCCTTGGCAAAGTCTTCGCCGGACGTTGTTTTGATTCACGATGCGGCTCGCGCCTTCGTCACACAGGCCGTCATTTCGCGCGCGATCGACGCCGCGTTAACGACGGGCGCGGCAATTCCTGTCGTCGCGGTGACGGACACCGTCAAGCTGATCGGCGAATCCGGTTCGGTCGAAGCGACCCCGAGTCGCGCTCATTTGCGTATCGCCCAGACACCGCAGGCCTTCTCGTTCGATGCTATTCTCGACGCGCACCGCCGCGCCGCCCATGAAGGCCGCGACGATTTCACTGACGATTCCGCGCTCGCTGAATGGGCGGGATTGACCGTTGCGACCTTTGAGGGCGATGCTGCCAACATGAAGTTGACGACTCCTGAAGACTTTGCGCGCGAGGAAGCGCGGCTCGGCGCCGCACTCGGCGACATCCGCACCGGTACGGGCTACGACGTGCATGCGCTCACCGACGGCGATCATCTGATGCTATGCGGCGTGCGCGTGCCCTTCACCAAGGCATTTCTGGCACATTCGGACGGCGACGTGGGACTGCATGCGATCGTCGATGCTATCCTTGGCGCACTCGCCGATGGCGATATCGGTTCGCACTTTCCACCAAGCGATCCGAAATGGAAGGGTGCCGCCTCGGATCAATTCCTGGCCCATGCTGCCGGCCTTGTGACGCAGCGCGGCGGCCGCATCGCCAATCTCGAAGTCACGATGATTTGCGAAGCACCGAAAATCGGACCGCTGCGCGATGCAATGCGCGCACGCATTTCCGAAATTACCGGTCTTCCAGTATCGCGGATTGCGGTGAAGGCGACAACCAGCGAAAGACTCGGTTTCACCGGACGACAGGAAGGCATCGCCGCAACCGCAAGCGCGACTATCCGCCTGCCGTGGAATGAAAGCGGGAGCAACTGAGATGAGCGACAGCGCCACCCGCGCTCTGTCCCGCTCGCTGCTCGATCTGTGCCGGATGCGTAAAATCAGGATCGCCACGGCGGAATCCTGCACCGGGGGCCTCGTCGCCGCCACGCTGACCGACATCGCAGGCTCGTCCGATGTTCTGGACCGCGGCTTTGTCACCTACTCCAACGAGGCCAAGCACGCGATGCTTGGCGTCGATGCCAATTTGATCGCAACCTTCGGCGCGGTAAGCAAGGAGACCGCGACGGCGATGGCGTTCGGCGCGCTCGAACACGCCGACGTCGACCTCGCCGTCGCTATCACCGGCATTGCCGGTCCCGGAGGCGCGACGGCGGGCAAGCCGGTCGGTCTCGTCCATTTCGCCGTTGCCGCACGCGACGGACGCATCACCCACAAAGAACATCGTTTCGGCGCGATCGGTCGCGGTCTCGTGCGTCAGCGGTCTGTCATCGAAGCCTTGAGAATGCTGATGGAGATGGCGCGCGGACCAAAACCGCCCGTCAAGAAACCGCGCGCGGCGGCCCATAGACCACATCCGCGCGTTTCTCGAACGCCGAGGCGAAACGCTGGAAAGCGGCGTCGAACATCGCGCCCATCAACACCGCGAGCATCCGACTCTTGAACTCGTAGGCGATAAAGAAGCCGACATCGCAGGTGTTTTCGGATTTTGCCTCGAAGATCCAGCGGTTCTCGAGCTTGCTGAACGGACCCTTCAGATACTCGACCAGGATTTTCAAATTCGGTTTGTCCAGCGTGACGCGGCTGGTGAAAGATTCGCGCACAAGCTGAAACGATACAGTCATGTCCGCGACGATACTCTCCGTGCCATCAGGATTTTGCGTGCGCTGGCGCACCTTCAACGATTGACACAGCGGCACGAATTCCGGATAGCGTTCGACATCGGCGACCAGATGGAACATTTGCGGTGCGCTGTGGCGCACCCGGCGCTTGTTGGAAAATTGCGGCATGCCTCAGCGCGCCGTCACCGCGCCAGCGCGGCGCGGGCGGCTTGCAGCTTGGCGAAGTCCTCGCCGGCATGGTGCGACGAGCGGGTCAGAGGGCTTGCGGACACCATCAGGAAACCCTTGGTGTAGGCGATCTTCTCAAAGCCTGCGAACTCGTCGGGTGTCACATAGCTCATCACCGCGTGATGCTTCAGACTCGGTTGCAGATATTGTCCGATGGTGAGGAAATCGACATCGGCGGAGCGCAGATCGTCCATCACCTGCAACACTTCATGACGCTCTTCGCCGAGTCCTACCATGATGCCGGACTTTGTGAAGATCGTCGGATCGATCTCCTTTACCCGCTGCAAAAGCCGGATCGAATGGAAATAGCGCGCGCCCGGCCGCACCGTGAGATAACGCGACGGCACCGTCTCCAGGTTATGGTTGAACACATCGGGCTTGGCCGCCACCACAATCTCAAGCGCACCATCCTTGCGCAAAAAGTCCGGCGTAAGGATTTCAATCGTCGTCGCCGGGCAGCTTGCACGGATCGCGCGGATGGTCTGCGCGAAATGTTCAGCGCCGCCGTCGTTAAGGTCGTCGCGGTCGACCGAGGTGATGACAACGTGCGCGAGGCCGAGCTTTTTCACCGCCAGCGCGACGTGATCCGGCTCCGACGCATCGAGCGCACCGGGCATTCCGGTTTTGACGTTGCAAAATGCACAGGCGCGCGTGCAGGTATCCCCCATGATCATGAAGGTGGCGTGCTTCTTGTCCCAGCATTCGCCAATATTGGGGCAGCCCGCCTCTTCGCATACTGTGACGAGGCCGTTCTCCTTGACGATGGCGTGGGTATTCACATAGCCGCGCGTGGTCGGCGCACGGACGCGAATCCAGTCAGGCTTGGGCGGCGACTTCGCATCCGGCCGGTTGATTTTTTCCGGATGGCGCGGCCGCACCTGCGTCTTTGATACGGTATCGATGAGAACGACCATGAAGACTCTCTGGCGGATGCAGAATCCGCCTTTCCTATTTAAGCTCGCCGAAGGCGTGCCGCAATCCGCTTGCGCCGTGCTAACCTGATAAACCTTAGCACGTTTTGCCGTGATTTCGTATGCTCCCGGTCCCCTGCTCGCCCATGCCAGATGCCTGAAATTCGCAAACCCCGCGCGCCGACACGTCTTTTAAGACGCAAATTCTTCTCGCGCAGCGTTCATGAGGTTGCGCCAGATCTGATCGGGGCGACCCTGCTGGTGAACAACATTGGCGGGGTCATCGTGGAGATCGAGGCCTATCATCACACCGACCCCGCGGCGCATTCGTATAACGGTCCGACACTACGCAACGCCGTGATGTTCGGCCCGCCTGGCTTTCTTTATGTCTACCGTTCCTATGGCATTCACTGGTGCATGAATTTTGTCTGCGAGGAAGAAGGCTCGGCCAGCGCCATTCTTGTGCGCGCGTTGGAGCCAACCCATGGCGTCGCGGCAATGCGGCGGCGGCGCGGCCAGCATGACGAACGCGCGCTATGCTCGGGACCGGGCAAGGTCTGCGAAGCGCTGGCGGTGAGTCACAAGTACAATGGCTTTGCACTCGATGCCGTGCCATTTCAGATTTACGCGGCGGCGCAAAAACCCGAGATCGTGACCGGCGTGCGTATCGGAATCACGAAAGCGGCAGAAAGGCTCTGGCGCTATGGACTGAAGGATTCGAAATTCGTCAGCAAACCGTTCACGAACGTCGCTGCGACAGATCGATCAATGGTGCGAGTACGATGATCGGCAGTACCGCAATAGCAACCGGCAGAAAAGCAAATGCAGCGTTGTGTGTCGCGTCCCATGCGAGCCCGCCCAAAACCGAAACCATCATTGCGATGCCGTAGCCGATGGTGAACACGCCTGCGGACATGCGCGGCACGTCATCAGGCGAAACCAGCAGTGCCGGCAAGGTCAGAACGAGGGTCAGCACCGCAGCGCAGGCGAAACCGATAAGCGCCGCGGCGCCGATGATTCCCCACGCACTGGACGAAGTTAGAATTCCAGCAATTCCGATAAGCCCCAAAATACCGGCACAGAGCGGCGGCCACCGTTTCCGCTCAAGACGGCTTGCCATCGCCAGCAGCACGAACGAGGCCGGCATCTGGCCGCCGTTCAGCGCCGTCAACGCCGGAACGATCGTTTCGGTGTGACCGGTCTGAAGCAAAAATCCGGGAAGAAAAGCGTTGGTGCAGAAATAAAGCTGGTTCACGCCGCTCATCATCAGACCGACCTTCCACAGCAGCGGATCGCGCCAATCGGGCATCCAGTGGCGATGCCGCGCGGGAGCTGCGCCAGAGCCGCCGGGCTGAAAGAAAAAGATGACGAGTGCAATCACCGCAAGCGGGACCGACCAGAACACCAGATCGGCGCGCCAGCTTCCGCCAACCAGCGGCAGCACAAAAGCCGTCATCGATACCGCGAAGATTTCGCCGAACAACAGACCGTTGGTGTAGACGGCCGTGGCAAAACCGATCCTCTCTGGCACCCATTGGCGGACCGTCGGAGGCAAAGCGGGCTGCATCACTGCGATACCTGCCGCCATCACAATCGTTGTGATGTAGAGCATCCAGGTATCGAACGCGAAACCGCGCAGCGCAGATCCTGCCGCCGCGATCAGAAGTCCCGTGACCATTGCAGGCACCGCGCCGACGCGCGCGATCAGGAGCGAACCGGGCACCGAAACCAGCGCGAACAGAAAGACCGGAATGGCATTGAGCACGCCGACGTCCGTGCCCGACAGTTTCAGATCCTGAATGATCAGCGCAAGAACCGGCGGCACCGCGAGGATCGTCAACCGCAAGCCGTTGCCGGCGAGCCAGAGAAGAAACAGCGCGCACAGTTGCGAGGACTGTTTTGCCGTCATTCGGCGCCCTTCAGCCGCTCCAGCGCTTCGATGATTTTCTCACGGCGGCCAATGGCCTCCTCGCGTTTCTCCCGCTGTTCGTCGATGACTTCTTCCGGGGCGCGTGCGACGAAGTCAGCGTTGCCTAGCTTGGCGTCGATGCGCGTGATGTCGCCCTCGGCCTTCGCAAGTTCCTTGTCGAGCCGCGCTTTCTCGGCGCCAAGATCGACCACTCCCTTAAGCGGGATCGCCGCGACTTCG
>JAIERI010000039.1 GCA_019747015.1 Xanthobacteraceae bacterium
ACCTTCATTGGCGAGATCGCCACTTTCATGGGCCTTAAGACCCCATTTTATCTGAAGGTTCCGGAATACAAGGTGAATGCTCTCCGCGATATGAACGACGGAAAGCAATACATTCAGCTGTCGTCAGAGTCGATTCCCGGCGAGTAATCAGCGGCTGCTGTCGCGACAAGAGCTTTGCTGCGACAAGATTGCGGCCATCTTTGAAATTATCGCAGCCGTCCTTCCTTAATCCTCCCAATTCGAACCTGATTTGGCTGCGCGGTGGCTTGACACAAACACCTTTGCCGGTGTCTTACGGCCTTCTTTCAGGGGCAATCATGACAGCAGCTTTTACTTTTCCCGGTCAGGGATCGCAGACGGTCGGCATGGGCAAGGCGCTCGCCGACGCGTTTCCGGCTGCGCGCGCGGTGTTTGATGAAGTCGATGCGGCGCTTGGTGAGAAGCTCAGCGCCATCATTTGGGAAGGCCCTGCGGAGACCTTGCAGCTCACCCAGAACGCTCAACCAGCCTTGATGGCGGTGTCGCTGGCGGCGCTGCGCGTACTCGAGACCGAAGCCGGCATCGAAGTCGGCCGTGACGCGGCATTCGTCGCCGGACATTCGCTCGGAGAATATTCGGCGCTCGCCGCTGCCGGCAGCTTCACCATCAGCGACACAGCGCGGCTGCTGCGCACCCGCGGCCTGGCGATGCAGAAGGCTGTGCCTGTCGGAGTCGGCGCGATGGCGGCGCTGCTGGGTCTCGATTACGAGACCGCGGTTGAGGTCGCGCAGGAGGCCGCACAGGGACAGGTGTGTCAGGCCGCTAACGACAATGGCGGTGGACAGGTCGTTGTCTCCGGCGACAAGGCCGCCGTTGAGCGCGCCACGGAAATCGCCAAGGCGAAGGGCGCCAAACGCGCGATGCTGCTGCCGGTCTCTGCGCCGTTCCATTGCAGCCTGATGCAGCCCGCCGCCGATGCAATGGCGGAGGCGCTAGCCAATGTTACGATCAATTCGCCAAAATCGTTCCTGGTATCGAACGTGCTGGCGAGTGCGATTACCGCTCCCGATGAAATCCGCAAACGTCTGGTGGAGCAGGTGACCGGCACGGTGCGCTGGCGCGAGAGCGTCGCCTACATGGCACAGCAAGGCGTTACTCATTTTCTGGAAATCGGTTCTGGCAAGGTGCTGTCAGGTCTGGTCAAACGCATTGCCGACGGCGCCATTGGCGTCGCGGTGGGCGGCCCCGACGACATCGCCGCCGCAAAAGACGCAATCGCTGCGGCGCGCGCGTGAATTTTTAGGGAGACTATGATGTTCGATCTTTCTGGCAAGACCGCATTGGTGACTGGCGCGACGGGCGGTATTGGCGGTGCGATCGCACGCGCCCTGCATGCCCAAGGCGCGACGGTTGCGGTCTCGGGAACGCGCCGCGAGGTACTCGACATCCTTGCGGGCGAACTGAAAGAGCGCGTCCATGTGCTGCCGTGCAATCTTGCCAACGCAGATGATGTCGAGGCGCTGGTTCCGTCCGCCGAAAAGACAATGAGCCAGCTCGATATCCTTGTCGCCAATGCCGGCATCACACGGGACAATCTTTTCGTGCAACTGCGCGACGAAGACTGGGATGAAGTCATCAACGTCAATCTCACCGCCACCTTCCGTCTGGCGCGTGCCGCGACCAAACTGATGATGCGCAAACGTTTTGGCCGTATCATCGGTATCACGTCGGTGGTCGGCGTGACCGGCAATCCTGGGCAGGTGAACTATGTTGCCTCGAAGGCTGGCCTGATCGGCATGATGAAATCGATCGGAGCGGAGTACGCCCGCCGCAACGTCACTGCCAACTGTATCGCGCCGGGATTCATTGCAACACCTATGACCGATGTACTGAACGAAAAGCAGAAGGAGGGCATCCTGAGCCGGGTTCCCGCCGGACGGCTCGGAACGCCTGCGGACATCGGCGCGGCGGCCGTCTATCTGGCGTCCAACGAGGCCAATTACGTGACCGGCCAGACCATCCATGTGAATGGCGGAATGGCAATGATTTGAGGCTCCTAGCGGATTTTCCGCGGATTGCAACCCCTTTGCGTCTACCGCGGGGGCTTGTAGTCAAGGCATGGGAAGTGTGATACCGAAACGGCATTCGGTCGGGGGTCTTCCTTCTGCAAAATCCAATCCTTGCTTTTGCGCCTTGCCGCACGAGCAAGAACATGATTGCAGGAGCGCAAAACCCCATATATTGCCGGACGAGTTTATCGAAAGAGCGCACACCAACTCGCATCGTTTTACGATCGGGTTCAAACGGAACAAACACGAGGTTGAAACGATGAGTGAGATTGGCGAGCGAGTGAAGAAGATCGTTGTAGAGCACCTCGGCGTCGAGCCGGACAAGGTGATCGACTCGGCCAGCTTCATTGACGATCTTGGCGCCGACAGCCTCGACACCGTCGAACTCGTGATGGCGTTCGAAGAGGAATTCGGCTGCGAAATTCCTGACGACGCGGCAGAGACGATTCTCACCGTCGGCGATGCCACCAAGTTCCTCGAAAAGAACGCGAAGAGCTGACGCTCACGCATCCTGTGATCAACGCGGCGGGTTGTTGAAACAACGGCCCGCCGTCTTGCTGTCATGAATTTGTCGTCATGGGTTTTCTTTAAGTTTGTCTTGCGCGCAAATCCGCGCATGTCATTCATCCCATCCATCGCATGTCCCGAAATTGAACGCCGGTGTCGATCGGGTCATGCGCGAAGTCGGAAGTTCGAACCGGAGTTGTTGAGATGAGACGGGTGGTCGTCACGGGCCTCGGTATGGTGTCGCCACTGGGATGCGGCGTCGAGCCAACGTGGAAACGCATTCTCAACAGCGAGAGCGGCGCACGCAAGGTCGATCATATCGACGTCTCTGATCTTACCAGCCGGATCGCCTGCGTTGTTCCGCGTGGCGACGGTACGGGCGGCACCTTCAATCCCGACCAGTGGATGGAGCCGAAGGAGCAGCGCAAGGTTGACGACTTCATCGTTTTCGCGGTCGCCGCGGCAAAGCAGGCGCTCGATGATGCGAACTGGCATCCGGCGACCGAGGACGAACGTTGCGCCACTGGCACGCTGATCGGTTCGGGTATCGGTGGACTCGAAGGCATCGGCGATGCCGCAGTTACGCTGCATGAGCGCGGACCGCGCAAGCTGTCGCCGTTTTTCATTCCCGGCCGCCTTATCAACCTCGCATCGGGTTACGTTTCGATCCAGCACGGCCTGAAGGGCCCGAACCATTCCGTGGTGACGGCGTGCTCGACGGGCGCGCATGCCATCGGCGATGCAAGCCGCCTGATTGCGCTTGGCGATGCCGATGTCATGGTGGCAGGCGGCACGGAATCGCCGGTCAATCGGCTGGCGATGGGCGGCTTCTGCGCGATGCGCGCGATGTCCACCAAATACAACGACAATCCGACTGCGGCCTCGCGTCCCTACGACCGGGACCGCGACGGTTTCGTAATGGGCGAGGGTGCCGGTATCGTCGTTCTAGAAGAATATGAGCACGCCAAAAAGCGCGGTGCGAAAATCTACGCCGAAATCATCGGCTATGGCCTGTCGGGCGATGCCTATCACATCACGGCCCCGGCTTCCGATGGCGACGGCGCGTTCCGCTGCATGAGTGCGGCAATGAAGCGGGCCGGCATCACCGCTTCGGACATCGATTACATCAATTCCCACGGCACCTCGACACCGCTCGGAGATGAAATCGAGCTTGGCGCGGCACAGCGCCTGCTCGGCAATACGGCGTCGAAGGTGTCGATGTCCTCGACCAAATCCTCGATCGGTCATCTGCTCGGCGCCGCCGGCGCGGTAGAGGCGATCTTCTGCACGCTTGCGATTCGGGACAATGTCGCCCCGCCAACCCTCAATCTCGACAATCCATCGGTCGAGACTGCAATCGATCTTGTGCCACACGTTCCGCGCGAACGCGAAATCAACGTGGCCCTGTCGAATTCATTCGGTTTTGGAGGCACCAACGCATCTTTGATCGTCAGGCGGGTGGTGAATTAACAGGCGGCGGCATGGCTTCACCGATTTGCCGTAATCCGTCATATTGCTATCGATTGTTCATGCCAAATAGCATGTGAAATCAGTTCGACAGGCCACAATTCGGCCAGCGGGAATTCAGGTTGCAGACATGAGTCAAAGACCCCCCATCGCCCCCCGAAGCCCGCGCGCTGCGCTGGAACCTCAGCAGATGCCCAAGCCGCCGAAACGATCTGAACGGGCACGCAATCCGTTCGTGGTCTTTGGCAACGCCGTCATGACCCTGCTTCTGGTTGTGATGCTCGGGGCCGGCGGTCTTTATATCTACGGCAAGCAGGTGCTCAGCGCGAAGGGGCCGCTCGCCGAGGAGAAGACTGTCAACATTCCCCCGCGTGCCGGCATGACCGATATCGGCGATATCCTGCAGCGCGAGGGCGTGATCGACGTGGACCGCTGGACCTTCATCGGCAGTGTGCTTGCGATGAACGCACGCTCGGGCCTGAAGTCGGGTGAATTCCTGTTTCAGAAGAACGCCAGCCTTGGCGATGTCATCAGTACCATTGTCGAGGGTAAGGTGGTGCAACACGCCTTCTCGGTGGCGGAGGGTCTGACCTCCGAACAGATCGTGGCACGTCTTCAGGACAACGATATTTTCGCGGGCACGCTGCGCGAAATTCCACGCGAGGGCACACTCCTGCCTGACACCTACAAATTTCCGCGTGGCACGTCGCGGGAGCAGGTGATCCAGCGTATGCAGCAGGCGCAAAAGCGTGTGCTGAACGAAATCTGGGAGCGCCGCAATCCGGACGTTCCGGTGCGTTCGCCGGAGCAGTTGGTGACTCTGGCCTCCATCGTGGAAAAAGAAACCGGCCGTGCCGACGAGCGCAGCCGCGTCGCTGCGGTGTTCGCCAACCGCCTGCGCCAGAAGATCAGGCTGCAATCCGATCCGACCATCATCTACGGTCTTGTCGGTGGCAAAGGCACACTCGGCCGGCCTATCAAGCGCAGCGAGATCCAGCAGCCGACGCCCTACAATACTTATGTGATCGACGGGCTGCCGCCCGGGCCGATCGCCAATCCGGGTCGAGCTTCGCTTGAGGCGACTGCCAATCCGGCACGCACGCGCGATCTGTTCTTTGTTGCCGACGGCACCGGCGGGCACACCTTCACCGAAAATTACGCCGCGCATCAGGCCGCGGTCGCCAAGCTGCGCAGCATCGAGCGCCAGCAGCAGAATGATACAGCCGAGCCTGACGACGATTCGGCCACGCAAGGCACCGCAACGACGCCTGCGGCCGCTCCTGCCGCGGCGCCTCCGGCGGCTGCCCAGACGCCGGTCCCCGGCGCCAAAAAAGGCGCGCCCAAGGGAGCAGCCAATGGCGCGAAGTCCTCGACGGCCCCGGTCGGCCTCCTTGCGACGCCGGCTGCGGCGAATGCAAAGCCGGTTGTCGCTGTGCCGACGGTCAAGCGTGCTGCTATGGTGAAGCCCAAACCGCCATCCGCTTCGGCTGCTGCGACGGCACCGGAGCCGGAGCCCGAAGCCGCACCTGCGGAGCAATAATCCCGGTATAGATCGCCGGTCCAGATAGGCGGGCCACGGCGCATCATCGATGATCGGCCGCTGTAGGCTAGGAAACCGGTTTCCACTTTTGGACGGCATGGCCTATTGTCGCCGCGGTTCGCGCGGCGAATCTTCAATTTGAATTGGACAGGAGCGGATTTCGCGATGGCGCTGTCGAGTATGACCGGCTTTGCGCGAAGTCATGGCAACAGCGGGCCTTATGCATTCGAATGGGAACTGAAATCCGTCAACGCCAAGGGTCTTGATTTCCGCATGCGGTTGCCGCCTGGCTGGGACGACCTCGAACCCATCGCCCGCAAGCGTGCCTCCGAGCTTTTATCGCGCGGCACGGTTTACGCCAATCTCAACGTTAAGCGCACCGGCAATCTGTCGGCCGTGCGCGTCAACGAGGATTTGCTGATCTCCGTTCTGAATATCGCGGGCGATATTGCCAGGCGCACCGGCGGTGCGCCGCCGAGCGTCGACGGGCTGCTTGCGATCAAGGGCGTGATCGAGGTGGTCGAGCCGGAAAGCGGCGACACCGAAATTCAGGCGGCTAAGGATGCCGCAACCGAAGGCTTCGACCAGGCGCTGCAAGACATGATCGGGATGCGCCAGCGCGAAGGTGTCGCGCTCGGACAAATTCTGAGTCAACGCATCGATGAGCTTGAGCATCTGACCGCGCGCGCCGAGGCCGCACCGGGACGCAAGCCCGAGGCGATCAAGGCGCGGCTCGCCGAGCAGATCGCGACGCTGCTCGGCGCATCCGACCGCTTCGATGCCGAGCGGCTCAATCAGGAAGCTCTGATGATCGCGGCGAAGGCCGACATTCGTGAGGAACTCGACCGCATCACCTCGCATATCGCGCAAACCCGCGAATTGCTCGCCAAAGGCGGGGCGATCGGCCGGCGGCTGGATTTCCTGTCGCAGGAATTCAATCGCGAGGTGAATACCACCTGCTCGAAATCTAACGATGTTGAGCTAACCAACACCGGACTTGAAATGAAAACGGTGGTCGAGCAGTTTCGCGAACAGGTCCAGAATCTGGAGTGAGCGCGGCGATGGCAAAGACTTCAGCGATCGGGGCAGGCGAGCGGCGCGGACTGATGTTCGTGCTGTCGTCGCCCTCTGGTGCGGGCAAATCGACATTGTCGCGGATGCTGATTGAAAAGACGCCCGGCATGCGCATGTCTGTCTCGGTCACGACGCGCGCCAAACGCCCGGGCGAAGTGGACGGCCAGCATTATCATTTCATCGACCAGGCGAAATTCGATGCGATGGTCAAACAGCAGGAGTTGCTGGAGCATGCCGCCGTGTTCGATCATCACTACGGCACGCCGCGCAAGCCGGTCGAGAACGCGCTGACCGCCGGTGAGGACGTGCTGTTCGACATCGACTGGCAGGGCACCCAGCAATTGCGCGAGAAGGCGCGCGACGATGTGGTTAGCGTTTTCATCCTGCCGCCATCGGCCGAAGATCTCGAGCGGCGGCTGCACACCCGCGCGCAGGATTCCGACGAGGTCATTCGCGGCCGGATGAGCCGCGCCACGCATGAACTCAGCCATTGGGCTGAATACGATTATGTCGTGATCAACAGCGACCTCGACGCTGCATTCGCCGAGACCGAAACCATTTTGCGCGCCGAACGCCTTAAACGCGAGCGGCAGACCGGCCTGTCGGCTTTCGTGCGCGCGTTGCAGGAACAACTGCAAGGATAGCGCAAACGGTATCTCAGCCGTGGCGTCTGGACACGCCCCGCAGCAGATCCTCGATTTCGTCGGTCACAGCGCGATTCGCACGCATGGCGCGCGCGCGGCGCTCCGGTGTGACCATTTGCGCATAAGACGGCCGCACGCCACTCTGCGGCATGTCTGGCCAGATCGGCCGCCGCCGGATGTGTGTGGCCTGTTTGCGGCGCGAGGCCGCGGCACGCTGAAAAATCGCGCGGCCGATAATGGCGGCGAGCGCCAGCGCGATGGCAAGCACGCACAGGAAAATCTGAAGTGGGCCAATTTGAGCGCCGGCATTCTGCGCCGGTCTCTGTTGCTTCGGCGGATCGGCAGGAGCCCGTGCCGCGTTGCGTGCGCTGGTGTCCGTTTGCGTTTCAGCGGGCTGGAATTCATTCGGCAATGGCCAGCGCGAGGCGAGGATGGTCGGCCCCTGCGTGATGAGATCGCGCGTAGTCAGGCGTGGCGTATTCTCGTTTGGGAGAGCTGAGTCGGGCGTCTGTTCTACAGGCGGCGCGGCCTGCGGTGCAGCTGGAAAAACCGCGTCCACCGAAGGGAGTTCGGCACGGGCGTCGGCGACTGACGGTTCAAGAGGGCGTGCCGCTGAATCTTCCTGAGCCGCAGTTTCCACGACAGGCTTTGCGCTTGCGACCTTTCGTGTCTTCCCGCCTTCCTCCCTCACGTACCAGCAGTGTTTCTTGGTCGCCCTGTCGATGCGGTAATACCAGTGTTTCCCCCCAGGCGTGGTGCCCTTCGGGCCGGACAGACATTCGTCGGCAAAGGCGGTGGTACAGGACGATGCGGCAATCACGATGCTGCCAACAAGGCAGACGATCGCAGGCACGCATTTCATGGTTCGGTGCGACATAGACCCCCCCGGTCTGACGCGATACGTTCAACCGCAACGATCGCGGATAAGTAGGGTGGCAATTGGCCGCAATTTAGTAAGGCCTGTGACTTAATTCGGGCGAGGTTTCCAAGGGCCGCCGGCCGCAACAAAAAGCCGGCGCCGCCGATGTGGTACGCCGCGTGAGTTAGATGACCAGTCTCTTTAATTTTAATTCGGTCAGCTTGCGGGCCATCGCGGTGAAGCCGGATATCGGGATCGTCTCGGCGCGTCGTGTGGGATCGATACCGGCAGCTTCCGCCAGTACCGCAGGGTCGAGGCCGAGCGATTTCAGACTCTGGCGCAGCATCTTGCGCCGTTGTCCGAATGCAGCCGCTGTGATCTGTTCGAGCGCGCGGCGCTCGCACGGTTCGGGCTGCTGACGCGGGATCAGGCGCACGACGGAGGAGGTGACTTTCGGCGGTGGAACGAAGGCAGCCGGGGCGATGTCGAACAGGATTTTTGTCTCGGCGCGCCAGTTCGACAAGACGCCGAGCCGCCCATAGGCCTCGTCGTTCTCGCGCGCGACGATGCGCTCGGCGACCTCGCGCTGAAACATCAGTACCATCATGTCGAACCATGGCGGCCATGGTTGGGTGCCCAGCCATCCGGTCAAAAGCGGGGTGGCGATATTATAGGGGAGGTTGGCGACGATCCTGGCTGGCGCACCGTCCAGAAGCGGGCGCGGATCGAATGTCGACGCATCGCCGTGGACAATCTGAAGACGGCCGGGATAGCGCTGCGCAATCTCTTCCAGCGCGGGCAGCGCGCGCGCGTCGCGCTCAACCGCGATCACACGCCTGGCGCCGAGCGCGAGAAGCGCACGTGTCAGTCCGCCGGGCCCCGGGCCGACTTCGATCACGGTTGTGTCCTGCAGCGGCTCAGCCGCGCGCGCGATACGCGTCGTAAGGTTGAGATCTAGCAGAAAGTTCTGGCCAAGCGATTTGCGTGCCGAAAGGTCGTATCTCTTTATAACATCTCGCAGCGGTGGCAGATCGTCGATCTGACTCATGTAGCAGGCTTCGCTTGGGCCATGCGCGCAGCAAGACGCAGCGCCGCGATCAGACTCATTGGATCGGCGCGGCCGGTGCCTGCGATGTCAAAGGCCGTGCCGTGATCGGGCGACGTGCGGATGAAAGGCAGACCAAGCGTGACATTGACGCCGTGATCGAAGGCGATGGTTTTGATCGGGATCAACGCCTGATCGTGATACATGCAGATCGCGCAATCATAGGTCGCGCGCGCCGCAGCGTGAAACATGGTGTCGGCCGGCAGCGGTCCCCTGACATCGAAGCCTTCCGCACGCAGCTTTGCGATGGCGGGCGCGATAATCGTCTGATCCTCCATGCCCAGCGAGCCGTCCTCACCGGCATGCGGGTTGAGTCCGGATACTGCCAGACGCGGCCGTGCGATGGCGAAGCGCGCCTTCAAATCGGTGGCGGCGATGCGCGCGGTTTCAACGATCAGGTCCGTGGTCAGTGCAGTGATGGCTTCACGCAGTGGCAGGTGGATGGTCACAGGAACGACCGCGAGTTCCGGCGACCACAGCATCATCACGGGATGCGGTGTTTTCCCGTCGACGGCCGCAAGCTCGGCGAGAAACTCGGTATGTCCGGGGTGTTTGAAGCCTGCACGATAGAGCACGTTCTTGGCAATGGGATTTGTCACGACGGCACTGGCGCAACCCGCGATCACGTCGGCCACAGCGTGGCGGATCGATGCAATGGCAGCCGGTGCGCTGCTCTCGTCGGGACGGGCTGGCTGCGCGGTTACATCGTGGCCGCTCGCGATTACGGGCAGGGCGCCACTGAAAATACGTAGCGTATCCTCGGGCCTCGCATCCGCCGTTTTTATAACGACGCCGAGGATTTTGGCGCGCCGTTCGATAAAATCCCTGTCGCCGACAAGATAGAAGGCGGGAAGGGCAAGCTCATGCCGCGCCAGCCACGCCGCAATGGCGATGTCCGGGCCAATGCCCGCTGGTTCGCCGATTGTCAGGGCAACGGGTTTGATTGTCATGTCCGCTTTCAGCGGTACTCGATCATGGCGCCCTTGCGAAGGTCATCGAGATAGGCCTTCGACTTTGCTTCGTATTTCTGGACGAACAATTTATCGCGCGCCGCGCGTTTGGCCGGAGTGTCTGCCGTGGTGGTCTTGCGATCGCACAGCACGACCATTTCTACGCCTTGCTTGGTGACTTCCGGCGCCGTCATATGCCCGATCTCGGTCTTGTCGAGCAATTCCCGATAGGCGCCGGGCAAATCCGCGGAGGTCTTGACGATCAAGTCGCGAATGGTGCCGTCGCGCATCGCGCGAAAATAGCCTTCCGCATCATCGCAGCTCTGGATCTTGCCGCGCAACGTCTCGGCCTCCTTGCGCCGCTGTTCGACCACCGCCGGTGCAGCCCCGCGCGGGATAAACAGCACGACAGGCCGCACTCGATATTCGAAGCTTTTGTTCTGCTCCGGTTGTGCGTCGCTGGCGACGGCCGTCTGAACGTCCTTCTCTGAGACCACAAGGCTTTCCTTGTAGCGTCCGCGCACAAGGGCGTTCCAGGTGGTCTCCGCCTTCAGGCGCTGCTTGAGGGTGTCGGCGCGAATGCCTTGCGCCTCGAGCACCTTGGTCAATTGATCGGAGTTCATCCGTAAACGCGACGCCATGCCCGAATAGGCACCATCGACGTCCGAAGCGCTGAGATCGACGCCGAATTTTTTTCCCTCGCGGATTTTCAGTTTTTCGTCAATCAGTTCCTGCAACACTTCTTGGCGCGGCGGCGCCTTGTGCGTCGTCAATGTCGTGAGTTTGGTGCGTTGCTCGATGTCGAGATTGGTGATCGGCTCGCCGCCGACCAGCACCACGACTGTTTGTGCTTCGGCGCGTGTCGGCGCGCAGACGGCAAAGGCCGCCAGCAGCGTGACCAAGGAGATGGACACAAGACGGGACGCGGAGCGATTTGCAACCATGAAGATATCCGTCATACGCGATGTCACGGCTATCGCACCGGATTACTGGACCGTTCCGACCGTCTGCGACAGTGCGGTCGAACCAATCGTCCGCAGTCCGATCTGCAACATCAAGCGGTGGTCGGTGACGGGAGTCTGATTGAGGATCGTGGTGTAATTGTAGTCGGTGATGTAGTTCACGGCGAGGATGAAGCAGTCGTCCACGTAGCCGGCGCCGATGATGTATTGATTGACCTTGTCCTGCGTCAGATCGTAGCGCAGTCCGCCGGACAGAACCCAATTTGACGCAACCTTGACCGAGGCCGTTCCGAGCAGGCCCTGGCGGCGCGTGAGGAAGCCGAGTTCGGGTTGCGCTGCGTAATCGCCATACAGCAGGCTGACAGACCAGCGATCGAAATTGGCGCGGCCTTCGGTTTCAAAGCGATTGAAGTTGCCCGTGGCTTCGTCGATCCGGGCACGGGTGGTGAAGCTGAAGGTCTTG
Organism: Xanthobacteraceae bacterium; assembly: GCA_019747015.1. Classification (GTDB taxonomy): domain Bacteria; phylum Pseudomonadota; class Alphaproteobacteria; order Rhizobiales; family Xanthobacteraceae; genus Afipia. Next base: position 11,620 of record JAIERI010000039.1, read on the forward strand.
TTCGGCTGATACGAAATGCGTCCGACATAGTCGGACTTTGCGTTTTCAAGCCCGGAGTTGATGCCGGTGTTGGTCAGATCCTGCACCGCGTACGAGTTCAGGCCGAAGATCTGGTAGGATTGCCCA
>JAIERI010000116.1 GCA_019747015.1 Xanthobacteraceae bacterium
TACATGAAGGATATTCGCGCCTCCGGCGAGCGCGTCATCGCGATCATCGACGACATGCTCGATCTGTCGCGGATCGAATCCGGCAAACTGGATCTCGCCTTCGCCAATCAGGATCTCAATCCGCTGATCGAACAATGCGTCGCCGCGCTGCAGCCTCACGCCAACCGCGAGCGCATCATCATCCGCACCTCACTGGCGCATGCACTCCCTGGCGTGCAGGCCGACGCGCGGGCGCTGCGGCAGATCGCGCTCAACCTGATCGGCAGCTCGATTCATCTTGCCAATGCCGGCGGTCAGGTGATCGTCTCGACGGCGACGACCGACCGGGGCGAAGTGGTGCTGCGCGTGCGTGACACCGGCCACGGGCTGAACGACAACGAGATTGCCGCGGCGATGGCGCCATTCCGCACCCCGGTGGCGTCTGATCGCCTGCCGTCGGACAACGGGGCGAACCTGTCGCTGACCAAGGCGTTGGTGGAAGCCAACCGCGCGCAGTTCAATATCAAGAGCGGGCCGAACACCGGCACTTTGATCGAAGTGGTGTTTTCGCAGGCCTCCGTTCAGGCGGTGTGACGTCAGGCGTTCTTCAGCGTAGCTCCGGATGAAATCCGGGAGCGGCGCCCCATCCGATGGTCCCGGATTTCGCTGCGCTCCATCCGGGCTACGCTGGCTTTTTAAAGTCACCGCCATGCAGCCCAAAAGGTGCGGAGCCTGAATCAAATCCGCCCCCGAGATATTTTCCATGTAGCGCAGGTAGCCAACGGAGAACGCCCGATATTGTGTTTGTAATCGGCTCCCCCGCGAGGCCCACCATGTTGAATGGCCAGACCCCCGCAGAAACAATGTCCACACTTGCGCGGGTAAGCTTCGTGCCGGAACCAAAACTTGCTTCAAGATTAAATGGATCAACGGCTTCGACTGTCATCGGATCATTTAGATTGCGAAACCGAACTAGCAAAGGAAGACGGCTCAGCGGCACGTCCGCACTACCTTTCAATTTATTCAGTTCTTCAAATCCGTGACCGCCCGAATTCGTCAGTGATCCGTCAGGGAATTTAAAGACATGCAACACGATCCATTCTGCAGAAGATGCCGGATCGGCTGGTCCGGCTTTTAAAAGGGCGAATAACATGCCCTTGTTTGGGAAATCTAACTCGACGGCCTCTCCTCGAACGTCGATCGCTATTTTGCTATTCTGTCCGGGAAGTAAATTGCGAGAATAATTGACCTCAATGACGCCCGATCCCGATGTGGGTTTTCCGTTGTCTTCGGCAAAGAGCGTCAAACGGTATCGAATTGTCGCGCTTGGCCAGAGTATCTTATACAGCACGAATGATGCCACCAAAATAGCGAGCGCGAACTTCGCAAATTTCATCGGTTCAACCCTCGTCAGCGTTCGCGGAGACTTTCTTGTTTGTAACGAAGCACAGGCGACATAAGATATTCAATCAGCCGGCGCGACCCAGTTTTGATTTCAGCCAGTGTAGCCCGGATGAAATCCGGGAATGGCCCCATCCGATTATCCTGGATTCGCTGCGCTCCGTCCGGGCTATGATGAGGATGCCGTTATCTTATGCGTTCTTCAGCGCGACGCGGAAATCCGCCTCGGTCTTCGACTTGACCTCATCGAGCGTCACGCCGTCGGCCAGCTCGATCAGCGCCATGCCATCCTTGCCGTGCTTGTCGATGGTGAACACGGCCAGATCCGTCACCACCATGTCGACAACCTTCTCGCCGGTGAGCGGCAGCGTGCATTTGTGCAAGAGCTTCGCGCCGTCCTTGGCGGAATGCTCCATCACCACCACGACGCGCTTGACGCCGGCGACGAGGTCCATCGCGCCGCCCATGCCCTTGACCATTTTGCCGGGGATCATCCAGTTGGCGAGATCGCCATTCTCGGCGACCTGCATCGCGCCGAGGATCGACAGATCAATGTGACCGCCGCGCACCATGGCGAAGGACTCGGCGCTGGAGAAATAACTGGTGTCGGGCAGTTCGGTGACGGTCTGCTTGCCGGCATTGATGAGGTCGGGGTCTTCCTCACCCTCGTAGGGAAAAGGGCCGGTGCCGAGCATGCCGTTCTCGCTTTGCAGCGCCACGTCCATGCCGTCGGGAATGTAATTGGACACCAGCGTCGGAATGCCGATGCCGAGATTGACGTAATAGCCGTCGCGCAATTCCTTCGCGGCGCGGGCAGCCATCTGTTCACGATTCCAGGCCATGGGCTCTCTCCTAGTCTTTATCAGTTGTCGCGTTTTCTTAACGCGAACCGGCTTCCACTTCGCTCGAAAACACTCCGATATAATTAAGCGCGCTTGCGCACGGTGCGCTGCTCGATATGCTTACGGTTTGGATCGACGGCAACGATACGCTTGACGAAAATAGCCGGCGTGTGGATTTCGTCCGGATCGAGTTCGCCGACCGGCACCAGATGTTCGACTTCGGCGATGGTCATTTTCGATGCCGTCGCCATCATCGGATTGAAGTTCCGCGCGGTCTTGCGATAGATCAGGTTGCCGGCGGCGTCGCCCTTCCACGCGTGCACGATGGAAATGTCGGCGGTCAGCCCGCGTTCCATGATGTATTTCTCACCGTCGAATTCCTTCACTTCCTTGCCCTCGGCGATCAGCGTGCCGACGCCGGTCTTGGTATAGAAGGCCGGAATGCCGGCGCCGCCGGCGCGGATGCGCTCGGCCAGCGTGCCCTGCGGATTGAATTCGAGTTCCAGTTCACCGGCGAGATACATCTGCGCGAAAATCTTGTTCTCGCCGACATAGGACGAGATCATTTTCTTGATCTGCCGGGTCTCCAGCAGACGGCCGAGGCCGATGCCATCGACGGCGGCGTTGTTGGAAATCACCGTCAGATTCTTCACGCCAAGTTCGAGAAGCGCATCCGCCAGCGTTTCCGGAATGCCGCAAAGGCCGAACCCGCCCGACATGATCGTCATGCCGTCCTTGACCACGCCCTCAAGCGCCGATTTCGCGTCGGGAAAGACCTTGTTCATCTGTGCTGCAACCTGGGAAATGAGAAATCGGCAACGGAGCGGTTCCGTCGGCGCCTAATTACGCGCAATCGGGAAAACCCGTCAATCCGGACTGCCTCATGTTGCCGCATACCGCCCCTTAGTTGCATCCTGATGACGGCGGCAGCGGCGGCGCCGGTCCGCGCACGCCGTCGGGGATAGCGCTTTAACCAGACCACCGGATAGGCTCCCTATGGCCTTGAAAGCGTCAAGAAAAACGATCAAGTTGCGCGCGATTGACGGTGGCCGATAACCGCCGCCTCCACACCCCCGATCGGATCGACCATTGACCATAGTCCAAGGGATAAAACGCCTGGGGGCGCCGGCTGCGGCCGTTCTCGGCGCGGTGCTGCTCGGACTGATGCTGATGTCCCTGGTCATCGACAAGGACGCGGCACGTAAGTCCGTCGAGGCGCAGATCCGCGCTGCGACCGGGCTGGAACTGGTGGTCCACGGCAAGACTGACGTATCCATTTTTCCCGGCAGCTACGTGACGCTGCATCAGGTCGCACTCAAGAGCGAAAACGACAATTCCAGCACGCTCACCGTCGACGCGCTCACCGCCAATCTCAGCCTGTTGCCGATTTTCGTGCGGCGCTTCGAAGTTTCAGACCTTGCGCTGCTCAATCCGCACGTCACGGTGACGCGCGAGGCAAATGGCGACAGCAACTGGACGCCGATCATCGAGACTCTCGCCCGCAACATGAAACCGAACACCGCCTCGCCGGTGTCGTTCTCTGAAATCCGCGTCATGCAGGGCACCGTCATGTTTCGCGACCCGGCGCGGAACATCGACGAGACCGTCGACAAGATCGACCTGTCGCTGGGCTGGCCGTCGATCTCGCGCTCTTTCGCCGCGACCGGACAATTCGATTGGCATGGCGAACGCGTCGATGGCAGCTTCGGTGTAACGGATTTCGCCGCGATGCTTGCGGGCGACCGCACGGGATTGAAGGCGCGCATCGCCGCCGCGCCGCTGAAAATGGCATTCGACGGCGCGACGTCCAACCGCGCCAGTCTGCTGCTCGACGGCAATCTGACCGCGGACAGCTCTTCCTTCCGCGATGCGCTGCGCTGGATCGGGCAGACGCCGCTCGCCGATGGCGGCTTCGGGCGGTTCAGTCTGAAGGCCCGCGCCAATATCGTCGGCGAATCCGTCGCGCTGACCAATGTGAATGTCGATCTCGACGGCAACGCGGCGGAAGGCGTGCTGACCTATAACGGCACCACCGGCCGGCAAACCTTGCAGGGCACGCTGGCCGCCGACACGCTGGATCTGACGCCGTATATCGGCACCATGCGTCTGCTCGCCAGCGGCGCGCGCGACTGGAACCGGCAGATTTTCGATTTGCGCGGTCTTTCGGCCACCGACCTCGACATTCGCCTGTCCGCTGCCAAGGTCACTGTCGGCCCTTCGAAACTCGGCCGCACCGCGCTCGGCGCGAATCTGCGCAACGGCGCGCTCGCGCTCAGTGTCGGCGAGGCGCAAATCTATGGCGGCATCATCAAGGGCTCGCTCGGCGTGACGCGCTCCGACGATTCCGCCGACGTCAGGGCGCAGTTTCGTTTCAACGACGTCGACCTCGAAGCCGGTGCGACCGAACTGTTCGGCATTCGCACCTTGCGCGGCCGCGGCGACCTCATCGTGTCGCTCGAAGCATCTGGATCGAGCGCGTTCGCATTGGCGCAATCGCTGGACGGCACCGCCACGCTCACCGGCCATGACGGCTCGATCAGCGGTTTCAATATCGAGCAATTGCTGCGGCGGCTGGAGAAGCGGCCGCTGTCCGGCGCCGGCAATTTCCGCAGCGGCACGACGCCGTTCGACAAGCTCAGTGTCGCAATCAGCATCAAGGACGGCGTCGCCACCGCCGACAACGTTCAGATCGACGGACCCACGACGCAGGTGATGCTCACCGGCACGGCGTCGATTCCCTCCCGCGAATACGATCTGAAGGGAACGGCAAGCCTGGTTTCGGCTCCCGACGCTCCGCCCGGCTTCCAATTGCCGTTCGTGGTGCAGGGCCCGTGGGACGATCCCCTGATCTTCCCCGATTCCGATATTCTGATCCGCCGCTCGCAAGGCGCCGCGCCGCTGCTCGATTCACTTAAAGATCACAAGACGCGCGATGCGGTGAAAGCGGTGATCGACCGCTTGCAGGGCGGCCGCAAGACCGACCCCGCGCCGGCGGCAACCGACACGCCAGCTATTCCCGCTCAGCCTGCCCCGCCGTCATCCGCGACAACCTCTCCGCCAAGCGAAACGCCGTCCGCGCCGCCCGCCGCGGCGCCGAATTCCTCGGCCAATTAATTAAAGCGGCGCGGCGCTTTCGCCCTGCTCGCTCGACAATTTCGCGGCGAGTGATGCCGCGACGATCGCCACGCTTACCATGGCGATCATCAGCGTGCAGATCGCGTTAATCTCCGGCTTCACCCCGAGCCGCACCTCCGAATAAATCCGGATCGGCAGTGTCGAGGAGCCCGGCCCGGTGGCGAAGCTGGCGATCACCAGATCGTCGAGCGACAGTGTGAAGGCCAGCATCCAGCCCGCGACGATGGACGGCAGCATCAGCGGCAGCGTTACCGACACGAACGCGCGCAGCGGACCGCATCCCAGATCCATCGCCGCCTCTTCCAGGCTTTTATCGATGGCCCCGAGCCGCGACTGCACCACCACGGTGACGAAACACATGGTCAACGTGGTATGCGCGACAATGACCGTCCAGAATCCGCGCCCGGCGTCGATCGCGACGAACAAAAGCAACAACGACAATCCGGTGATGACTTCCGGCATCACCAGCGGCGCGTAGATCATGCCGGAAAACAGCGTGCGGCTTCGAAAAGCTCCACCGCGCGACAATGCCACCGCCGCGAGCGTGCCGAGCAGCGTCGCCAGTGTCGCGGACACGACACCGACGCGCAGGCTCATCCACGCCGCCAACAGCATCGCCTGGTCGTTGAAGAACTCAATGTACCAGCGCAGCGACCAGCCGCCCCAGATCGTGACCAGACGGGAGGCATTGAACGAATAGACCACCAGAATGACGATGGGCAGATAGAGAAACGCCAGCCCAAGCGTCAGCGAGACGACGTTGAACGGCGAGAGTTTTGTCAGCGCACGCGAGGCCATCAGTGCGCCTCGTCGAGATGGCGGCGCTGCAATTTCTCGTAGATCAGCAGCGGCGCCAAAAGCAGCGCCAGCAGCACGATGGCGATGCTTGAGGCAACCGGCCAGTCCTTATTGGTGAAGAACTCCAGCCACAGCATCTGGCCGATCATCATGCGGTTCGACCCCGCCAGCAGATCGGGAATCACGAACTCACCGACAATGGGAATGAAACACAACAGCACACCTGCGCCGACCCCCGGCAGCGACAACGGGAACGTCACCAGCCAGAATGTTTTCAGCCGGGAGCTTCCAAGATCGGCCGCGGCCTCGAGCAGCGACGAATCCAGTTTCGAGAGCGTCGCGTAAAGCGGCAGGATCATGAACGGAAAATACGAATAGACGATACCGAGATACATCGCGGTGTCGGTCGACAGCCAGATCAAGGGACGATCGATGACATGCAGCGCGATCAGCGCGGAATTCAGCAGGCCGTCATGCTGAAGAATGTTCATCCATGCATAGATGCGGATCAGGAACGAGGTCCAGAACGGCACGATCACCAGCATCATCGCAATTGGCTGCCATCGCAGCGGCATGCGTGACATGCCATAAGCCACCGGATAGCTGATGAGCAGAAGTATCGCAGTCGACAGCACGGCGACAACAAGGCTTCGCAGGTAGGACAGCATGTAGATATTATCGCTGGCGAGCAGCCTGAAATTGTCGAGCGACAATTTCGACAGTGCATCCGCAAAGGCCTGCCAGCCGGCGCTTAAATCGAAAACCGGAATGTAAGGCGGCTGCGCGATGGCGGTCTGCGAGAGTGCGATCTTCAGCACAAACCCGAACGGCAGAAGGAAGAACAGCACCATCCACACATAAGGCGCGATGGCCGCAAGGCGTGCCGGGACCGTGAAGATACGGCGCGGGCTCATTGCTGCAACACCACGCAATCGTCCGGCGCAAACGCGGCGATGACGCGCTGCCCTGGCACGAAAGCTCCCGCAGCGGCGCGCGTCGCGTTGGCCGCCGAGATGCGCAGAACCACGCCGTGATCGAGTCTGGCGCGATAGATCGACAAGCCGCCGAGATAGCCGATGTCGATCAATTCGCCCGCGAATGTATTCTGACCAGCCTGAGCGGCGCTCTGCGCATCCAGCAGCCTGATCTTTTCGGGCCGGATCGCGATGCAGACAGCCGCGCCGTTTGCGGCCGTCCCGTTCGCGGCAATATTCCCGCCCTGCGTTATCACGGTCAACACACCCTCGCCCTGCGCGGTGACGTGGCCCTCGATCATGTTGACATCGCCGACAAAGCCCGCGATCCAGCGCGAGTTCGGTGCCTCGTAAAGTTCGCGCGGCGTGCCGGACTGCACAAGACGTCCCTTGTCCATCACACCGATGCGGTCGGCGACCGTCATGGCCTCGTCCTGATCGTGCGTGACGATCACAAAGGTCGTGCCGAGTCGGCGCTGCACCTCCAGCAATTCGGACTGGGTTTCCTCGCGCAATTTCTTGTCGAGTGCGGCCAGCGGTTCGTCGAGCAGGAGCACGCGGGGCCGTCGCGCCAGCGAGCGGGCGAGCGCGACACGCTGGCGCTGTCCGCCGGACAATTGATCGGGGCGGCGTTTCTCAAGGCCTTGCAAGCGCACCAGCGCGATCATCTCGCCGACACGCGCCCCGATTTCGGGTTTCGGCAGACCGGCGCGCTTGAGACCGAAGGCAATGTTGTTTGCAACGGACAGATGTGGAAACAGCGCGTAGTTCTGGAACATCATGTTCACCGGCCGCAGATGCGGCGGCACCGGCGCGATGTCTTCGCCGTCCAGATAAATCTGCCCCTCGTTGGGCACCTCGAAGCCGGCCAGCATCCGCAGCAGTGTGGTCTTGCCGCAACCACTGGGACCGAGCAGCGCGAAGAATTCACCCGCACCGATGGCGAGCGACAGATCATCGACAGCCGTGAAGCCGCCGAAACGCTTGCTGACACTCTCAATGCGCAGCAGCACGCCCTGCTGTTTTGCCGCCCCGCCGCTCATCACCCCTCGCCCTGCCGGTGCCATGATAGCAAGATCATGCAGGCGCCGCCATGAACAACGCCAGCGCGTCGCGGTCAGGCTTGGAAAGCGTCAGCCCCAGTTTCGAACGCCGCCAGAGAATGTCGTCGGCGAAGCGGGCGAATTCGTTTTTCATCAGATAGCGGACCTCGGCGCCGGTCAGACCCGGGCCAAAGCGCGGGCCGAGATCGTCCATGCTTTTCGCATCGCCGAGAATATATTCGATGCGCGCGCCATAGGCCGTAAACATGCGGCGCGCGTTGTCCTCGCCCAGGAACGGCCAGCGTTGCAGCATGGCTGCGATCCTCTCCTCGAACTCGCGCCAGGGGAAATCACCGCCAGGCAGCGCCGTATAAGATGTCCATGGCGGCGAAGTCATAAAAAACGTCGCCAGCCGCACCATCGCCAGTTCGGCCCGCCGCCGCGCCGTGGTCGTGGCGCCCCCAACAATGGTGAGCAAAGGCGCCTCGCCGGTCTTGCGCTCGAATTTCATCTGGCCGTCCCGGCGCAGCCGCTTGCCCGCGTCATCGGCGGAGACGACGTTGAGCCCCGACACCGCGCGCACCACGTCCGATGGACCGATCGGTTCGCGGAAATAACGGTTCACCGCCTGACACAGATAGGTCACGTCGGCTGATGTCGTGGACACCGAGGCCGGATCGCTGGTGGATGCCTGCGCCGCAGTGCCGATCAGCGTGAAGTCACGCTCATAGGGAATGGCGTAGACCAGCTGCTTGTCGTTGTTCTGGAACACGTAGACATTGTCATGATCGAACAGGCGGCGCGCCACGATCGCGCTTGCGCGCTCGAAGCTCACGTCCAGCGGCGTCAGACGCAGCGCCGATTCTGCGAAGCCCCGTACCCATGCGCCGGTGGCATTCACCAGCGCGCGGGCGTTGATGACTTCGCGCTGACCACGATTGATCACTGCGATCCGCCAGATTTCGGTGCGGTCGGCACGCACGCAGCGCGCGCCTGTGCGGATCACCGCGCCCCTTTCCGCGGCATCGGCGGCGGTCAGGCTCGCCAGCCGCGTATCGTCGGCAAGGCAATCGGAATAATCGAACGCCACGCCGACCGCGCGCTTCAGCGGCACGCCGATCTGGTGATGGGTCAAATCGAGTTCGCCGGTGCGCGCATGAAATCCGCGTTCCGCCATGCGGTCATAAACGAACAGGCTGGCGCGCAGTGTCGAGGGCGGGCGTTCCTGCTCATGCACGGGCAGCACGAACCGCGCGGGGCGAACGAGTTGCGGCGCCGTCCGCAGCATCACGTCACGCTCTGCAAGCGCGGCGCGCACGCGCAAAAATGCGCCGCGTTCAAGATCAGGAAAATTTCCGTGAATGAGGCCAGGCGAAGCCGCGGTAGCGCCGCCGCCAATATCGTCCTGCTCAATAAGGATGACACGCAGTCCGCGTCCGGCGGCGTCGCGCGCGATGCTGACGCCGTTCAATCCTCCGCCGATCACGGCAATATCGAAATCAGCCATGCCGATCATGTCCGATGATCGTCATGTCAAGTCAAGTGACGGCGGATCAAGCGCGCAATAAATGCACGCGCCGTACGCCGATCAGCCGATCTTACGGACCGGCTGTTCCAGCCTGGCGGGAACGCGGCCGACCCACTCGTCATACTGGCCGATGACCGCGGGCTTGCCGAGGAAATAGCCCTGCACCTGATCGCAACCCTCGACTGCGAGGAAGCTGAGCTGGTGCAACGTCTCGACACCTTCGGCGACGATGGAAATGTCCAGACCGTGACCGAGCCCGATCATCGCGCGGATGATCGCCGCCGACTGCGAGTTGCGGCCAAGATTCATCACGAAGGCGCGATCGATCTTGATCTTGTCGAACGGGAAGGACTGCAGATAGGTCAGCGACGAATATCCGCTGCCGAAATCGTCCATTGCGATCCGCACGCCAAGCGCCTTGAGGCGGCGCAGCAGCGACAGGCCGCGGTCAAAATCGTCGATCAGCACGCCTTCGGTGATTTCAAGTTCGAGTCGGCCCGGGGTCAGCCCGGTTTCAAGAAGGATCGAATGGACGAGGCCGACGAGATCGCCGTGGGCGAACTGCGCGGGCGACAGGTTGACCGCGATCTGCAGATGCCGCGGCCAGGACGCCGCCTCACGGCAAGCCTCGCGCAAGATCCATTCGCCCATCTCGACAATCAGGCCGCTTTCTTCCGCCAGCGGAATGAAGTCGCTCGGTGGAACGAACCCGCGCACCGGATGAATCCAGCGCGCCAGCGCTTCAAAACCTACGACATCGTCGCCGGTGATGTGATGACGGGTATGCGCCTGCGGCTGATAATGCAGCGACAGCTCGCCGTTACGGATGGCGGCGGACAAATCCTGATGCAACGCGCGGCGATTGCGGATCTGCTGATCCATCTCGGCTTCATAGAAGCTGACCGAGCCGCGTGACTTCGCCTTGGCGCGGGACAGAGCGGCGTCAGCGTTGGCGAGCAACGCAGCGCCATCGGTGCCGTTGTGCGGGAAGATCGAAATGCCCATCGTCAGTCCGATGCGCAGAATCTTGTCGTCAATGACGAACTCGTCCCTGATCATCGCCGACAGCCGCTCCGCGAGCGCCTTGGCGGCGTCAGGCTGTTTGCCATCGATGATCACACCATATTCATCGCCGCCCAGACGAGCGACCACGCCGCCTTCGACCGCGGTCTCGATCCGCTTGGAAACTTCGATCAGCAGCCGATCGCCGGTCTCGTGACCGAAGACGTCGTTGACTTCCTTGAAACGGTCGAGGTCGACCGAGAACACCGCGAATTCTTCATTGGTGCCACTGCAGGCATCGATGAGCTGTTCGAGCGCCTGAAGGAACGCGGCACGGTTGGGCATGCCAGTGAGGGTGTCGTGATAGGCCATGTGGGCCATACGCGATTCCGTCTCGCGGCGATCGGTGATGTCTTCGCTGGTCTTGATGAGATATTGAGGAGCGCCGTTCTCATCGATGATGGTGACACGGCGCGTCGCGAACAGGCGAAGACCGTCGTCGGTCGGGATCGGATGCTCCTCGGTGACCAGGCCACCCTTCCGGATCGCGGCATCGTCACGCATCGCGATGAATTTTGCGGCAGCCTCGGGATGGACCTCCTCGACAGTGTGTTCGATGACGTCTTCCCGCTTGCGATTGAGGATCGTCTCGGCGCCGCGATTGGCTAGTACGAACTTGCCGTCGCTGACGCGCTTGACCAGCAGCGCAGCCGGAATGTTGTCGACCACCAATTCCAGGAATTTTTTGGTGTTCTGGATTTCCAGCGACATCTCCTTGCGGCCAGTCACGTCCTCGAACATCGCAATCAAAAATTCCGGCTTGCCAGTCTGGTCGCGCGCGACGATGCGGTTGCTTGCCAGAATTCGCGGGCCTTTGCCAAAATCGATCGTGCATTCGGTTATGAGCTGCCGGTCGGGCGCAGCGATGGCGGCCCCGTCGTTGGCGTCGATCGCGGATGCCGCCTCCGCATTGAAAAGTTCGCTTGCGGTATGTCCGATGATCTTCTCGTGCGGCAACCCCAGGAATTGCTCGAAAGCGCGGTTGGCGAGAATGAAGCGGCCGTCCTCGATGTTCTTCGCAACGACACTGACCGGGATATTAT
>JAIERI010000169.1 GCA_019747015.1 Xanthobacteraceae bacterium
ACGATCAATGCGCGAAACATCGCATCGTCCGGCGCGGCGAGCGTGACGACCGGCAGCGCACGCAGCCGCGAGGCGAGGTCCGGCAACGTCACCGCGAAGGCCGAGGGTGCCATCCGCCCGCTCATCAGCACGAACGCATCGTCCTCGCGTGCGAGATTGAGAAGATGAAACAGCGCGCGCTCGTCGAATGCGCCCGGCTCCAGATGCTCGACCACCAGCGCGCCTGTGGCCAGCGCGCCCGGAACGTTCGCGATCGACAGCGCATGTGCCGTCATAATGCGTGCGCCCGCCTCCACCGCCCAGATCGCGGCGAGATGACTTTTGCCGCACCCTTCCGGCCCGGCGATCATCATCACCCGGCTCGGCCAGTCCGGCCAGCGTTCGATCAGCGCAAGCGCCTGCGCATTGCCGGGCCCTTCAAGGAAGTTGTCGCGCGACTGACTCTCCGCGTGAGGAAGCGTGAAAGCGAGCTGACGGGGCTGAACGCGTACGGCCACAATTGTTCCTAAACCTCTTCGGTCGTCGCCAAATGCCGCACCCACTCCATGAGGTAAAGCGCGATGGACGACAGCGTCAACACCGTGACGCAGCCCATCAGGATCGCATCGTAGGGCTGCGCGCGGAAACCAAATCCCAGCGCAGCCAGCACCAGTGCCGCGTAGGCGACCTGCGCCACGGTGTTCCATTTGGACACCATCAGCGGTTTCACCGGCATCGGATTTTCCAAGAGCCAGGAGACGATCATGGCACCGACGATCATGAGATCGCGCGACACCACCAGAATGACCAGCCAGCGCGGAATCGCATCCGCCATGCCGAGCGCGACATAGATCGACACCAGCAGCGCCTTGTCGGCGATCGGATCGAGCAGCGCGCCCAATTCTGTCGTCATGTCAAAGCGCTTGGCGAGGAAACCGTCAATCGCGTCGCTGAGGCCCGCGATCAGGAAAATCACGAAGGCGACTGTCATCTGGCTGGACGCGATCGCCCACACGATCAAGGGAACGAGCAGGATCCGGCCAAGAGTGATGGTGTTGGGTAAATTCAAGCCGCGCACCTTGTCCGGGAGCGATGGGTATCCATCGCCTTTCATTACAACATTTCGCACCGAAAGCGCCGCAGCGCGCGGTCCATCCCCGCTATATACATAGTGCACCGCCGCGCGCCAGCGAGCCATTGCGCGGCGGCGGAATCCGACGTAACCACCGATGGAATCGCGGAAAACGGCATGACCGACAAACCCTCCGGCCTCACCTATTCCTCCTCAGGCGTGGACATCGACGCCGGCAACAGGCTGGTCGATCTCATCAAGCCGATGGTGCGGGCCACCGCCCGCGCCGGCGCGGATGCCGAAATCGGCGGTTTCGGCGGGTTATTCGATCTGAAAGCCGCGGGCTTCAAGGATCCGGTGCTGGTCGCCGCCACCGACGGCGTCGGCACCAAGGTCAAGATCGCCATCGAGACGGGGATGCACGGCGGCATCGGCATCGATCTTGTGGCGATGTCGGTCAACGACCTCGTCGTGCAAGGCGCCGAACCGCTCTTCTTCCTCGATTATTTCGCCTGCGGAAAACTCGACCCGGAGGCCACTGCCGCAATCGTTGCCGGTGTCGCCGAGGGCTGCCGCGAGTCCGGATGCGCGCTGATCGGCGGCGAGACCGCCGAAATGCCGGGCCTTTATAAAGACGGCGACTATGATCTTGCCGGTTTCGCGGTTGGCGCGGCGGAGCGTGGTGCACTGCTGCCGCACAAGGACATTACCGAGGGCGATGCGGTGATCGGCCTCGCCTCCTCCGGCGTGCATTCGAACGGATTTTCGCTGGTCCGTAAGGTCGTCGACAAAAGCGGACTGGCATTCGGCGATTCAGCGCCGTTCTCCCCGGTGATGACGCTTGGCGGCGCGCTGCTCGCCCCGACCAGGCTTTATGTGAAGTCGTGCCTGCGCGCGATCCGCGACACCGGCGCGGTCAAGGGTCTCGCTCACATTACCGGCGGCGGCTTCACTGACAACATCCCACGCGTGCTGCCGAAACATCTTGGCGTGCGTATCGCCCTGTCCGAAGTGCCGGTGCTGCCCGTCTTCAAATGGCTGGCGAATGTAGGTGGCATCGCCGAACTGGAAATGCTGCGCACCTTCAACTGCGGCATCGGCATGATCGCCATCGTCAGGCGCGATGCCGTCATCGAGGTAATGGACGTATTCACACAGGCCGGTGAGCAAGCCGTGCATCTGGGTGAAGTCATCGCCGCCGGCGATGAACACCGCGTGGTCTATGACGGCCACCTCGATATGGCGATGTAAGCGATGCACAAGCGCCGCGTCGCAATCCTGATCTCCGGACGCGGCTCGAACATGGCGGCGCTGATCGAAGCCGCCAAAGCGAAGGATTTTCCCGCGCAGATCGTACTGGTCGCCTCCAACATCGCTGGTGCTGGAGGTCTGGCAATCGCGGCGGCGAACGGTATCGAGACCCTCACTGTCGAGAGCAAACCGTTCGGCGCCGATCGCGAAGCCTTTGAACGCGCGATGCATCGCGAACTCGAAGCCCGCAACATCGAGCTGATATGTCTTGCGGGCTTTTTGCGGCTGCTGACGCCGTGGTTCGTCACGCAATGGGAAGGCCGGATGCTCAACATCCATCCCGCGCTGTTGCCGTCCTATCGCGGGCTGCACACGCATGAACGCGCGCTGGCGGACGGCGTGAAAATTCACGGCGCGACCGTGCATTTCGTCGTAACGGAAGTCGATTCAGGGCCGATTGTCATCCAGGGCGCGGTGGCGGTTCGCCCCGGCGATACAGCGCAAACCCTGGCCGATCGCGTGTTGCAGGTCGAACATCGCATCTATCCCGCCGCGCTGCGGCTCGTGGCAAGCGGACACATAACTTCCGGACGCGGCGCAGTCGCGGCGGACACCGATGATGTCTTCATCTCGCCCAGGCTGGATTAACAAGATCGATTAAAACGGTTCAGCAGGCGAGCGAACCATTCTTGAGCTCTATAAGACCTTCAAATTTTCGGCAGACGTCTTGCCGCGATTTTCCACCAGTTCGTATTCAACCACCTGGTTCTCATTCAACGTCGACAGGCCGGCGCGTTCGACCGCGGAAATATGTACGAACACATCCTGAGTGCCAACGTCCGGCTTGATGAAGCCGTAACCCTTGGTGGGGTTGAACCATTTGACGGTGCCTTTTGCCACGCCAGTCTCCTCAAGTTCTGGAACAAAAAAGACGCGGCCACGCATCGCGCGTGCCACGCCACAAGCGGCTCTAAGAGTGTTTGCCGGAATTCCGAAGTCCAAGATTCACAGTCGAACGGCCTAAATCCGATTGCGGCGCGATCCCAACATGAAAATCGGAATTTCGCAACATCAACGGCGGCGGATTTGCGCTGTGGCGGCGCGACCACAGCTTGCTTCATTGCACCAAGTTGCGCCGCGCACGCGTTGACGGCGAAGGCGGATTCAATGCAATCATCGATCTGATAAGATGAAGTTTTTTGCATTCCGGTTTTGCGGGCCTGATGAAATTATTTGTCACATTGACACCAAGTCTCGTGTTCCGGACAGCACTGATCGGCACGGCCCTTGCTCTTGTCTGGCTGCCGACGGTGGCGAGCGCGCAAACCGGGCCGCCCACGCCTGGTGTCACTGACAACGCAGCCCAACTCTCGGCCGCCGCAGGTCAGCTCGATCTGGGCAGCAACTTTCTCCAGCGTCTTGGACGTGAGGCAGCCTACGGCTACGTTCAACGCGACAATTCCGGCGGCGGCGGAGCGTCGCAAAGCATAGCGGCTCCGCGCTATCGCAGCTGGTACGAGCTTTACGGCCAGTCCGCGCAGACAGGACCGCAGGGCGTTTTCGTCGGCGACAAGCGCAAGACAATTGGTGGCGTCGCCGGCATCGGCATGACGGTTGCGCCTAATTTGAATCTTGGCGTCTCGGTTGACCAAAGCCATACCGACATCGACGCGCCCCTTGCGCTGCAAACCGGGAATCTCGATCTGACGCAGATCGGCGTCAACGGCTCGTACATCAGTGGTCCTTGGACCCTGGCGTTCGCCGCCGTTCACGGCTTTGCGTCGATCGATTCAACACGCTCGACTTTTGGCGGTCCTGCACGCGCCAATTATCGTGGCAGCATCGATGGCGGCCTCGGCGAACTCAGCTATTACAGTGCCTTCGATCAGAGCCGCATCGTGCCGAAAGTGGCCATCGAATATGTGACGGCCAGCACCGACGCCTTTCGGGAGACCGGTGGAACGTTTCCGGTGAGTGTCGCGTCTTCGCAAGGCGACCGCGCGCGAGTGCTGGTCGGCGCCGAAGTCGGTCACTACTGGATCGCCGGACAGCAGATATTCGACGTGTCGGCCTACGGAAAGTTCATCGATAATTTTTCTCAGAACATCGGCAGCGTGGATGTCAGCCTTGGTAACGCCAGTGTTGCGGTTCAGGGTGTCCGCGAAAGCCAGCAAGGCGCCGATGCCGGCGCCGGCGTATCGTGGTTGCTGAGCAGCACAACGCGGCTCTATGCCAATTACGACGGCAAGTACCGCAGCACCTTCAATTCACACCAGGGCACGCTCGGTTTCGAAATGAGGTGGTGAGGCGCCTCACGCCTCGGATGGGGCGGCGGCGGGGCGCAGCGCACGGCTTCGCCAGATCGATCCCACGATCAGCACGACGATGACACCGAGCAGCGCCAAGGTGAATTCGCCGATATTCTCGCCGAACCGGATCTGTTTGGCGAAGCCGAAGATCGACGACGTCGCATCCATGTTCAGCGCGATCTGACCGTTCAACAGACGCTGCAGGAACGGATGCACCGCCGGATCGGTGGCGATCACATCGCCCGCGATCCAGCCCAGCAAGGCGGCGCCGAGCCAGACCAGCGCAGGCAGACGATCGAGCAGCGCCATGATGAGCGCGGCGCCCGCGACAATCATCGGCACACTGATGGCGAGACCCAAAATCAGCAGAACGAGGCTGCCATTGGCGGCTGCGGCAACCGCGATGACGTTGTCCAGACTCATGATGATGTCGGCGACCGCGACGACGCGCACCGCGGCCCACAGATGCTGCGCTGCGTGCACGCTGTCTTCATCGGCCTCTTCCGGCACCAGAAGCTTCGCTGCGATCACGATCAGCGCAAGACCGCCGACCAGCTTTAGATATGGCAATTCCATTAGTGTCGCGACAATGCCGGTAAACACGATCCGCAGCGCCACCGCGACGCCGGCGCCCAGAATCATGCCCCAGACGCGCTGACGCGGCTGCAAGCCGCGGCAGGCCAGCGCGATGACCAGCGCGTTGTCGCCGGACAGCAGCACGTTAATCCAGATGATTTTGGTCAGCGCGACCCAGAATTGAGGCTGCTGGATCTCGGACTGGAATTGCGACAACACGCCGCTCAAAACGGCTGGATCGAAAATCTGCAATAGCCAGTTCAAGCCTGCCTCCCCGGGTATTTTTTATCTGGACCAGCTAGCGTAAAAAAACGCCCGCGTCTGCGGACTTTTCGTCGCAAAGCGGGCGCCGGACACCAGTATTTCGTCGGAGGACGGCCTGCGCCGCCGGGCAGTTCAGCCGACGATCTCGATGCCAGAGAAGAACTGCGCGATCTCCACCGCCGCGGTCTCGGCGGCGTCGGAGCCGTGGACCGAATTCTCGCCGATCGACTGCGCGTGCGCCTTGCGGATGGTGCCGTCGGCAGCCTTGGCGGGATCGGTCGCACCCATGACGTCGCGATATTTGAGGATGGCGCCCTCGCCTTCCAGAACCTGCACTACCACCGGAGCGGAAATCATGAAATCGACCAGTTCGCCGAAGAACGGACGGGCTTTATGCACGGCATAGAATGTCTCGGCCTGACCACGAGTCATCTGGATGCGCTTTTGGGCGACGATGCGCAGTCCCGCCTTTTCGATGATGGCGTTGATGGCGCCAGTGAGATTGCGCGCAGTTGCGTCGGGCTTGATAATCGAAAAGGTGCGCTCAATCGCCATGTTTTGTCCTTGAAATACCGGGAGAAAGGTTGCGGCGCTTATAGCGGCGCTGTTTGCCGACGGCAAGCGGCCGGCAAGCCCGAAGGGAAGGTCCGCTCATGTCACGACATTACAGCGATTTCATCAAAATGAACCTTGTCTGAAGGCACCATCCCGGCGCTATTCACGTTGGGAGATTAAGATTTTTACGTTGACCCCCCGCGTGTGGGACATCGCTGAGGTCAAGGTGATCGCGAGCCGATCGAATGGCGCAACAAGCGTCCTTGATGAGGAGAGAGAGATGTTACGCAAACTTGGTCTTGCACTTTTCGCCGCAACAATCGTGATCGCTGGTTCTGCCAGCGCCTCGACCAGCGCCTCTGCTCATGGCTGGGGCGGACATGGCGGGCACTGGGGCGGCGGCTTCCACCGTGGCTGGGGTGGGCCCCGCTTCTATGTCGGCGGCCCGGCCTATTACGGCGGGTATGGTTACGGCGGCTGCGTTGTGCGCCGCCCGGTGCCGACCCCATGGGGCTGGCGCTACCGTCTGGTCAATCGCTGCTACTGACCTGCGCGATTCGTCTTAAGCCTGTCGCTGCTTAAGCCTGCTGAACAAATCCCAATCCCGGCTGCACGCGCAGCCGGGATTGGTGTTTTCAGCGCGAGAGGTGAACCGGTTCCGGTTCCAAATCGTTAAATATTTACTCAAGAGTCACCAATATGCACGATCGCCGGAAACATGCCTTCTCATCAGTGCTTTGATACGTATGATCAATTTAAGACAAATTTGAATGGTGATGGCCATGACCTCTTCGTTTGCGGATTCAATGATCTACGACATCGCACAGATGGATCATTCCACCAGCCTCGCCGTCTGCAATGGCATCGGCGAGCGGCTGCGTGACATCATGCGGCCCGGTGCGGGACATCTGCCGCCTCGTTTGCAGGAATTGATGGACCAGTTGCAGCACATCGACGATTCTCCCTCGATCGTGCCGCAGATGCATCCCGTCGCGCATGCGCGCTGACGCCTGAAAAAGAATCACGGCGCGCATACATTCCATGCCGCACAGGGGTTGCGTTTGGCCTCCGCTCCGGTGACAACGCGCCCGTGCTATCCATTAATGACATTTCCATTCGCATCGCCGGACGGCTGCTGATCGAATCCAGCACGGCGCAGATCGTGCCGGGTGCGCGCGTCGGCTTTGTCGGACGCAACGGGGTCGGTAAATCCACCCTGTTTCACGCCATTCGCGGCGAATTGCCGCTTGAAACCGGCTCGATTTCGATCCCGCCGCGCTGGCGCGTCGGCTCGCTGGCGCAGGAAGCACCCGATGGACCGGAAAGCCTGGTCGAAGTGGTGCTCAAGGCTGACCTCGAACGCGACGCGTTGCTGCGCGAAGCCGAGACCGCGCGCGATCCCGAACGCATTGCCGAGATTCAAACCCGGCTTGTCGATATCGACGCGCATTCGGCGCCCGCCCGTGCCGCATCGATCCTGTCCGGACTTGGATTTTCCACCGCCGATCAGGCGCGCTCCTGTTCGGAATTCTCCGGCGGCTGGCGCATGCGCGTGGCGCTGGCGGCAACGCTGTTTGCCGCGCCCGATCTTTTGCTGCTCGACGAGCCGACCAACTATCTCGACCTCGAAGGGACGCTGTGGCTCGAGGATCATCTGGCGAACTATCCGCGCACCGTCATTGTCATCAGCCATGACCGCGATCTGCTCGACACCTCGGTGGATCAGATCCTGCATCTCGATCGCGGCAAGCTCACCCTTTACAAGGGCACCTACTCGTCATTCGAAGAGCAGCGCGCGACACGCGAAATGCTCGATGCCAAGCACGCCAAACGCCAGATGGACGAGCGCAAGCGACTGCAAGCCTTCGTCGACCGCTTCAAGGCCAAGGCCTCCAAGGCCAAGCAGGCACAATCACGCGTCAAGATGCTGGAAAAGATGAAGCCGGTAACGGCGCTGGTCACGCAGGACGTCAGAGAAATCAGCTTTCCGACGCCGGAAAAAACCCTGTCGCCACCGATCATCGCGGTCGATGACGTCGTGGTCGGCTACGATCCGGCAAAACCCGTGCTCAATCGTGTCACGCTGCGCGTCGACAATGACGACCGAATCGCCCTGCTCGGCTCCAACGGCAACGGCAAATCCACCTTGGTGAAACTGCTTGCCGGCAAGCTGCCACCGTTCGCCGGCAACGTCGTGCGCGCGGCGAACCTGTCGGTCGGCTACTTCGCCCAGCACCAGACCGACGAACTCGACCTTGAAGGCTCGCCTTACGATCATCTGCGCAAGCTGATGCCGGACGCGCCGGAAACCAAGGTGCGCGCCCGTGTCGGCGCCATTGGTTTTTCCGGCAAGGCCGGCGACACGACTGTGAAGAGCCTGTCGGGCGGCGAGAAGGCGCGTCTGCTGCTGGGCCTGGCAACCTTTTACGGCCCCAACATGATTATCCTCGATGAGCCCACCAACCATCTGGACATCGACAGCCGCGCGGCGCTTGCCGAAGCGATCAACGAATACCCCGGCGCGATCATCATGGTCTCGCACGACCGCTATCTGATCGAGGCTTGCGCGGACCAACTCTGGGTGGTCGCCGATCGCACGGTGACACCTTATGACGGCGACCTTGACGAATACCGCCGCTCGGTTCTGAGCGCACGTGGCATGCGCACCTCGGGCCGCGATCGCGAAGCCAATTCCGGCAAACAGCCGCGCGGCAAGAGCGAGAAGCGCGTTCCGCCCAGGCAGAAAATTGCGCAGGTTGAAGCGGAGATCGCCCGCATCACCGGCATTCTCGAAAAAATCGATATCGCACTGGCGCTGCCGGATCTGTTCAAGCGCGATCCCAAGCAGGCCACGCAATTGACCAAGGCGCGGGCGGGCGCCGCGGCAGCGCTGCAAAAGGCCGAAGAGCAATGGCTCGCAGCCTCGACCTCGTCGGAAAAGGCGGCGGAATAATCCGCCCCGCTCGTCAGGTGGCAGCGCGCTTCTTCGACGGCTTCGCCGGTTTGGCCGGCTTGGTGGAGGCTGGCTGATCGACGCGCTCGATCATGGTCAATCGGCCGGCGGTGAATGTGTAGCTGCCGGCGCGCGGTCCTTGGAGATATACGATCGTCGCCACGCGGTCGCCGCGCGCATTGCGCGACAGATTGACGGAGTTCGGCGTGCCAACGGCGCGCGCGACGTCACATTCTGTATGCCCGAGCGCGACGGGAGCCACCGGTGCAGCGGGCGTCTGTCCGCTGTCTTGAAGCGCGTTGGCATCGGCCGGTCCCGCCGGCGCCACACCTGGGCACGCGCCTTCGGACGAAATCAGATCGTCCGGCGTGACAGGTTTATCGATGCTCAAAGGCGGGGTCTCCAGCGTGAGCGACCTGTTCCCGAAGATTTTGCCGGGACGCGCAAACCACTCCTGATCCTTCATGTTGAAGTCGCTCAGACCGCCAATGCCACTGCAGCCGCCAAGCACCGGCGCGAGCACAAGCACGGCCAAAACTCCGCGCAACACAAAATTGTTTCGTTCAACCTTCAACTGCAATCCTGTACCAATTTCGGCTTTAATCTCGGCTTGAATTTCGACTTGCGTGTGAAAGAACAGTCCCCGCTTCGTATGCGCCCGCCAAGTCAACAGCCGGATGAGTTTCGTGAACCTTTTTTCTTGACCTTGATTCAGACCTTAAGGGCTTGCCGCGACAGGCAATATCGGCCGCATCGCTCAACAGCTTCTTCCCAGCACCTATTTGCGGCACGATGGTGGCTCCGCGCAAGCCATGAGCGGCACAATCGCCCATAATCATTAATCGCGGGCCTGCATTTTATTCGCGCCGCTGCCATTTGCCGCGCTCGTCAGCCTGCCAATAGGTCAAATCGAAACCCTTCGATTTGCAATCGGTCCAGGCTGCACGCGCGCGTTGCAACGCGTCATCATCATCGCCGTTGAAAATCAAAACCACGCGCTCATAGGCGGCGCAGTCGGCGGGCAAAGTCGCGCCGCCGACCAGGAACCGCACGTTGGCAGCATTGTGATTTGTATCGTCAATGGTCAGCACAACGGGATGTTCTGCAACGTCGGCCTCCCGCCAGGTTCCATGCGGAAGGAAACTGTCTTCGCGATAGGTCCACAGATGGCCATCGAGCGCGTCAGCGCGCTCCTCCGAATCCGCCTGCACGGTGACCCGCCATCCGCGTTCGAGCGATTTTTCGAGCAGCGGTGGCAGCACGTTTTCGAGCGACATACCTTGCAGATGATAGAACAGGATTTCCGTCATCTCACATATCCGTTCAAAAACGGCTGCAGCGCAGTTGTTTTTAGCGTTTCGCCTCGTAAAAATCGGCAACGAGCTGATCGAGCAGCCGCACGCCATAGCCCGAGCCCCAACTGGTATTGATGTCGCTCGCCGGCGCCCCCATGCCGGTGCCGGCGATGTCCAGATGCGCCCATGGTGTGTCGCCGACAAAGCGTTGCAGCAATTGTGCGGCGGTGATCGATCCACCATTGCGGCTGCCGGCGTTCTTCATGTCGGCGAATTTGGAATCGATCTGCTTGTCATATTCAGGGCCGAGCGGCATGCGCCAGACACGCTCGCCGGTGGCTTGGCCCGCCTTGATCAGGCGATCAGCCAATTGATCGTTGTTGGAAAACAGGCCGGCATATTCGGTGCCGAGTGCAACGAGAATAGCGCCGGTCAGCGTCGCAAGATCGACCATGAATTTCGGTTTGTGTTTCTGCGCCACGTACCAGAGCACGTCGGCCAGCACGAGACGGCCTTCCGCGTCGGTATTGATGATTTCGATGGTTTGTCCCGACATCGTAGTGACGATGTCGCCAGGGCGCTGCGCGTTGCCGTCAGGCATGTTCTCGACAAGGCCGATGGCGCCGATGGCGTTGACCTTGGCTTTTCGCGCCGCGAGCGCGTGCATCAAACCGACAACGCAGGCCGCGCCTGCCATATCGCCCTTCATGTCCTCCATCGATCCCGCCGGCTTGATCGAAATGCCCCCGGTGTCGAAACACACACCCTTGCCGATGAATGCGATCGGCTTCTCGGTCTTGTTCGCGGCGCCGTTCCAGCGCATCACCACCATGCGCCCGTCATGCGCAGAGCCTTGCGAGACGCCAAGTAGCGCGCCCATTTTCAATTTGGTCATCGCTGCGACGTCGAGAATCTCGACCCGTACACCGAGCTTGCGCAACTGCGCGGCGCGGCGCGCGAATTCGACGGGATACAAAACATTCGGCGGCTCGTTGACGAGTTCGCGCGCGATCAGAACCCCATCGACCACGTCGTTCGGCGGGCCGAAAGCCTTGCGGACGGCGGCAACGTCGGCGACCGCAATCGAGATCTGCACTTTCAGCGCCGAATCCTCGTCCTTGGTCTTTGTCTTGTAGCGATCGAATTTGTAGGCACGCAGGCGGATGCCGGCGGCGATTGAGGCGACCTGATGAGGCTTGAGCGCCCCACCCGGCAATTCGGCGATCATCGTGACCGCGTCGATGCCTGCTTTCAGCCGCGCAACCGACGTGCCGCCGATCTTGATGAAGTCTTCCTCCTTCAGCGATCCGGCCTTGCCGGTGCCGGTCACGATAAGGCGGCCGACCTTCAGGCCGGACGGCGCGAGGATGTCGAGCGCGGAGCCAGCCTTGCCCTTGAACTGGCTCGCCGCCGCAGCCCGCTTGATAGTTTCTTCAGCTAAGCCGAGCGCCTTGCGGGTCGCAGGCCCGAATCGCATCGTCTCGTCGGTAAACACAACCAGAGCGCCGCGCGGCGTCGCTGAAAACGGAACGAAGCCGACCTTGACGGCGTCGGTCATTGGCAAAT
>JAIERI010000025.1 GCA_019747015.1 Xanthobacteraceae bacterium
CGAACTTGAGATGATGAATCTAACGGGCGACGGCAACGGTTTCGATATGGTGTCGATGCCGCAGGCATTCCGCATTCAGGTACCGACGTCGAATTTCTTTCAGCGCGGCGGCTATGAGCGTAATCCGGTCGCGATCCGCAACAATGTTGTCTCAAAGCTGATCGCGGCAACGGACGCGAAGATGGACAAGGAAGTCACGCTGCAAGGCGCGCGTGATCTGGCCGCGGCGTTTTAGAGCATGATCCGGAAAAGTGGGAACCGGTTTTCCGAAAGCTCATGCTCAAAACATAATGTACATCGTCAGTCGACAGGCAGGGTAATGGCGTTCACACGCACGGGCGCGGTGTCGGACGAGCGCACCAGCAGCCAGGACGCGATCGCGGATATCGCCGCAATGGCCGCCGCGCTCAAAAATACGGCCTGATAGCCGGAGCCAAAACTGGTTCGTACGATATCCGTCAATCCGCTATTCATCCGCGCCGCGCCCGGCAGATCGCCCGCAACAACGCGCTGGGTGATCGAAGCGACATCCAGAGCGGGTGCATGGAATGAGAGCGTGCGTAGACTGGATTGCGCGCGCTCGAACAGGATCGCACCGAGCGCCGCGAAACCCACGAGGATGCCGGAAAACCTGATCGTGCCGCCGACGCCCGCGGCCATGCCTGCGCGCTCGGGTGGAATCACCGTCATGCTCACCTTCGCCGTTTCGCCGTTG
Organism: Xanthobacteraceae bacterium; assembly: GCA_019747015.1. Lineage (GTDB taxonomy): Bacteria > Pseudomonadota > Alphaproteobacteria > Rhizobiales > Xanthobacteraceae > Afipia. The sequence continues at coordinate 716 of JAIERI010000025.1, forward strand.
AGGAAACCCGCGCCGATACCTGCGACCAGCATACCCACGACCATGGAGAGGTAATCGAATTTCTGGGCGACTACGCCAACCCACAGCATGCCAAGCCCGACAAGACCCAAACCGACGGTGAGAAGCGCACGGCCGGACCAGATGTGCGTGAGATATTTTGCAACTATGCGAGGTACGACGAACAGCGGCACCGCCAATGGCAGCATCAGGAGCCCGGCCTTTTGGGGCTCGAAGCCGAGGCCACCCTGAAAATAAAGCGGCAAATATGTCAGCATGGTGAGAAGCGACGCGGCGTAGGCAAGCCCGGCGATATTGGCGCCGATATAGGTCGGCTGCCTGAAGAAGCTGAGATCGAGCATCGGCCGCGCCTGCCTGGTTTCGATCAAGAGGAACGCGCCGAACAAAACTGCCGCCGCGATGAATTCGCCGATCACGGCGTGGCTATGCCAGCCTTCGTGATTGCCCGAGATCAGGGCCAGAGTCAGGAAGAACAGCGCCGCTGTGAATGAAGCCGAGCCCGGCAGGTCGACACCGGTCGCATCGGGATCCTTCGAATCCTGAACCGCATAGAGTACCAGAGCGATCACCGCGATACCAACCGGGATGTTGATATAGAAGGCCCATTGCCAGCCGAGAGTCTGGGTGATGAGACCGCCGGCAACGGGGCCGAGCGTGATGCCGATCCCGATCACAGAACCCCAGAATGCAAAGGCGCGTGCGCGCTCCGCGCCACGAAACTCATGCGACAGCGTCGCCAGAGCGGCGCTGAGCAATAACGCGGCGCCGACGCCTTGCACCGCCCGCGACGCATTCAAAACCAGCGCGTTCGGCGCGGCTCCGCAAAAGAACGAGGCCAGCGTGAACAGCGCCAGACCGCCGAGCAGAATGGTCTTGCGGCCATAGCGGTCGGCGAGCATTCCCGCCGGAAGAACCAGCGAGGCGAATGTCAACGTATATGCGCTGATCACCCATTCGATCGCGGCAAAGTCCGCCTTCAGCGAATGCGCGATCGATGGCAGCGACACCGCGACGATATTGGCATCGAGATTGAGCATGAAGGACGGAATTGAGACGCAGAGCAGGATCAGCAGCTTGCGCGTATCGCGAACCGGCGCGGCCAAAATGGGTTCATGTTTCATTGCGCAGCACCGAGATCGGAGGTCGCAACGACGCGAAGCAGTGCACGCAGGGCCGCCGCCTCGTCCTGCCCGATCGACTGGGTGAATTTCTGCTGCGCCTTCCGCCACAACGCGTGCGCCGCCTCATGCTTCTTCACACCTTTAGCCGTGGCGTGAACCCGCCTCACCCGCTTGTCGTCGACATCGAGCTTCAACGCGACAAGGCCGTCGCGCTCGAGAGGCTTGAGAGTATGAGTCAGCGCGGTGCGGTCCATCACCATGGCTTGCGCCAATTCGCCGAGAGTCGGGGCAGCCCTGTCGCGTCGGCGGATCTCCCGGAGAATGGAATATTGCCCGCTGGTGAGGCCGCTATCAGCCAACAGCCGGTCGTACATCAGGGACACATGCCGCGTCGCGCGCCTCAATGCGCCACAATTACAAATCTCACGGCCCGGCTCGTTGGACAGATGTTCCATCGCAGATCTCCCCTCGATCCGAAGAGATAGATGCATATGCACTCTTTTGCAACCGCACAAGAGGCGTGCCGCCATGCTGCAAGCATAACGCGCGTTCAAATTAACGTGTATATGCACTTATTTCGGAAGAGGCCCCGCGCCGTCAAGCAGGCGAACTGCCGCCAGAGTTATGTCCGGAAATGCCGCGCAAACGCTCGATCTCGGCCTCCAGCGCCGCAATATAACGGTCCCGCTCGGCAAGGGCGGCGGCGACATCCGCGGCCTCGAACCGTTGCGGAATATGCTGCGGGCAATTGGAATCCCACGCCTCCACAGTGAACAGCAGCGCCTGCTCGCCCCGCGCCTTGTAATCTTTTGGCATCAGCGACGACATCAATGCCTCATCGCCCTCGACCGCGCGCGCCGTGCCCCAGATCTTGATACGGCGGCGATGCGCATAGTCGATCAGAAACAGATACGCCTTCGGATTGTCGGTGAGATTGCCAAGCGTAATGTACTGCCGGTTGCCGGTGAAATCGGCGAAGCCGATGGTCTTGTCATCCAGCACGCGCAGAAATCCCGCAGGTCCGCCGCGATGCTGGATGTAAGGCTGTCCGTCCCTGTTGGCGGCGGCGAGAAACACGCTGGTCTGCTCAGCAATAAAAGCCGAAAGATCGGGCGTGATGGTGGTCTGCCATGCTCCGCGCTGCTCCATGCCGGCATAGCCGCCGCGCGATCCCTTGCGCACCTGAACCGCCTTCACGGTCGGGGTGAAAGCGATGTCGCTGGAGAATGCATGAGCCTGCGCCATTGTGATCTCCTGAAGCTGGATCTTCCTCGAATTTCACCGGACGCACGCACTTCATAGCGCGCGTCCGGGATTGCAGTCAGGCCGCGGCGCGGGCCGTCACCACCGGAAAGTCGATCTCTGTCTTCGCGACTTCATTAATGTAGTTTGTCCAGGTGTTCAGCGCGACGTGCTGCACGATCTCTATCACCTGCGCGTCATCATAGCCGGCAAGCTTGACCGCCTTCAGATCGTCTTCGCTGATATGTCCGCGCTGCTGTGCGACCCGCGCGGCAAAGCGGACCGCTGCGGCCGCCTTCGCATCGTTGGACGAGCCGCTGCGGTTGGCGGTCATTTCGGCGTCGTCCAGCTTGGCGAGATTCTTGCCGAGATAAGTGTGGGCGGACAAGCAGTAATCACAGCCGTTGACTTCAGCAACCGCCAGCGCGATCCGCTCGCGCGTCGCGGCAGGCAGCTTGCCCTTACCCAAGGCGCCCATCATGCCGAGATAACCTTCGAGCGCGGCAGGGCTGTTAGCGATGAGGCGAAACAGATTCGGCACGGTGCCGAGCTGCTTTTTGACGGCCTGGAGCAATGGCTGGGACGCGGCCGGTGCGGCCTCGATGGTCGCGGCGGTGGGGATACGGGACATGGCCTTTTCCTTTTTCAGGCGAAACTGCCTGCCCCGGCGTTTACGTTGTTCCACTTTGTTGACATAGACTGTATTATTAAGAAGCATTCTCTCATTTTTTGGAAGGGTAATGGATCGTCTCCGCGCCATGTCGATCTTCGTGCAAGCCGTTGGGGACGGAAGCCTTTCGGCGGCCGGACGGCGTCTCGGCATTCCGCTGGCGACGGTGAGCCGCACCGTCACTGAACTGGAAGCGCATCTGAAAACCCGGCTGCTCAACCGCTCAACGCGGCAATTGATGCTGACCGATGCGGGGCGATCCTATCTCGCCTCCTGCAAACGGATTCTCGAGCAGATTGACGAAGCTGAACGCGGCGCCGCCGGTGAATACAGCGCGCCGAAAGGTGAACTCGTCATCACCGCGCCGATCGTGTTTGGCCGGCTGCATGTTCTGCCCATCGTGGCGGAATTCCTCAATGCCTATCCCGAGATCGACATTCGGCTTTCACTCAGTGACCGCGTGGTTCATCTGCTTGAGAATCATGTCGATCTTGCCGTGCGGATCGGCGCATTGCCTGATAGCAGCCTCATTGCGGCAAAAACCGGATTCATTCGTCATGTGGTCTGCGCGAGCGCATCCTATTTGAAGCAACACGGCACACCGTTCACGCCCGCCGATCTCGCCGCGCACCCATGCATTACCTTCGAGGGCCTGAGATTTCCCAACGCCTGGGTTTTCGAAGGATCCGGCGCTCAGGTCTCGATCCCGATCCATTCGCGGCTCACCGTGAATACGGCTGAAGCTGCGCTGGACGCCGCGATGGCCGGTCTCGGCGTCACCCGCGTGTTGTCCTATCAGGCCGCTGACCTGGTCCGCGCCGGCACGATGAAAGTGATCCTCGAGACGTTCGAGCCCGCGCCCTTGCCGGTCAATCTGGTTTACGGCGCGCAGGGGCTGGTGCCGCTGAAACTGCGCGCGTTCCTCGACTTCGCCTTGCCGCGTCTGAAGGACCGGCTGGTCTCACGCGCGGCGCTGTAACCGAAGCCGATCCTCCGATATCAATCCTGATCTCGATCAGCGATCGACGTTGCGCACTTCGCCCGTGAGCGCATCGACGTCCACCTCGATGTGGCGTCCATAAATATCACGGCCCTCGATCTGCCATTCGTCTCCAGAAAATTGGGTTTCCGATACGGCGACAACACCGATCTGTGTCGCGACATTGATCGCGTGCTGCATGGAAATCAGACCGCCTGCGTCGTAAGCCAGCGCTGGCGATGCCATTCCAAGCGCCATGACCAAAGCGAATGTGAGATGTTTACGCATCATCGCTCTCCCGTTGAACAGCCCATGCCTCCAGCCGCAACGTCAGCTAGAACAAGCACGGGCGCTCTAGGTTCCGGGCGCAAGGATGCCATGCTGACGGCAGATAAGGTCATCTAGCTGGGCGATGGTGCCCAGGGGCGGGATCGAACCACCGACACTGCGATTTTCAGTCGCATGCTCTACCAACTGAGCTACCTGGGCGCCGTCCCAAGAAAACGACGTCCCAAACGACGTCCCAAGGGAGAGCGCCGGTTTATAGAGAGGCTGTAACGCCATGTCCAGCCACGCAGGCTCGCTTTTCGGACGGAAATCCAACAGCTTGGAAACCGAAATCCCAAACCAATCAAGGTGTTCGCGGCACAGTGGCAGGACCGATCACGACGCCTTCGGCCTCGTCATCCTCTTCACCGCTGTCCGCCGCCGGAATGGCATAGGAGCCGGACAGCCAGCGATGCAGATCGACATCCCGGCAGCGTTCCGAGCAGAACGGCTTTGACGCCTCGAACGAGGGCTTTCCGCAGATCGGGCAAGGTTTCATGGGCTTAGCCTAAGGATGCCGCTCCGATTTTCAATCACGGCGGGGCGAAAAAGTTCAATTGGCGTTGAGCCAGCCGAAGCGGACCGGAAAACCTTCGCCGCCGAGGAGAGCAGACGTCTCGTAAAGCGGCAGACCGACCACATTGCTGTAAGAGCCGACCAGCTTGACCACGAACGATCCGGCGATGCCCTGCACCGCGTAGCCGCCGGCTTTGCCGCGCCACTCGCCCGAGCCGATATAGGCCTGGATGTCGTCCTCGCTCAGCCGTTTGAAGCGCACGCGCGTCTCGACCATGCGCTGGCGAAATGTCTCCTTTGGCGTGACAAGGCAGATCGCGGTGTAGACGCGATGATTGCGGCCCGACAGCAGACGCAGGCATTGCGCCGCTTCGTCCACCAGTTCCGCCTTGGGCAGAATGCGGCGCCCCACCGCGACCACGGTGTCAGCCGCGAGAATGAACGCGCCGCGCAATTCATCGTCGAGTTGCACGGATTTCAGCGCCGCCTCGGCCTTGGCGCGGGCGAGGCGATTGGCGCAGACGCGCGGCAGTTCGCCGCGCCGCGGCGTCTCGTCGACATCGGCGGGACGCAACGCATCGGGTTCGATGCCGGCCTGATTGAGCAGGCTGAGACGGCGCGGCGAACCGGACGCGAGAACGAATTTGGGACGGCCTAACATGCGGGGATCAATTCAGGAATGAGCTAGAGAATAGGCAATGATGCGCGCGGAAACTATCGGAACGCTCCGTGTTCGACAACATAGATAGCCAGCAGCGCCGCCGATTTTCAGCAGGTTTTGCCTATTCGTTTCGCACAGACGGCGGACCGAACCGGGCACGGATTTTCTTGAGCAGGCCGTCCCGCGTGGCGCGGTAGGCATCAAGTTGCAATTCGCGGCGGCCTTCCATGCCGACCGGATCGGACGTCGGCCAATATTCGACATCGGTCGAGAGGGTTGCTGTGAGTTCGAGCGCCTTGTGATGCGCCTCAGGCGCGAGCGTGATGATGAGATCGAAGTTGAAGCCTTCCCAGTCCTCAAGTTCCTCGACGGTCCATGGCTTGTGCTGCGAAATGTCGAGACCGACCTCGTCCATGACGGCAATCGCGAACGGATTCGGTTCGCCCCTGGTCGCACCCGCGGACTGGACATAAAGTCCACCCGGCACGGTCTGCCGCAGCAAAGCCGCCGCCATCGGGGAGCGCACGCTGTTCTGTCCGCACATGAACAGCACCGATTGCGGGACGCGAACGCGCGGAGCATCGTTCATGTCACACGCTTTTGAGTTTACGCATGACCAGATCCGAAAACCGCTGCACACTTTTCGGGGTCATGCGCTAACCCTTCCAATGCAGAACGGATACCAGCGTGAACAGGCGGCGCGCAGTCTCGAAATCGATCCGCACCTTGCCTTCCAGCCGCTCCATCAGGGTGCGCGAGCCTTCGTCGTGAATGCCACGTCGGCCCATGTCGATGGCTTCGATCTTGTCCGGCGTCGCGGTACGAATCGCCTGATGATAGCTGTCGCAAATCATGAAGTAGTCCTTCACGATCCGGCGAAATGGCGTCAGCGACATCAGATGCACCACCACAGGCGCGCCGTCCTGCCGGCGGATATCGAACATCAGACGGTTGTCGTTGATGCCGATATGAAGAGTGAACGGACCCTCGACGCCGCCTTCCGGTGCAAACAGATTCTTTTCCACCAGATCGTAGATCGCAATAGCGCGCTCATGCTCGATGTCGGGGCCGGAGCGCCCGATCGAATCCTCGTCAAGCGTGATCGCGACGACGCGATTGTTGGTATCGTCTGGCGTTTGCCCGCTCATGGCAGATTGAGGCGGATCCCGACGGAGCGGGCATGCGCTTGCAGTCCCTCAGCCTCGCCGAGCGTCATCGCGGCGGGGCCGAGCGCCCGCAATTGATCGGGCCCGCATTTCAGGATCGAAGTCCGCTTCATGAAATCGAGCACGCCGAGACCCGAGGAGAATCGCGCCGAACGGGCCGTTGGCAGTACGTGGTTCGAGCCGCCGACATAATCCCCGATGGCTTCGGGCGTGTAGGGTCCGAGAAAAATCGCGCCGGCATTGCGGATGCGGGCGGCGAGTCCATCCGCGTCAGTTGTCATGATTTCGAGATGCTCGGCGGCGATGGCGTTGGCGAGCGGCACCGCCTCTTCCATAGAGGCGACCTGGTTGATCGCGCCAAACTCGTTCCACGAGGCACGTGCGATTTTTTCGCGCGACAAAGTCTTGAGCTGCGAGTCCACCGCCTTCTCGATATTCGCCGCGAGCTCTTCATCATCGGTGATGAGAATCGACTGCGCGTTGGAATCGTGCTCGGCCTGCGCGAGCAAATCGGCTGCGATCCAGTCAGCGTTGCCCGTGCGATCCGCGATCACCAGAACTTCGGACGGGCCGGCGATCATGTCGATGCCCACGCGGCCGAACACGATGCGCTTGGCAGCGGCAACATAGGCATTGCCGGGGCCGACGATTTTCGACACCGGCTTGATCGTCGCGGTCCCGTAAGCCAGCGCCGCAACTGCCTGCGCACCGCCAACGCGGTAGATTTCCGACACGCCGGCAAGCTTCGCCGCAGCCAGCACCAGCGGATTGAGCTTGCCATCTGGAGACGGCACCACCATCACGATGCGCTCGACACCCGCGACCTTGGCCGGGACAGCGTTCATCAGCACTGACGAGGGATAGGCCGCCGAACCGCCGGGTACATAAAGCCCAACCGCCTCGACCGCGCTCCAGCGCGACCCGAGTTCAACGCCAAGATCGTCGGTAAAGAGATCGTCCTTCGGCAACTGGCGGCGGTGATAGGTGTCGATACGATCCCGTGCCAGTTTGAGCGCATCGATCGTCGCGCTGTCGCAGACCGCGGTCGCGGCATCGATCTCAGTGGCGCTGACGCGAAGGCTTGATGCCGTCAATGCGAGACGGTCGAATTTTTTCGTTGCCTCGATCAGGGCAGCATCGCCGCGCGCGGCGACATCGTCAACAATGGCCCGCGCCGAGGCATCGATGTCCGCCGATACCTCGCGCTTCATGCTCAGAAAAGCTTTGAAACGCTCGTCGAAATCGGCGCTGCGTCGGTCGAGGCGGATCGGCATATTTCATGTTCCGGCGGATCTAAATCTTCAGCCATTCCCCGGACGGGTGCAAGCTTGAGGCGGCGTCAGGCCCCTGTATCGGCGGAGATTTCGTCTGCGTCCAGACCGGATGTGCCAGGACAGTCTTCCGCAAGGTCCGCAAGTTCACATTCGATGCATTCGACGTCCAGCCGGAGCATGCCGCCTTCGGCGAACATCAGGATGACGCGGCCTCCCGGCTTCTTGCTCGGATAGAATTCAAGCCCCCAGAGTTCGAGGGCGGGGGCTGGTCTACCGAGCGGAAGATTGCGCGCCTTGCAGGATAAAACGCGGTCAAACCGCAGTGCCGAAATCAGATGCCTGTCACACGGGACACCGGACACCAGTTGATCGCAATCCGGCCGCCGCATGCCGACGACGAGGCGTTTTTCGCCCTGCCGCCAGATGATGTCGGAGACGTGCACCTCCGCGTCCTGGACATGCGCCGAAATCACCGCAAGGTCGTCTTCGTCGAGAGCGATCAGTTTACGCAGCACCGCCATAAGCCTCTCGCCAGCATTAGCCGCTGATGCGCTCGATCGTGGCGCCGCAGGCCGACAGTTTTTCCTCAAGCAGTTCGAAACCACGGTCGAGATGATAGACGCGATTGACGGTTGTCTCGCCTTCGGCGGCCAGCGCCGCGATCACCAGCGAGACCGAAGCGCGCAGATCGGTCGCCATCACCGGCGCGCCACGCAGTGTCGGAATGCCCTCGATGGTGGCGGTCTCGCCGTCGAGCGCGATGCGCGCGCCAAACCGCGCCAACTCCTGCACATGCATGAAGCGGTTTTCGAAGATCGTCTCGGTGATCTGCGAGGTGCCCTTGGCGCTGGCCATCAGCGCCATGAGTTGCGCCTGCAAATCCGTCGGAAAACCGGGGAATGGTGAAGTCGCGACCTTCACCGGGCTGATGCCCGCGCCATTGCGGGCGACGCGAATGCCCTGATTGTTGACGGTGATGATGGCGCCGGCCTCGGTCAGCACGTCGAGCGCCGAATGCAGCAATAAGGGTCGCGCGCCCACCAGCTGCACATAGCCGCCGGTCATCGCCACCGCCATCGCATAGGTGCCGGTCTCGATGCGATCCGGCAGCACGGTGTGGCGCGCGCCGTGAAGCTTCGCGACGCCCTCAATGACGATGCGGGTGGTGCCCGCGCCCGAAATCTTCGCGCCCATCTTGTTCAGACAGTCGGCGACATCGGCGATTTCCGGCTCGCAAGCCGCGCCGGTGATAAGGGTCGTGCCCTTGGCGAGTGTTGCCGCCATCAGCGCGACATGGGTGCCACTCACGGTGACTTTCGGAAAATCGATTTGCGCGCCGATCAATCCGTTAGGTGCGCGGGCCACGACATAACCGGCATCGATGACGATTTCAACGCCGAGCTTTTCCAGCGCCATGATCAAGAGATCGACCGGCCTTGTGCCGATGGCGCAGCCGCCGGGCAGCGACACCTTCGCCTCTTTCATCCGCGCCAGCAGCGGCGCGATCACCCAGAAACTCGCCCGCATCTTGGAGACGAGTTCATAAGGGGCGGTGGTATCGATGATGTTGGCCGCGGAAATGTGCAGGGTCTGGCCCTGATATTCGTGATCACCGGGGCGCTTGCCGGCCGACATGATATCGACGCCGTGATTGCCGAGAATGCGCTGGAGCTGCGCGACATCGGCTAGGCGCGGCACGTTATCGAGGATTAGCGTCTCGTCGGTCAACAGAGCGGCGATCATCAACGGCAATGCCGCGTTCTTCGCACCCGAAATCGGAATCGTGCCGTTGAGCTTGTTGCCGCCGACGATGCGAATGCGATCCATGCCGAACCTGCTTTTGGTGTGTGAGGGTTAGTCTTAGCGCGTTTTCGGCTGACGGCAAACCACCGCGAACGAGGCGCGTTCGCGGTGGTAATACAGTCTTATCAAGAGGATAACACGACCCGGCCGAAATGGGTCAGCCTTTAATAAAGGCGAGCAGATCCGCATTGATGGTCTCGGCTTCCGTCGTCGGCATGCCGTGCGGAAAACCCTTATAGGACTTAAAGGTGCCGTTCTTCAGCAATTTGGCGCTGAGCGGACCCGATGCCACATAAGGCACGATCTGGTCGTCCTCACTGTGCATCACCAGAACCGGTACCGTGATCTTCTTGAGGTCTTCGGTAAAGTCGGTCTGCGAGAATGCGACGATGCCGTCGTAATGCGCCTTGGCGCCGCCCATCATGCCCTGCCGCCACCAGTTCGCGATGGTCGCCTCCGCAGGCTTGCCGGTCTTGTTGTAATTGTAGAACGGACCAGAGGCGACATCACGATAGAATTGCGAGCGATTGGCCGCGAGCGCGATCTGAAAGTCATCGAACACTTTTTTCGGCAGACCGTTCGGATTGGCGTCCGTCTTCACCATCAGCGGCGGCACCGCGCTGATGATGGCCGCCTTGGCCACGCGACTTTCGCCATGGCGTGCAAGATAATGCACCACTTCGCCGCCGCCGGTGGAATGGCCGACGTGAATCGCGTTCTTGAGATCGAGATGCGCGGTGACCGCCGCAAGATCGTCCGCGTAGTGATCCATGTCGTGACCCTCGGCGACCTGACTGGAGCGCCCGTGGCCGCGGCGATCGTGAGCGATGACGCGATAGCCGTGATTGAGGAAGAACAGCATCTGCGCGTCCCAATCGTCGGCTGAGAGCGGCCAGCCGTGACTGAACACGATCGGCTGACCGGAGCCCCAATCCTTGTAAAAGATTTCGGTGCCGTCCTTAACCTTGATCATCGGCATGATGCGCTCCTTTCAGCACTCACGAAACACAAACGAATCCGACGTGGAAACTTGGCAATGGAACGATCCCGCGGGAAATCAAACGAGACGGACCGGTGCAGGCCGAAACTTTTTCACTGCTAGGAAGATCAGGATAACGAAGAAAACCAGCGCGACGCCCTGTGTTATCGCGAATGGCGGTTCGGTGCCGGTCGGCGCGTAGACGTTCAGCAGCGCTACCTTTTGGAAAGACTGCGCGATCAGCACGAACACGTTGAACCAGAGCGCGAGCATCGACGTCACGACATATACGAAGCGCCATTTGCCGACGAGACCTTTGCCGTAAAGCGCATAGACCGCAATGGTCAGCAGCACGAGAGAGATTATCGCCACCATGTGCGAAGGCAGCAGTTTCGTGAACGGGAATAGGAAGCCCGTCGCGTTGGTGAGGATTGTCGTGACCAGAAACAAGGCTGTCCATCCAGGCAGCCTGTTCGACGAAAGAAGTCCACCCGCGACGACAAAACCTAACGCAATCGCGATCATGCTGATCACGAGATGAAGAACCGTAAAACCAGCCAAAGACAAACCCAAAACCATGATGCGCTCCATTTACTTAA
>JAIERI010000014.1 GCA_019747015.1 Xanthobacteraceae bacterium
GGCGTTTCTTTGACGATTTTTTGGACGATTTTCGGGGGGATTTTCTGGTCTTTTTCGCGGACTTCTTTTTCGAAGTCTTGCGTCCGGTCTTTCCCGGCGGGACTTTCTTGCCTTCCCTGCGCGCTTCGGAGAGGCCGATGGCAATCGCCTGTTTGCGGCTTTTGACTTTCCTGCCGCTGCGGCCGCTCTTGAGCGTCCCGGCCTTGCGCTTCTTCATCGCGCGTTCGACCTTCTTCGCGCTCCCTCTGGAATATTTTCGTGCCATATCGATTGCTCCAGCATGACATGACTTAATTCCTTTTGGCGAAAGTGGTTCCGGCGCTCACTCACCAGCCTCCGGACCTCGCGGATGGACGCGGCAAAACGCAGGCCTGTTCTTCCAGCGCGCATTGCGGCGGTGGCGGCGGCGCATCCGCTCTGGTATCACCACAGGCGAACTCCTTGTCTTTGGACAAGCCTTTGATAAATGCGCGGAAAAGATGCACGACCTGACCTGCCCTCCTGACCTGCCATGACGCCGACCAAAGCGGGCCCGGACATGCGATAGCCTTGTTTCGTTCTTTTATAGTCCACGCCTTTCAAGCCTGTTCTTTGCCGGTGCCGATGTTGCGTTCCCAAATCCATTCCCATCTCAGCCTGGATCAGCGATGACAATCCCAGACCCCCATCTTGCCGATGCCGTCGTGAACGAGCGGGGGCGCTTCAGCATCGCCTTTGGTCTGGAACGGATCGGGCTGATCCCGCTTCGCGCGCCGAAAGTTGCGGCGGCGATTCTGCTGGCGCTCTGCGTCATCGCCGTGTTCGGCATTCAGCGCATCAAGATCGACGATTCGCTGAGCCAGCTGTTTCGCTCCAACACCCCCGAATACAAGCAGTATGAGGAAGTGACCAAGCGCTTCCCCTCCAGCGAATACGACGTGCTTGTCGTCGTCGAGGGCAAGTCGTTGCTGCAGCGCTCCTCGCTGGAAAAGCTCCGCGACCTCACCACCGATCTGCAATTGATCGACGGCACGCGCGGCATCATCTCGCTGTTCTCCGCGCGCCAGTCGCCGGAGGCCGGCAAATTGCCCGCGCCGCTGTTTCCCGAGGTGCTGCCAGAGGGCAAGGCGTATGACGACTTCATCGAGCGGGTGAAAACCAACGAGGTCATCCGCGGCAAGCTGCTGTCGAATGACGGCACGCTGGCCCTGATCGTGCTGGCGCTGGACCCCGCGATCGTTGGCAACAAGGGGCTGAACACGACGATCGGTGAAGTCCGCAAGGCGATGGCCGAGGATCTCGCCGGCACCGGCCTCACCAATGAGCTGTCGGGCGTGCCTGTGATGCAGCTCGAAATCCGCAACGCGGTGGAGCGCGACGGTCTCACCTACAACATCGCCGGCATTCTCGCCGGCTGTATCATTGCCATCATCTTCTTCCGCCGCATCTCGTTCATGTTCATTGCGGCTGGCCCGCCGCTGCTGGCGATCCTGCTGGCGATCGGCACGCTGGGATGGCTGGGGTTCAGCCTGAACATGTTCCTGAACGTGATGACGCCGCTCATTATGGTCATCAGTTTCTCCGACTCGATGCAGCTCACATTTGCCGCAAGAGATCGCCTGATCGCGGGCGAGGACAAGTACACCGCGTTCCGTAACGCCGTGCTTGTCGTCGGCCCGGCCTGCGTGCTGACTCACGGCACAGCGGCGCTCTCTTTCATCGCCTTGCAGTTCTCCAGCTCCGACCTGATCCGCTCCTTCGGCGAAGCCGGCCTGATGGCGACATTGATCGCGCTGCTTGCCGTGCTGTCGCTGGTGCCGGTGTTCGGCGTACTTCTGGTGCGAAAGGAAAATATCTTCGCCACCAAGATCAAGGGCACGGACAGGGGCGTCGAGGCGCTGCGCGCGTTCTGCAGATGGATCGCGGTGCGGATGGTGGGACGGCCCGCCCTGTTCAGCCTGATCGCGCTTGTGGTCGTCGGCGGTCTCGGCATCGTCTACGCCAATCTGGAGCCGCGCTATCGTCTGGCCGATCAGGTGCCGGACAAGCAGCAGGCGGTCGCCGCCAGCGGACGCCTCGATGCCAAGCTCACGGGCGCCAACCCGATCGACGTGCTGATCGAGTTTCCGAAGGGAAAATCTCTTTATGATCCGGAAACGCTCGACACCATCGCCGCCGTCCACACCATCATCGAGAAACAGGCCGGGGTCGGCAATGTCTGGTCGCTGGAAACGCTGCGCCGCTGGATCGCGGAGAAAGTCGGCCGGTCCGACGTCGCGATCCTGAAGGAATATGTCGACATGCTGCCGGAGTATCTGGTGCGGCGCTTTATTTCCGCCGAGCAGGACGCGGTGGTGGTGTCGGGCCGTGTGCCAGATCTGGATTCAAGCCAGATTTTGCCGGTGGTTGAAAAACTCGATGTCGCGATGAATCCGGTGCGCGTCGCGCATCCGGGCTACGAGATCGCGGTGACGGGGTTATCGGCGATTGCCGCGCGCAACAGCGCCAGCATGATCGAGAAGCTCAATCGCGGCCTCACCATTGAATTCATTCTGGTCGCGGCTTTCATCGGCCTCGCATTCCGTTCGGTGGTGGTGATGTTCGCGAGCATCCTGCCGGGTATCTTCCCGGTCGTGCTGTCCGGCACCGTGCTGTATTTCATGGGTGAAGGTTTGCAATTCGCCAGCGTGGTCGCGCTCACAGTTTCCTTCGGCCTTGGGCTCAGCGCGACCATTCACTTTCTCAATCGTCTGCGGCTTGAGGAACGGCCCGGTCTCGATGAGGGGCAGGCGGTCGAGCGCGCGACCGTGCTGGTCGGTCCTGCTCTGATCCTCACTACCGTTGTTCTGGCCTGCGGTCTCGTCGTGACGGTATTTTCGGATTTGCCGTCGTTGCGGCTGTTCGGATGGCTGAGCGCGTTTGCAATGATCTCGGCGCTGGTGGCCGACCTGTTCATCCTGCGGCCGACCGCGATGTTCCTGATCAGCCTGTCGCACAAGCTGCGGGGAGAGCCGCGTCCCAAACCCGCCGAGTAAAGCTTGCCGAACGATCGCGTTTCGGACATTAAAAATCCCCGGCTGCGATGAGCAGCCGGGGATTTTGTCAGGCGGTATTAGTTTCCGCGCGTCAGCGACATATTTACGGCGCGCAGTTCACCCGGCGAGGCGATGGCGACGGACTGCTTGCCAGATTTGGTGGTGATGTTGAAGGTCGCGACATAACCGTTGGTCTCGACACGTGCGACGACGTTTCCGCCGCTGATGGCGCCGGCGACGATGCCGTTCACGCCGCGGCTGGACTCGGTCCAGTTGCCGCTCAACTGACCGCCGCTGGCAGTGATGTTGGTTGTCAGGTCGAAGCGATAGCTGTCGCTGGCGCAGCGCAGCGACTGGCGCAGATTGTTGCCGCTGCCATCGACAGTATATGTGCCTTTGCAGCGAATGCGTTCACTGCCGGCATCGGCGATCTGGATTGAACCCGTGCCCGACCAGCTGCCCGCGTAGCCGTCAAAAGGTCCCGGATCGGCATGGGCGGCCGGGATCGACGTGCCCAGCGCGGCACCGATGACGGCGCAAAAAACAGTGATGGTTGCGGCTTTCAACAAAGGATTTGAAAGAACGGATGTCATTTTACAATTCCTGCTATGGAGGTGCGGTGTCTTCGTCGGCCTAATTGGACCCCTATCAGGATACGACGAAAGGTCGGAACTGGATACGAAACTTCTGCGACGTGAGTTGCAGATTTGGGCGTCCAGACAGACTTCGCCAAGAGGGGCTGATCAAATCCTTGAATTTACGTCCCGTCTCGCATCAGTCGGGCCCGTCCGACAAAAGGTTCAAGCCCAATTCGTTCCGCCGCAATTTCATTCAAACGGCATTTTTAGGCGGCATTTTCGTAGGACGAAATCTCGATCAGGCTGCCGTCGGGGTCGCGGCAATAGACCGAATTGAGCGCGCCCATCGCACCCTGTTTCCTGATCGGGCCTTCCTCGATGGCTACCCCGCATTTTTTCAGATGGTTGACGACCTGCTGCGGACTGTCCGTGGTCAGGAAGCACAGATCGTCGCTGCCGGCGGCTTCATGATTGGCGGTAAACCACTCGATCTTGTCGGTGCCGACGGGGCGCAGATTCAGTTTCTGCCGTCCGAACCGCATCGAAATGCGCTTCGGCTTGCCATGGCCGGGATCGAAATCCCGCCGCTCCATGCCGAGTACGCGCTGATACCATTGTGCTGAAATCTCGGCGTCGGTCACGTTCACGACCAGATGATCGAGCGCATTCACCGCGATAGGCATGTCGTCTCCCTCATGAATAACGCGCCAAACTCTTAGGCACTTTCCCGCGCCTGCCAAGAGGGCCTTTCGCAGTCTCGCAAGGGCGTGATCGGACGGACAGGAACCCCATCCAGCCCGGCGCATTGACCCTCATCACCCCGAATGGATTGGAGAGGGACATGAAATTGGCGGCAGCAATTCTGATCGCGGGAATGATTCTTGGCACCGCGACATCGGTGGCCGATGCAAAAGGCTGCATCAAGGGTGCAATCGTCGGTGGCGTCGCCGGACATATGGCGGGACACGGCAAGCTCGGCGCCGTCGCCGGTTGCGTCATAGGCCATCATGAGGCGAACAAGAAAGACAAACAGCAAAACTCGCAGCAAAACTCGCAGCAGAACGCCGCCAACTCCAATAAACCAAACTAACCTGAGGAGAGACTCATGAAAAAATCATCGCTCTCGTTTGTTCTCGCAAGTGCGATGCTCGCCGCGGCAAGCACTGCTGTGATGGCGCAGGCTAACGGCGCTGTCGGCACCGGCCCTGCCACAGTATCTCCAGGCATGCCGAGTCCTGCCACCAGCAGTCCGGGTACGAGGTCGTCGACGACGGGCAGCTCTCAAATCAACACCGGCGGGGTCAATCAGCCGGGCGTGCCGAACACCTCGACGCCAGGCACGATCGGCACCGGCGCCTCGCCGAGCGGTCTGCCCGGTGACAGCACGTCCTCGCCCGGCTATCCGGGCAATGTCGGAAACACGCGCTAAAACAAACCCTCAACTATAGTCTGATGAAGTTTAGCCGGGTGTTGCGTCGTAGAGTCGCAGCACCCGGAACTTTGTTGCCAAACCTCCCGACAAGCTTTTGCATGCAAGCCAAGCAAAAAGCCGATTCAAAAAGAACGGCTCACTCCGGGAGGACGTCATGACGACACGCAAGAAGGACTCAAGCACCACTCGTCGCCGCTTTCTGACAACGGCTGCCGCTGGAGCGGCGGCCGCAACAATGACCGCACCCGCCATCGCGCAGGGCACAGGTCCGATCAGCATGCGCTGGCAGAGCACATGGCCGGCGAAGGATATTTTCCACGAATACGCGCTCGATTACGCCAAGAAGGTCAACGATATGACCGGCGGCGATTTGAAGATCGAAGTGTTGCCCGCCGGTGCAGTCGTTCCGGCGTTCGGCTTGCTCGATGCGGTCTCGAAAGGCACGCTCGATGGCGGCCACGGCGTCATGGTCTATCACTACGGCAAGCAGACTGCGCTGGCGCTATGGGGCTCCGGCCCGGCCTATGCGATGGACGCCAACATGCTGCTCGCCTGGCACAAATACGGCGGCGGCAAGGAACTGCTCGTCAAACTCTATAATTCGATCGGCGCCAACGTCGTCTCATTCCCCTACGGGCCGATGCCGACCCAGCCGCTCGGCTGGTTCAAGAAGCCGGTGACCAAGGCCGACGATCTGCAGGGCGTGAAATATCGCACTGTCGGCATTTCCATCGACGTGTTCACCGGCCTTGGCGCCGCGGTCAACGCGCTGCCCGGCGGCGAAATCGTCTCGGCGATGGATCGCGGCCTGCTCGACGCGGCGGAGTTCAACAACGCCTCGTCCGACCGTTTGCTAGGTTTCCCGGACGTGTCGAAAGTCTGCATGCTGCAGAGCTATCACCAGAATGCCGAGCAGTTCGAAATCCTGTTCAACAAGACCAAATACGACGCGCTGCCCGAGAGGCTGCGCGCGATCATCGCCGGCGCGACCGAGGCGGCCGGTCAGGACATGTCATGGAAGGCCATCGACCGCTATTCGCAGGACTATGAGGGCATGCAGGCCAAGGACAACGTGAAGTTCTACAAGACGCCCGACTCCGTCCTGCAGAAGCAGCTCGATATCTACGACGAGGTCGTCAAGAAAAAGTCGGCCGAGAATCCGCTGTTCAAGGAAATCGTGGAATCCCAGCAGGCATTCGCCAAGCGCGCGACGCAATGGGAGCAGGACACGGTGGTGAACCGCCGCATGGCCTACAACCATTACTTCGGACCGAAGAAGACCTGATTTCATCAATACGGCACGCGCGCATCATCCGGGCTCAAATCCCGGGTGATGCGGGCGTTTATTTCATTCAGGCCATTCCTCCCATCGCACGGCTCAAGCCATGACCACACAGCGCATTCTCTACGCCATCGACGGCATCAGCACGTTCACCGGCAAGGCCGCGGCGTGGCTCATCATCGGGCTGACGACGCTGGTCTGTGTCGAAGTCTTCAAGCGATACATCATGAACATGCCGACGGCGTGGATCTTCGACGCCTCGAACATGTTCTACGGCACGCTGTTCATGATCGGTGGCGCCTACACGCTGGCGCAGAACGGCCATGTGCGCGGCGATTTTCTTTACAGCTCTATGAAGCCGCGCACCCAGGCCACGCTCGACCTCGTGCTTTACATTGTGTTCTTCCTGCCGGGCATCGGCGCGCTGGCTTATGCGGGCTGGGACTATGCGGCGGATTCCTGGCGCATCAACGAACATTCCAACGTCACGGCGGACGGCCCGCCGGTCTATCACTTCAAGGCGGTGATCCCGATTGCCGGGGCCCTGCTGCTGCTTCAGGGCACGGCGGAGATCATCCGCTGCGTGATCTGTCTGAAAACCGGGGAATGGCCTAGTCGCCTGAAAGATGTGAACGAAATCGACGTGGTCGAGGAGCAGCTTGCGAACAGCGAATATGTCGACGAGGAGTCGCGCAAGATCGCGATCGCGCACGCACAGGACATCGAGGAAAGCGCTCGTCAGCGCGGCATGGGCGGAGATTTGTTGAAATGAGCGATCCCGCACTCGGACTGACGATGCTCGTCCTCATCGTGGTCGTCATCATGATGGGCTTCCCCACGGCGTTCACGCTGATGGGCCTTGGAATGTTTTTCGGCTTCTTCGCCTATCACCGGGCAGGGGAGAGTTGGGCCGACAATCATATCTTTGACCTGATGGTGCAGCGCGCCTACGGCGCGATGACCAACGACGTCCTGATCTCCATCCCGCTGTTCGTGCTGATGGGCTACGTCATGGAGCGCGGCGCGCTGGTCGACAAGATGTTCTATTCGATCCAGTTGGCGTTCCGCCGCGTGCCGGCCTCGCTCGCGGTCGCGACGCTGATCGTGTGCACCTTCTGGGGCATCGCCAGCGGCCTCGTCGGTGCCGTCGTCGTGCTGATGGGCGTGATCGCGTTCAACCCGATGCTGAAGGCGGGCTATGATGTGAAGCTCGCCTCGGGCGTGATCACCGCCGGCGGCACGCTCGGCATTCTGATTCCGCCTTCGGTCATGATCATCGTCTACGCGGCGGTGGCCGGCCAGTCGGTGGTCAAGCTCTACGCCGCGGCGATGTTTCCGGGATTCTTTCTCGCGTTTCTTTATCTGATCTACATCATCGGCTGGGCCCTGCTCGATCCGAAGATCGCGCCGAAGCTGCCGGAGAGCGAAACAAAAGTGCCGGTGCGGCCATGGGTCGGCGAACTTCAGCAGGCCTATTCGCAGCGGATGCTGCCCGCTCTGATCGCCGCGCTGCTCGCGCCGGGCAAGGCGCTTCGCATCACTGCGGACGGCGTGCGCGTGACTTACGCCATGTTGCTGAAGAATCTCGGTTACGCGCTGGTGCCGCTGACCCTGACGGTTGCGACCCTGTGGGGCGCGTGGTGGTACGTGGTGATCCATCAGCAGCCGGATGTGCCTGCGCCCAAGGCGACGATCTCACAAAAAGCGGCTGCGCCTGCTGCATCTGCGCAAATCGCTGAGCCTGCCGAAGAACTTCAGGAGCTTGGCAGCGGTGCTTCGTCAAGGCAGCAAGCCAGCGAACCGGAAGAGCTCCAGCAAATGGGCAGCGCGGAACTGCGCGACAGCAGAACGGTCGCGCCCGCGGATTCCGGACCGCCGCCGGAGTTCTTCACCTATTTCTGGATCACGACCGGCATCTTCGGTCTTGTGCTGCTCTATTACTACTGGACCATGCGGGCGGAGCAATTCGAGGTTCTTCGCCTGCTGACATCCTCGGTGATGCCGCTCGGTATTCTTACCGTGGTGGTGCTGGCGGTGATTTTGCTCGGCATCACGACCGCGACGGAGTCGGCGGCGGTCGGTGCCGCGGGCGCGTTTCTGCTCGCGTTTCAGGCGCGCACGCTGGACTGGAAGCGCACCAAGGAAGCAGTGTTCCTCACCGCGAAAACAACATCCATGGTGTGCTGGCTGTTCGTCGGTTCGGCGCTGTTCTCGGCGGTGTTCGCGATTCTCGGCGGTCAGGCACTCCTGGAAAGCTGGGTGCTGTCGCTCAACCTGACGCCGATCCAGTTCATGATCCTGTCGCAGGCGATCATCTTCGTGCTGGGCTGGCCGCTGGAATGGACCGAGATCATCGTGATCTTCGTGCCGATCTTCCTGCCGATGCTCAAACATTTCGGCATCGACCCGATCCTCTGGGGCACGCTTGTATTCGTGAATCTGCAGGCGGCGTTCCTGTCGCCGCCGGTTGCGATGTCGGCCTTTTATCTGAAGGGCGTCGCACCCAAGCACGTCACGCTTAACCAGATCTTCTCCGGCATGATGCCCTATATGCTGATTGTCATCGTCTGCATGGTGCTGATGTATCTGTGGCCGGGCATGACGCTATGGCTGCCGAACTATCTGTACGGCAACTGACGTCCGCTCTCATCGACCACAAGAAAAAGCCCGGCAGCGATGCCGGGCTTTTGTTTTCGATGCAGGCTTTCGAAACGGATATTATCCGTTATTGGCTTTCAGCTTCAGCCAGGTGGTGTGGACATTCTCTTTCACCTGCCCCCATTCGGCGGCGGCTACATCCCAGTTCACGATCTGACGTGCGCTGGCGGCGGTCGTCCCATTGGCAACCGTGGAAGTCGCCAGCGAGTCATGCAGATACACAACACCGATGGTCAGCAGACAGCCTAAAATCATTCCAAGAAATTCTCTCATCTGTCTCGTCCCTTTAATCATGCCACTGGAACAAATAACCGGCGGATCGCCGGATTGTTCCCGCGAGCGGCGTCCGGAAAGCCCCGGATGTCATTCAGCCTTCAAATACAGCGGTCAAAAGGGGGCCTGGGTTTCCACAAGGGGCGTCACCAATGACCGACATGACTGCGAACCAGAATATCGACGGGACTCTGATCGAGCCCGCGTCGCGACCGAATCTCGACAAGGGTTTCAATCCTCTGACGATGTTGATCTTTTTCGGCATCCTCGCCGCCGGCCTTCTCTTCGTCGCCTACAGCATCTACGCGGATGTCGATGCGACCCACACGAAGGTCACATCATATATTCCCTATATCCTTCTCCTCGTCGCGCTGTTGATTGCGCTCGGCTTCGAATTCGTCAACGGCTTCCACGACACCGCCAACGCCGTCGCAACCGTCATCTACACGAATTCGCTGCCGGCGGAATTCGCAGTGATGTGGTCGGGCTTCTTCAACTTCCTTGGTGTTCTGGTTTCGAGCGGCGCGGTGGCTTTCGGCATCGTCTCGCTGCTCCCGGTCGAACTCATCCTTCAGGTCGGCTCCAGCGCCGGTTTCGCGATGGTGTTCGCGCTCCTGATCGCGGCGATCATCTGGAACCTCGGC
Organism: Xanthobacteraceae bacterium; assembly: GCA_019747015.1. GTDB lineage: Bacteria > Pseudomonadota > Alphaproteobacteria > Rhizobiales > Xanthobacteraceae > Afipia. The sequence goes on from JAIERI010000014.1 coordinate 9,882, forward strand.
ACCTGGTATTTCGGCCTGCCCGCGTCCAGCTCGCACACCCTGATCGGCTCGATCATCGGCGTCGGCGTTGCCAACGCCATCATGCGCGGCCGTGACGGCACCTCGGGCGTGGACTGGAGCAAGGCAACCGAAATCGGTTACGCCCTGCTGCTGTCGCCGTTGGTCGGTTTCGTGTGTGCTGCTGTGCTTCTGCTCCTGCTGAAGTTCGTTGTCCGCAACCCGTCGCTTTACAAGGCGCCGGAAGGTAACAAAAAGCCGCCATTGTGGATCCGCGGCCTGCTGATCCTCACCTGCACCGGCGTCAGCTTCGCGCACGGCTCGAACGACGGTCAGAAGGGCATGGGTCTCATCATGCTGATCCTGATCGGCACGGTGCCGACCGCCTACGCACTGAACCGCGCGCTGCCGGAATCGCAGATCGCGAAATTCCAGCAGGTGTCGAGCGCGGCTTCGGAGGTTATCTCCGCGAAAGGCGCCGGCTACAGCATCACGGGCGATCCGCGTCCCGCGGTGACCCAGTACGTCACCAGCCATCACATCACCGAAGGCACCTATCCGTCGCTCGCGGTGCTGGTGAAGGATGTCGGCGATCAGGTCTCGAAATACGGTTCGATCGCCAAGATGCCTTCCGACATGGTCGGCAACACCCGTAACGACATGTACCTGACTTCGGAAGCGATCCGCTTCCTGATGAAGGACAAGGAAAACGATCTGAACAAGGAACAGGTCGCCACCCTCAATGCGTACAAGGGCGGTCTCGACGGTGCGACCAAGTTCATCCCGACCTGGGTGAAAATCGCCGTCGCGCTTGCGCTCGGCCTTGGCACCATGATCGGCTGGAAGCGCATCGTCGTCACCGTGGGCGAGAAGATCGGCAAGAGCCATCTCACCTACGCGCAGGGTGCGTCTGCTGAACTCGTCGCCGCCGCCACGATCGGCGCCGCCGACATGTTCGGCCTGCCGGTCTCGACCACGCACGTCCTGTCGTCCGGCGTTGCCGGCGCGATGGCCGCCAACGGTTCGGGCCTGCAGATGGCCACGATCCGCAACATGGTGATGGCCTGGGTGCTGACGCTGCCGGCCGCGATCATGCTGTCCGGCGGTCTCTACGTGCTGTTCTCGCACTTGTTCTAAGCGCTGCCTGCAGAACTGCTGACAGCCGCCGCATCAAGCGGCGGCTGTTTTGCTTTCCGGTGTTACGAGCGTCCAAGATCAAATCCAGCACAAATGAAAACCGCGCCGGTGGCGCGGGTTTTTTGTCGGACGCGTTGCTTGCGGTTTGAAGTGCCGGGCGAAGACCCGGGATCGATCGCTCAATAATCTTTCTCGCGATGGACATCATGGACCAGGATGCCGGTGCCGTCGTCCGGCATCGTCAGCCATTCGCGGCGCTTGAGGGTACGGGCGGTGTCCTCGTAGCCGCTCTGCCAATGCTCGCGCATCGAGGTCGCCGAGAACTCATGGTCCTTCGAATCGCCCTCATATGCCTGCTGCTGGTAGATCATTTGCAGGATGGTGAGCTGCGGCAGGTCGGCCAGGTTCTCGCGCATGACCCGCTCGTGATTGCTGAGCTGGTCTTCGGGAATCTTGAGCAGCGCCTTGTAGTAGTCCGCCTTGAGGTTGGTCATCTTCTTGTGGACGTCGGTGTTATAGCGCGTGCGCGAGGAATACATGATGTCCTTGTGACGGGCCATCACCTCCTGAATGTCGCGCGGTAATTGCCCACGTGCGCTGAACAGGTCGATCTGGAACACCAGCGAGTTTTTCTTGTCGTCCTGATCAAGCAGATGTTGCAGGGGCGTGTTTGACACGATGCCGCCGTCCCAGAAATGATCAGTGCCGATCTTCACCATCGGGAGCGCCGGCGGCAGCGCGCCGCTCGCCATCACGTGCTCGGGCCCGATCACTTCTTTCTTGTTGTCGAAATACAGGAAGTTGCCGGTCAAGACGTTTACGGCGCCGACTGCGAAATGCATCTCGCGCGCGTTGATGCGGTCGAAATCGACCAGCTCTAACAGTGTGTCGCGCAGCGGCGTGGTGTCGTAATAGCTGGTCGCGGTCTTCGCGCCGGCCGGGCTGAACCACGGATTGACGTCATGCGGCTTGAAAAATCCCGGCTGGCCGAGTGTCGTGGTCAAATACGAGCTCGTGAGATTTCGCGCCTTGCGATAAACGTCGCCGTCCGGCGTGTAATGCCAGACTTTGCGCGCGGTGATGCGCTCCCAGAAAGTGCGCAGCCGCTCGAGGCGTTTCTCCGGCGGATTGCCGGCGATGATCGACGAGTTGATCGCGCCGATCGACACGCCGCAGACCCAGTCCGGCTCCATGCCTTCTTCATGCAGCGCCTGATACACCCCGGCCTGATAGGCGCCGAGGG
>JAIERI010000086.1 GCA_019747015.1 Xanthobacteraceae bacterium
AACCGCAATGATGGCAGACCAGCCGCTGGCGAAAGCGATGATCGACCAGCCACGCATCGCAGATGGCGCATGCAAAGCGATGGCCGCAGGCACGGCACAGCGTCAACGGCGCATAGCCGCGGCGATTGAGAAACAGGAGCGCCTGCTCCTTGCGCTCGACCGCGATTTTGATTTCTTCCGCCAAACGTGGCGAGATATACCTGTTGCGGGCCGGGCCTTCGCGCCGCAGATCGATTGCCTCGATATGGGGCATGTGCTGACCGCCGAAGCGGGCGGGCAGTACGACGCGCCGGTAGCGCCCCTTGCGGGCGTTGACCTCGGTTTCCACCGAGGGCGTCGCCGAACACAGCACGACGGGAATCTTCGCGATGCTTCCCCGTACCACCGCCATGTCGCGTGCGTGATAGTGCGCGCCATCGCTTTGCTTGTAGGCTTGGTCGTGTTCTTCATCGACCACGATCAATCCAAGATCGGCGTAGGGCAGGAACAGCGCTGAGCGCGCACCGACCACGACCTGCGCCTCACCGGCGCTGATGGCCGCCCAGTTGCGCGCGCGGGTGCGCGGCGTCAGTTCCGAATGCCATTCCAGCGGCCGCACGCCAAAGCGTGACGCGAAGCGTTCGAGGAACTGTCCGGTCAGCGCGATCTCCGGCATCAGGATCAGGGTCTGCTTGCCGCGCCTGATGGTCTCGGCCACAGCTTCAAAATAAACTTCTGTCTTGCCTGAACCCGTCACGCCATCCAGCAGCGCGACATTAAAACCACCTTGCGAGCACATGTCCTGTAATGTGGCGGCAGCGGTCTCCTGATCGGACGAAAAATCCGGCGCAGCGAAAGACGAATCTGGCTGCTGCGCCACCGGCTCGCGCGGCATCTCCTCGGTGGCGAGCGTGCCTTCATCGACAAGGCCATCGATCACCGACGCGCTGACCCCGGCCTCGCGCGCGGCGTCGGATTTTCCATGCAGCAGTTCGTCGGACAGCAATTCGATGATCCGCCGACGCGCGGGAGTCATGCGCTGCGGCGGCCGTCCAATGAGCCGCACACCCAGACGCACACGCTCGGGGCCCAGATGCTCGCCCATCCGCAGCGTCATCCGCAGCACCATGCCGCGCGCGGAGAGGGTGTAGCCGGCGACCCAATCGACGAAACTGCGCAGTTCCTCCTTCAGTGGCGGCACGTCGAGCTTCTCGCCGACATCTTTCAGGCGGTTATGCAGGCGTGGATCGGGATTGGCGTTGTCCGCCCAGACCACGGCCACGACCTCGCGCGACGCCAGCGGCACACACACGACATCGCCCGGCTTGAGGTCCACGCCGTCGGGAACGCGATACGAATAGGCCTGATTGAGCGCCACAGGCACGAGAACGTCGACGACTCGCCTTGCCATGGCCGCGATGGTCCAAATTAAGAAGTGGTCAGGAAAGAGGTGCGATAAAAGGGGCTTCTGTCAAGAACGGGCATGTCATGGCCAAGACCGCAAGCGCAACAGAAACCGCTGACACCGATATGGGGTGCGTCGGCGCCGATCTGAAGGCCGAGATCGCGCGCTGGCTGTCGCATCTGCGCAGCGAGCGGCGGCTATCTCCGAAGACGCTGGAGGCTTATGAGCGCGATCTTCGCCAGTGCCTCGTCTTCCTCGGCGGCCATTGGGGCGGCGCTGTGTCGCTGCAAAAATTCGCGGCCATCGAGACCACGGATGTGCGCGCCTTCATGGCAGCGCGGCGCGCCGATGACATTGGCGGACGCTCGCTGATGCGGTCGCTGGCGGGGCTGCGCTCGTTCGGAAAGTTTCTTGAGCGCGAAGGCAAGGGCAAGGTCGGCGCGCTCGCTGCCATTCGCGCGCCGAAAATCGGCAAGAGCCTGCCCAAGCCGATCCAGATGGCCGCGGCCAAGCAAATGGCCGACGCCGATATTCGCGCCGGCGAAGACCGCGAGTCATGGATCCTGGCGCGTGACGCAGCAGTGATGGCGCTGCTGTATGGATCGGGGCTTCGCATTTCCGAGGCGCTGCAACTCGACCGCCGCGACATTCCCGCACCCGGCGCAGGCGATGTCGTCACCGTCCTCGGCAAAGGCAACAAGACCCGCATGGTGCCGGTCCTGCACACGGTGCTGGCGCTGATTCATGATTACATCGATATGTGCCCGCATAAGCTTGCGCCGGACGGGCCGGTGTTCGTCGGCGCGCGTGGCGGACCGCTCTCGCCTCGCATCATTCAACTGACGATGGAGCGGTTGCGCGGCGCGCTGGGATTACCCGATAGCGCCACGCCGCATGCGCTGCGCCACTCATTCGCGACGCATCTGCTGTCGCGCGGCGGCGACCTGCGCGCGATTCAGGAACTGCTCGGCCACGCCTCGCTCTCCACCACGCAGATCTATACCGGCGTCGATGCCGAGCGGCTGATGGATGTCTACAAGACCACCCACCCCCGCGCGTGAACGAATAAATTGTCATGTGACGGATCGAAGTTGGCGCTTGCGCCGACCATGCGGTTCGGTCAATCGTTGCCCCATTATTCGAATGGGGAGACGATCATGAGCGCGCATGAAAGTATGGAGCAGGCCGACCAGGCTAAGGAAGCGTCAGGCGAAAACAAAAGAATCGCACTGCTGATCGCGATTATCGCGTTGTGTCTGGCATTGTCCGAAACGCTCGGCAAAGGCGCGCAGACCGAATCCATTACCAAGAATGTCGAGGCCTCGAACCTGTGGGCGTTCTTCCAGGCCAAGAGCATCCGCCGCACCACGGTGCAGACCGCCGCCGAGGAGATGAAAGTCTATAGCGGCCTGTTGACCGAGGACTCGCTGAAAGCAGCGGCGGCGAAGCAATTGGAGGACTGGACCAAGACGGCGGCGCGTTATCGCTCCGAACCGGAGACCAACGAAGGCACCGAGCAATTGGCCGAACGTGCCAAGCATGCGGAGGAGGAGCGCGATCTCTTCACCGCGCGCCTGCATCATTACGAGCTCGCTTCTGCAGCCTTCCAGATCGCTATTGTGCTGGCGTCGGCGGCTATCATCACCAGCATGATGGCGCTTGCGGGCGTCGCGGGCCTGCTTACCGCGGCGGGCATTGTACTCACCGCGCTTGGGCTTTTCGCGCCGCATGCCGTGCATCTGCTCTGAGAACTGCTTGAGCCAAAGAACTTTGGGGGCAAGGAAAAAGAGCGGGGCAAATGCCCCGCTCTTTTCAATTCAGAGAACGTCTCTCTTATATAATCAACCGCATCACATATGTATCGAGCGCTTCGCCACCGCGAGCGCGGCTTCCTTCACCGCTTCCGAGCGCGTCGGATGCGCGTGGCAAGTGCGGGCGATGTCTTCCGCCGCGCCGCCAAACTCCATCGCGACCGCCGCCTCATGAATCATTTCGCCGGCTTCGGCGCCGATGATATGCACGCCGAGCACACGGTCGGTCTTGGCGTCGGCAAGGATTTTGACAAAGCCGTCGGTGGTCTGGTTGACCTTGGTACGGGCGTTGGCGGTGAACGGAAACTTTCCGACGTTGTAGACGACACCGGCCTGCTTGAGTTCTTCCTCGGTCTTGCCGACTGAAGAGACTTCCGGGAAGGTGTAGATCACGCTCGGGATCACATCGTAATTGGTATGGCCGGCCTGGCCCGCGAGAATCTCGGCAATCGCCACGCCCTCGTCTTCCGCCTTGTGCGCCAGCATCGGTCCGGCGATGACATCGCCGATGGCATAGATACCCTTGACGTTGGTGGCGAAATGACCATCGGTCTTGACGCGGCCGCGCGGATCGAGTTCGACGCCGGCTTCCTTCAGACCAAGGCCATCGGTGTATGGCACGCGGCCGATCGCAACCAGCACGACATCGGCCTCGATTGTTTCCGCCTTGCCGCCTGCGGCGGGCTCGACCTGCGCCTTCAGTTTCTTGCCGGAGGTATCGACGCCCGTGACCTTGGCGCCGAGCTTGAACGTCACGCCCTGTTTTTCAAGGATGCGCTGGAAGGATTTTGCGACCTCGCCGTCCATGCCGGGAATGATGCGATCGAGGAATTCCACCACCGTGACCTGCGCGCCGAGACGCCGCCACACCGAGCCGAGTTCGAGCCCGATCACGCCGGCGCCGATCACCAGCATCTTCTCCGGCACCTTTTCGAGCGTCAGCGCGCCGGTCGAGGACACGATGCGCTTCTCGTCGATGTCGACGCCCTTCAACCTGGTCACATCCGAGCCGGTGGCGATCACGATGTTCTTGGTCTCGAGCGTCTGTGTCTTGCCGTCCGCGCCCTTCACCTCGACCTTGCCCGGACCGGCGATGCGGCCAGTGCCCTGATAGGGCTCGATCTTGTTTTTCTTGAACAGGAAGCTGACGCCCTTGACGTTGCCGTCGACGCCATCGCTCTTGAATTTCATCATGGTCGCAAGATCGAGCTTCGGCTTGCCGACGCCGATGCCCATTTTCGGCAGCATATGGGTGACTTCCTCGAACCGCTCGGACGCTTGCAACAGCGCTTTCGAGGGGATGCAACCGATGTTCAGGCAGGTGCCGCCGAAGGTGCTTTCCTTCTCCACCACGGCGACTTTCATGCCGAGCTGAGCCGCGCGAATCGCACAGACATAGCCGCCGGGGCCGGTGCCGATAATGACGAGATCGTAGGAGGCCATGATGCGTTCCTGCATTCAAGGTTCATAAAACGAAAGGCCGAATGATCGCGCTCAACGCGCGACCGCGCGCGTTTCGCGGGATGCAAAGTCTTTAGAGGTCCAGCACCAGCCGCGCCGGGTCTTCGAGATTTTCCTTCACGCGAACAAGGAAGGTCACCGCCTCCTTGCCGTCGATCACGCGATGATCGTAGGACAGCGCCAGATACATCATCGGACGAATCTCGACCTTGCCGCCTACGGCCACCGGCCGCTCCTGAATCTTGTGCATGCCGAGAATTGCCGACTGCGGCGCGTTGAGGATCGGCGTCGACATCAGCGAGCCATAGACGCCGCCATTGGTGATGGTGAAGGTGCCGCCCTGCATCTCCTCGATCTTGAGCTGGCCGTCGCGGGCACGCTTGCCGTAATCGGCGATGGTCTTCTCGATCTCCGCGATCGACTTATGGTCGGACTCGCGCACCACCGGCACCACCAGGCCCTTGTCGGTGCCGACCGCGACCCCGATGTGGTAGTAATTCTTGTAGATCAGATCGGTGCCGTCGATCTCGGCATTGGCGGCGGGGATCTCCTTCAGCGCCTGCACGCAGGCCTTGGCGAAGAAGCCCATAAAACCCAATTTGATGCCGTGCTTCTTCTCGAACAGATCCTTGTAGTGCGCGCGCAGCGCCATGACGTTGGTCATGTCGACCTCGTTGAAGGTCGTCAGCATCGCGGCGGTGTTCTGCACATCCTTCAGCCGGCGCGCGATGGTTTGGCGCAGGCGCGTCATCTTCACACGCTCTTCGCGCGCGGCATCGTCGGCCGGCGAGGTGGCGCGTACCTGAATGGCGGCGGCGGGCTGATTGACAGAAGTCGGCGCGGAGGCGGCCTTCTCGATGGCGGCCAGCATGTCGCCCTTGGTGACGCGGCCGTCCTTGCCGCTGCCCGGCACGGTGGATGCATCGATGCCGGTCTCGGCCGAGAGCTTGCGCACCGAAGGCGCTTGCGGCGCATCGACGGGCGGCGATTTCTGGGTGGCCGCGGGCGCAGCAGTGGCGGGAGCCGCAGCAGGCGCAGCCGTCTTGGCGGCTTCAGGCGGTGCGGCAGGCTTGGCCGCGGGTTTGGCGCCACCGGCGCCTTCGGAAATCTGACCGAGCAGCGCGCCGACCGCGACCGTCTCGCCATCCTTGGCGACGATCTCGCCCAGCGTTCCCGCCGACGGCGCAGGCACTTCGATCGTGACCTTGTCGGTCTCCAGTTCCACCAGCGGTTCGTCGACCGCCACGGCGTCGCCGGTTTTCTTGAACCAACGGCCAATGGTGGCCTCGGTCACGGATTCGCCGAGGGTCGGAACGCGGATTTCAGCCATCTTTTGTCCTCTTGCGTCATGAACGGCGGAGTGCCGAAGACGCTCTTGTCAGTCGAGCTTTGCCTGTCGATGCGGAAGAACGCCGGCAGCCGATCAGGCCGCCGGCGTTCCTGAAATTGTCGTCAGCCCAGCGCCTCGTCGAGCAGCGCCTTGAGCTGCGCGAGATGCTTGGACATCAAGCCGGTCGCCGTCGCCGCCGCGGCCGGACGGCCGGCATAACGCGGACGCTTGGCCGGCGCGCCGATCTGGTTGAGCACCCATTCCAGATACGGCTCGATGAAGTACCAGCCGCCCATGTTGCGCGGCTCTTCCTGGCACCAGACGAATTCGGCCTGCTTGAAGCGCTCCAGCTCCGTGACCAGCGCCTTGAGCGGCACCGGATAGAGCTGCTCGACACGCATCAGATAAATGTCGTCGATGCCGCGCTTCTCGCGCTCATCGAGCAGATCGTAATAGACCTTGCCGGAGCAGAGCACGACGCGGCGGATTTTCTTGTCCTCGACCAGCCTGGTCTCGCTCTTGCCGCGCTTGGCGTCGTCATCCAGCAGGCGATGGAACGAGGTATCGGGGCCCATGGCCTCGAGCTTGGAGACCGCGCGCTTGTGACGCAGCAGCGATTTCGGCGTCATGATGATCAGCGGCTTGCGGATCTCGCGCTTGAGCTGACGGCGCAGCGCGTGGAACAGATTCGCCGGCGTCGTGATGTTGACGACCTGCATGTTGTCTTCGGCGCACATCTGCAAAAAGCGCTCGAGCCGCGCGGAGGAGTGCTCCGGGCCCTGGCCTTCGTAACCGTGCGGCAGCATGCAGGTGAGGCCCGACATGCGCAGCCATTTGCGCTCGCCCGACGAGATGAACTGGTCGAACAGCACCTGCGCGCCATTGGCGAAGTCGCCGAACTGCGCTTCCCAGATGGTCAGTGCGTTCGGCTCGCTGAGCGAATAGCCATATTCGAAACCAAGCACCGCCTCTTCGGACAGCAGCGAGTTGATGACCTCGTACTGGCCCTGATTTTCACCAAGATGGTTGAACGGCGTGTAGCGGCTTTCGTCTTCCTGATCGAACAGCACCGAATGGCGCTGCGAGAATGTGCCGCGCTCCGAATCCTGACCCGACAAGCGGACGCGATGGCCTTCCTTGAGCAGAGTGCAGAATGCCAGCGCCTCGCCGGTTGCCCAATCGATTCCCTCGCCGGTGTCGATCGCCTTGGCGCGGTTTTCCAGAAAACGCTGTACCGTCTTGTGGACGTGAAAGCCGTCCGGGATCCTGGTGATCTCGCGGCCGATCTCCTTCAGTGCGTTGATAGCGACACCGGTATTGCCGCGGCGCGGATCCTCGCCGATGTCCGCGGACTTGAAGCCCGCCCATTTGCCGTCGAGCCAGTCGGCCTTGTTCGGCTTGTAGCCGGAGCCGGCTTCAAGCTCGGCATCGAGACGCGCACGCCAGTCGGCCTTGGCCTTCTCGACTTCGCCTTCGGTCATCACGCCATCGGCAATCAGACGCTTGGCATAGATGTCGAGCGTGGAAGGATGCGCGCCGATCTTCTTGTACATCACCGGCTGGGTGAATGCCGGTTCGTCGCCCTCGTTGTGGCCGTGGCGGCGATAGCAGAACATGTCGATGACGACAGGCTTGTGGAATTTCTGCCGGTATTCGATCGCAACCTTCGCCGCGAACACCACCGCTTCCGGATCGTCGCCGTTCACATGGAAGATCGGTGCATCGATCATCTTGGCGACGTCGGACGGATACGGCGAGGAGCGCGAGTAACGCGGATAGGTGGTGAAGCCGATCTGGTTGTTGACGATGAAGTGCAACGAGCCACCGGTGCGATAACCCTTGAGGTCCGACAGCGCGAAACACTCGGCGACCACGCCCTGCCCCGCGAATGCCGCGTCGCCATGCATCAGCAGCGGCAGCACCGAGATGCGGTCGTCCGCCGGATCGCCGTTCTGATCCTGCTTGGCGCGCGATTTGCCGAGCACCACCGGATCGACGATCTCCAGATGCGAGGGATTGGCGGTGAGCGACAGATGGACCTTGTTGTTATCGAACTCGCGGTCGGATGACGCGCCGAGATGATATTTGACGTCGCCAGAGCCTTCGACCTCGTCGGGATTGGCCGAGCCGCCCTTGAATTCGTGAAACAGCGCGCGGTGCGGCTTGCCCATCACCTGGGTCAGCACGTTGAGGCGTCCGCGATGCGGCATGCCGACCACGATGTCGCGCACGCCGAGATTGCCGCCGCGCTTGATGATCTGCTCCAGCGCTGGGATCAGCGATTCCGCGCCGTCCAGACCGAAACGCTTGGTGCCGGTGAATTTCAGGTCGCAGAACTTCTCGAAGCCATCGGCCTCGACCAGTTTCATCAGGATGGCGCGGCGGCCCTCGCGGGTGAAACTGATTTCCTTGTCCGGACCCTCGATGCGCTCCTGGATCCAGCCCTTCTGTTGCGGGTTGGAGATGTGCATGAATTCAACGCCGAGCGTCTGGCAGTAGGTGCGCTGGCAGATCGCGACGATTTCACGCAGCGAGGCGTATTCGAGACCAAGCACATGATCGAGGAAGATTTTGCGATCGAGATCGGCGTCGGTGAATCCATAGGAGCGCGGATCGAGTTCTTCGTGATCCTTCTGGCCCTCGATGCCGAGCGGATCGAGATTGGCGTGGAAGTGACCGCGCATGCGATAGGCGCGGATCAGCATCAGCGCGCGCACCGAATCGCGGGTGGCCTGCAAAATGTCGGTTGAGCCCTGCGTGGTACCGGCCGCGGCCTTCGCAGCGAGCTTCTTGCCGACGACCTGTTCGACCTGCGCCCAATTGCCGTCGAGCGCCGAGGTCAGATCGTCGCTTGGCGCCTGCGGCCAGTTCGGCTTTTCCCATGACGGGCCCTTGGCGTTCTTGACGACATCCGCCGGGGTGTCTTTCAGGCTTTTGAAAAATTCCTGCCAGTCCGGATCGACCGATGTTGGGTCCGCCTCGAAGCGGGCATAGAGATCGTCGATGAAGGTGGCATTCGCGCCGTCGAGGAAGGAAGTGAGAGCGAAATTGGCGTTCGCGGCCTGGCGAGACATAAATCGCGTCCTGATTGGTTTTTTTACGCGGGAACCGAACTTGTCGAGTACGGCGGTGGCATCAAAGTGATGCCGCGTCTTTTACCCTATTTGGGGTGAAAGTTCGCGCTGAAAAGACCCAAGAGATGAATTAGCAATTCGACTTATCGCGCGCATGGTTTGTGTATCTGGCATACCAGCATGTCTCCATTTTCATATGACAAAACAAACAGCCGGTCTCTTAAGAGACCGGCTGTGGAGACCCAACAGTTGCTTGCCGCTTATTTTCCGAGCAAATCAGGTGCGATTTTCTTGCAGGCGTCGACAAGGCCCTGCACTGACGCCACGGACTTGTCGAAACCTTCGCGATCCTTGCCCGCCAGTTCGATCTCGACGATGCGCTCGACGCCCTTGGAGCCGATCACCACCGGCACGCCGACATACATGTCTTTCACGCCGTATTCGCCGTTCAGGTATGCGGCGCAGGGCACCACGCGCTTTTTGTCGCGCAGAAAACTTTCCGCCATCGCGATGGCGGAAGCCGCGGGCGCGTAGAACGCCGAGCCCGTCTTGAGCAGGTTGACGATCTCGGCGCCGCCGTTGCGGGTGCGGTCGACGATCTCGTCGATGCGCGCCTGTGAGGTCCAGCCCATTTTCACGAGATCAGGCAGCGGAATGCCGGCCACCGTCGAATACTTCACCAGCGGCACCATGGTGTCGCCGTGGCCGCCGAGCACGAAGGCGGTGACGTCTTCCACCGAGACGTTGAATTCGTCGGCGAGGAAATAGCGGAAACGCGACGAATCCAGTACACCCGCCATGCCGACTACCTTTTTGTGCGGCAGGCCGGAAGTTTTCTGCAATGCCCAAACCATCGCGTCCAGGGGATTGGTGATGCAGATGACGAAAGCGTCGGGCGCGTATTTCTTGATGCCGGCGCCGACCTGTTCCATCACCTTTAGATTGATGCTGAGAAGATCGTCGCGGCTCATGCCCGGCTTGCGCGGCACACCGGCGGTGACGATGCAGACATTGGCGCCGGCCAGTGCTTCGTAGGAGTTGGCGCCGACGAACGACGCGTCGAAGCCGTTGACCGGCGACGACTGCGCGATGTCGAGCGATTTGCCCTGCGGCACGCCTTCGGCGATGTCGAACATCACCACGTCGCCGAGTTCTTTCAGCCCGATCAGGTGAGCCAACGTACCGCCGATCTGACCTGAACCAATCAATGCAATCTTGCTGCGCGCCATGAGCTTGTCCTTTGAACCGGCAGGGAAGAGGAAAACCGATTTTGGTTAGACCTTTCGCGATGCGCGTTCAAGTCGCCGTTCGCATGAAGTCTGTGGCCGCGTCTTTCACGAAATGGAATTTTCAGGTTTCGACCAAGCCGGTGGTGGAGCCGCTCGCGGTCGAATCCGTGCGCCCGTGAGGCAGTGCCAGATAGGATTCCGAGCCCATTTCGGTGATGCGTGAAATCGTCCGTGCGAATTCGAATGCCTCCGCCCCCTCCTCTGCATAATAAAGCGCCGAGAGTTCGGCTTCAGCCGAAGCCATCAATTTCACATGATTTTCGTAAAGCGTATCGATCAGGGAAATGAACCTTTTGGCCGGATTGCGATCCTCATATTGCATCACCGGCACATGATCGATCAGCACGGTATGGTAATCGCGTGCGATCCGCAGATAATCCAGCGGTCCCAGCGGCTTTTCGCAAAGATCCGGAAAATGAAAGCGTGCGACGCCATGCGCTGAATGCGGAATGTGCAGCGCGCGCCCCTTGATCTCGATGTCGCGCGGCGGGGCGGCGGTGCTGCCGGTTAGTGTCAGCCAGGCGGCGTCGAGCGCGGCGTCGGCCGCATCGTCCGCCGGAACCAGCCACATCGTGATGCCGGCGAGTTTCTCCATGCGGAAATCGGTGCGCGCATCCAGTTGCAGCACTTCCATGTGCGTCTCGATCTGCGCGATGAAGGGCAAGAACAGCGCGCGATTGAGGCCGCCCTTATACAAATCATCCGGCGCGACGTTGGACGTCGCAACGATCACGGTGCCGAGTTCGAACAGCCGCGAGAACAGGCGGCCCAGAATCATCGCGTCGGCAATATCGGTCACGTGAAACTCGTCGAAGCACAACAGCCAGGCATCCTCGAAGATCGACGCCGCGGTCAGATGAATCGGATCGGCATCGGGAATTTCGTGCTTTGCGATCTTCTGACGGAAGCCATAAATCCGCTCATGCACGTCGGTCATGAATTCGTGAAAGTGCGCGCGACGTTTGTGCGCGACGTGGCTGTTCTGAAAGAACAGATCCATCAGCATGGTCTTGCCGCGGCCGACCTCGCCGTGAATGTAAAGTCCGCGCGGCGGCTGCGAATCCTTTTCGGCGAAAAGACGTCCGAACAGGCCGTTCCTGCGCGGCTTGTAATGCTCGAGCCTGGTTTCCAGGAGCGACAGCGCATCGACAGCCTCCACCTGCGCGAGATCCGCCTCGATCGCGCCGGATGCGACAAGCTGCTCATAGTGCCGGCGAAATGCGGGAGTCTCGTGCATGGAGCGCTCAGGTCATTCAGCTCTGCCGAATTCGGACCCGATATTCTTCTTTCTGTTCGAGCATGATCCGGTCCGAAAACCGGTTCCCGCTTTTCGGGATCATGCTCTAACGGCACCAGCGCGGCGAAAAATGCAAGCGCAACGGAAGATGTATGTCAGGCGCTCAGCGCATAGGAATCTTCGACCACGTAGGGGCCACCGCCGACCGATGCGCGGGACGAGAACAAAACGAACCGCGAGGCCATGAACCGGCGGGTCGGAAAGTAGCCGCGCACCGACAGATAATCCGCAACATCGCGATCGGAGGCATCGCGCAGCCGCGCCAGCGTGACATGCGGAATGAATTTCCGTCCCTCGGGATCGAAACCGAAGCGTTGCATCAGCCGCTCAAGCTCGGCCTGCAACTCCATCAGCGGACGGCTTGGCATCACCTGAGCGACGACCGCGCGGGGCTTCTTGCCGCCAAAGCTGGACAGACCCTGAAGCGCAACCTCAAACGGCTTGCGGTTGATCCGCACCAGCGTCGAGGCGATCTCGTTGGCAGCGACACCGTCGATGTCGCCGATGAAGCGCAGCGTCACATGATAATTTTCGGGATCGATCCAGCGCGCACCCGGCAGGCCGCCGCGCAAACTTGACAGCGTTTGGCTGACATCCGGGGGAATTTCCAACCCAGTGAACAGACGCGGCATCACGACACCCCCGATGCAGAAGAGGAAAGTCCATGATCGCGTCGACTTTACAGGACGAGCCTTA
>JAIERI010000002.1 GCA_019747015.1 Xanthobacteraceae bacterium
CCCTGCCAGTCCAGCATCATGGCATCGGCGTAGCCTTCGCGTTCCGCCTTGTGCTTGGAGATGGTGCAGATCATGTAGAGACCTGCGGCCTTCGCCAGCGCCGGAATCGTTTTTGGATCGGGGCGGCGATAATCGGCGAGGCCAAGGCGGATGCCCTTGAGGCGCTGCGCCGGATCGAAATAGCTCGGCCACGTCCATGCGGCGATGGCCAGATGAATGGTGTTGTTCTGCGCCGAGACGCCCATCATCTCCGAACCGCGCCAGGCAATCGGGCGGATATAGGCATCGGGCAGGTTGTTCTTCTCGATCACCAGCTTTTTGGCTGCGTCGATCTCGGCGACCGAATAGGGAATTTCAAAATCCAGAATCTGTCCTGAGCGTTTCAGGCGCTCGGAGTGCTCGGTGCATTTGAAGATCTCGCCGCCATAGGCGCGCTCGCCCTCGAACACCGCGCTGGCGTAATGCAGCCCATGGGTCAGCACATGGACGTTGGCTTCACCCCATGGCACCAGTTTGCCGTCGTACCAGATGACGCCGTCGATTTTGTCGAACGACACTCCCATGACTTAAACTCCCGATTCTTGGCGGTCTGTGCCGAGACCCTGCGCGGGTTCGTGGGCCGCTGGCCGTCTGGTTTCGTCCAATGGACCTTTTCCGCTTTGGCGGAGTGCTTGAAGTCCAGTATGTTTTGCCGAATGTCGAGCGACAATCGCAAAGCTGAAGAAATATTCGGTCTGCTTCCAAGGAGCGAGATTTCTTAAATACCCTCGTTCTCGAAGAGGATCTCTTCCCGAAAATTTCGCTTGAGCCTAGTTTTTTGTAACATTCCACCTAATATACGTCAACATGACTGACATAAATTTTAAGCAGCAAAAAGGCGTATTTGGTATGCCGGAAAGCGGGCCCGCGCCGGCGGCCTTGCGCTGGGATATCATCGAACTGCTGTTTTTCGCTTATCGGGATTTTGTTGGTGATGCCGATCAAGTGCTTGAGGAGTTTGGCTTCGGCAGGGCGCACCACAGGGTGGTGCATTTCGTTCAGCGCTATCCGGGTCTGAAGGTCGCCGATCTGCTGGACGTGCTACGCATTACCAAGCAATCGCTCGGGCGGGTACTGAAGCAATTGCTCGATGAGGGCTATATCGTCCAGAGGGCGGGTGAGAGCGACCGCCGCCAGCGTCTGCTTTTCGCTACCGCCAAAGGTGAGGCCCTGGTGGTAAAGCTGGCAACGCTGCAAACCAGCCGGATCGAGCGCGCATTGGCGGGCATGGCACCGAACGACGCCGAGACCATCCGCCATTTTCTGCTCCGAATGATCGACCATGATGATCCTGACAAGGTGCTGGAGGTGATCTTGAAGACCGGCCACACCGCTGCGAAGGACGACAGGTGAACGAAACCGCGACCACCACGCACAAGAAGCCAAGCCTCGCCGACGATGCGCCGCATCTGCTGCTCGTGGATGACGATCGCCGTATCCGCGATCTGTTATCGCGCTTTCTGTCCAGCGAGGGCTATCGTGTCACCACCGCCAAAAGTGCCGCAGACGCGCGTTCCAAATTGGTCGGGTTGCATTTCGATCTTCTGATTCTCGACGTAATGATGCCGGGCGAAACCGGCTTCGAGCTTGCGCGCTCGATCAGGATCGGTTCTGCTGTTCCCATCGTGATGCTGACGGCGCGGCATGAAGCCGAAAGCCGGATCGAAGGATTGCAGATTGGCGCCGACGACTATGTCGCCAAGCCATTCGAGCCGCGCGAACTGGTGCTGCGCATCGCTAACATCCTCAAGCGCGCGGCGCCGGTGACAGTCGCTCCGCTGGAGTCAATTGCGTTCGGACCTTACGTCTATCATCTGGAGCGCGGCGAATTGCGCAATAGCGGCGAGATCGTCCATCTCACCGATCGCGAGCGCGAGATGCTGCGCATTCTTGCCAACGCGCCTGGCGAAACCGTGCCCCGCGCCGCGCTGACAGGCTCAGGCGACAACATCAACGAACGGGCGGTGGACGTGCAGATCAACCGCCTTCGCCGCAAGATCGAACGCGATCCAGCCAATCCGCTGTTCCTGCAAGCGGTGCGCGGCATCGGCTACCGCCTGGTGGCCTCGCCATGAGCAATATCATGAACAGCATCATGAATTGCATCCCGCGAGAAGGGATCGGCCGGGCATGAGTACGCTCGATACCGGCCTCACCTTCATCCGCTCTGCTTCGCGGCATATGTCCGACTTCCATGGCCGGATCGGGCGCATGTTCAACGAGCTGATGCCGAAGGGCCTGTATGCCCGCGCGCTGCTCATCATCATCGTGCCGATGGTGGTTCTGCAGTCGGTCGTCGCCTTCGTGTTCATGGAGCGGCACTGGAATACAGTGACGCGCCGTCTGTCCGCCTCGGTGGTGCAGGATGTCGCCGCGTTGATCGACGTCTACAAGATTTATCCGCAGGACAAGGATCGCGTGCAACTGCGCAACATCGCGCAGAACCGTCTCGGACTCGTGGTCGATTTTCTTCCCCCGAACGACATGCCACCTCCGGGTCCGAAGCCATTCTTTTCACTGCTCGATCAGAGCCTTTCCATGCAGCTCAGCCGGCAGATCGGCCGGCCATTCTGGATCGATACCGTGGGACGCTCCTCGCTGGTCGAAATTCGCATCAAGCTCGATGATACCGTGATGCGTGTTTACGCGCAGCGCAGTGCGGCCTATGCGTCGAATTCGGAAATCTTCTTGTTCTGGATGGTTGGCACCTCCTCGATTCTCCTGATCGTCGCGGTGCTATTCTTGCGCAACCAGATCAAACCGATCCTGCGGCTGGCGGACGCTGCGGAGAATTTCGGCAAGGGTCGTGAGGCGCCGGATTTCCGCCCGCGCGGCGCGCGCGAGGTGCGTCGTGCGGCGCAGGCTTTCATGGAGATGAAGCGCCGCATCGAGCGCAGCATCGAGCAGCGCACCACGATGCTGGCCGGCGTGTCGCACGATTTGCGCACTATTCTTACCCGGTTCAAACTTGAACTGGCTCTGATCGGGGACAGTCCCGAGGCCGAAGGCATGCGCAAGGACGTCGACGAGATGAGCGGTATGCTGGAGGCCTATCTTGCCTTCGCGCGCGGCGACAGCGGCGAGCAGGCGAGGCCGACAGACATGTCGCAGGCGCTGGAGGAATTGCGCAGCGACGCCGAGCGCCACGGCCACATTGCGACGGTGAGTTTCCATGGTCTGCCGGTAGTGACCGTGAAGCCCGCGTCGTTCAAACGCTGTCTCGCCAATCTGGTGTCCAACGCGGCGCGTTACGCCAACACGATCTCGATCGCCGGACACCGCGATCATCGCTGGCTGACGGTGACGATCGACGATGATGGTCCAGGCATTCCGCTTCGGATGCGCGAGGAGGTGTTCAAGCCGTTCCTGCGGCTCGACGGTGCGCGCAATCAGGACGAGGGCGGAACCGGACTCGGCCTTGCCATTGCCCGTGATATCGCACGCTCACATGGTGGCGATATCACGCTCGCCGACAGCCCGATGGGCGGCCTGCGCGCAGCAGTACGGGTACCGGTGTAATTACTTCGCAAGTTCTTTGGAGCGCTTTGCGGCTGCGGCCACCGCGCGTTCCAGCAGCGACTTGAAACCATCTGCGCCCATCAGCACTGCAAGCGCTGCGGCCGTGGTACCGCCGGGCGAGGTGACATTCTGGCGCAACGTCGCGCTGTCGAGATCGGAACGATGCAGCAATTCGCCGGAGCCCGCGATGGTTTCGCGCGCTAGTCGTGTAGCGAGTTCCGGCGCAAGTCCTGCAGCAACGCCGGCGCACGCGAGTTCTTCCGCAAGCAGAAAAACATAGGCAGGGCCGGAGCCGGACACGGCGGTCACGGCATCCATCAAGGCTTCGTCGCTGATCCATTCGACCAGACCTGTTGCGCGCAGCAGTGCATCGGCAATGTCGTGCTGCTGCGGCGTGACGCCGCTAGCCGCCACCGCGACGGTGACGCCACGTCCAATCGCGGCCGGGGTGTTGGGCATGGCGCGTACGACAGTGCCGCCGCAGGCTACCGCGATTTTCGCGATCGGAATGCCGGCCATGATCGAGATCACCAGCGTGGCAGATGCGATATGTGTTTTGAGCCCCGGCGCGGCATCTGGGAAAATTTGCGGCTTCACCGCGACGATCAACACGGCAATGTTGCCGATGGTCTTGGGGTTCAGCCGCACGCCCTTTATCTCAAAGCCGCGAATGTCATCCGATGGCGAGGGTTCGATCACGACGATGTTTGAAGGATCGACACCTTGTGCGATCCATCCCGATAGCATTGCGCCGCCCATCTTGCCCGCGCCGGCGAGAAGGATGGAGCCAGAAAGATTCTTGAGGGCGCTTGTGTCTGATGAAGTTTTCATCGCTATCCTTGGCCATCATGCCGGGCTCGCAGCCAACTTTAGGCCGACTGCGTAAACTTCCTGCCCTGCAATCCATCACTTACTCTTCTTTCGATGGATGCCCGGGTCAAGCCCAGGCATGACGATAGAGTACTTAAGCTTCCCCTGCGGTGTCGAACATCGCGGCTGCCATCGCCTCGGCCGCAGATTTCCCCGCCCACATCACGAACTGGAACGCGGGGAAATAACGCTCGCAGGCAAGCACGGCGGTCTCGAACATGATCTCGCACTGCGCATTGGTGGCGGCCATGCCACCCGGTAGCAGCAGCGCCTGCCGGTACATCACGAGACCCGATTGCGTCCAGATATCGAAATGGCCGAGCCATAATTGCTCGTTGATGGCCGCGACCAGCCGCTGCACTTCAGCGCGGCGCCCTTCCGGAATCTTCAGATCGAAGGCGCAGGCCAGATGCAGCGCATCGATCTCCGCCATCCATGTGAACGAGACCTGATAGTCGGCGAAGCGGCCCTTCGAGACGATAGTGACTTCATCCTCGCCCGACCGTTCGAACGTCAGATCGTTCGACGCGGCGATCTCCTCGACGACGGAAAGCGGGTTGGTCCGGGAATCGCTGTTAATGTCCAAAAGGGACATGGATTGTCCTGTGCCGTGAAAGGGATTTGCGTACGCAGGAACTGCCGGCCGCGTCGAACTCGCTACGGACGGATTGATCTGTGATTTGCGCTTGCCGCGCAACGCCGCGCGAACTCAGTCCACAGGCATTGCAGACAAATTTCTGATTCATCAACAGCTAAGCACTGCGCGCGAAACGAGACACGTCAAAAGCCAATTCGTGAGTCGATTTATGGGCTTGAGAGGAAATGTCTGCGCGGCAATCCGCGCCGCGGCGAGAACAAACCGGAATCAAATGCACGGAAAACGGGTGGAGTTGAAAATCTCGCGGGTCGCGAGTCTCAGGTCAGTCCAATGAACCTCAGTCGAAGAGACTGGATACCGATTCCTCGGACGCGGTACGTCCGATGGCTTCGCCGATCAGTGTCGAGATCGAGAGCACCCGAACGTTGTGGGCGTCGAGTACGGCCTGGGTCGGCTGGATCGAGTCGGTGATGACCAGTTCTTTCAGCTTGGATGCGGTGATGCGGGCGACCGCTCCGCCGGACAGCACACCATGGGTGATGTAGGCGTAGACATCCTTGGCGCCGTTGGCGAGCAGCGCGTCGGCGGCGTTCACCAGAGTGCCGCCGGAGTCGACGATGTCATCGACCAGAATGCAGGTATATCCGGCAACATCGCCGATCACATTCATGACTTCGGATTCGCCGGCGCGTTCACGGCGCTTGTCTATGATCGCCAGCGGCGCATTGATGCGCTTGGCAAGTCCGCGCGCACGCACCACGCCGCCGACGTCAGGCGATACGACCATCACGGTCTGCAGGTCGAAGCGGTCGCGGATGTCACGCACCATCACTGGTGAGGCGTAAAGATTGTCGGTCGGAATATCGAAAAAGCCCTGAATCTGGCCGGCGTGAAGATCGAGCGTCATCACGCGGTCGGCGCCGGCATGGGTGATGAGGTTGGCGACCAGCTTGGCCGAAATCGGGGTGCGCGGACCGGCTTTGCGGTCCTGCCTGGCGTAACCGAAATACGGGATCACGGCGGTGATACGGCGCGCGGAAGCGCGGCGCAGCGCGTCGGTGATGATGAGCAACTCCATCAGGTGGTCGTTGGCGGGATACGACGTCGACTGGATAATGAACACGTCGGAGCCGCGCACGTTTTCCTGAATCTCGACGAACACTTCCATGTCGGCGAAACGCCGGACGATGGCCTTGGTCAGCGGCAGGTTGAGGCAGGACGAAATGGCCTCGGACAAGACCGGATTCGAATTGCCCGCAACCAGCTTGATCGAGCCATTTTTCGCCGTCACCGAGGGTTTTCCCCGCGCCTCCGTGGATACGCTCGTCAACATATCAGCCGCCTCGGAAACAAAGCCAGTCAAGTTCATCGCGTGCGCGAGGTCATAACAAGTCACTGCCGCCGCTGGCAATACAAAGGGAACGAATTTCCCGCGAAATCACGGTTTCGACGACGTTAATGGGCGTTGAAGGCCAGGGCGCCACTGGTGCGCGAGTCGCCCTGCGCGGCGTCGTTACCGGTGGACGCCACTGCCGGGCCGCCAGGTTGCGTTGGAGAGGGCGGCACGGGCTGGTCCTGAGCCGGCAAGGTTCCATTGATCAAGGCGCTGAGGCCGCGCAGTCCGGCCTGTGAAATCCGCCGCATCATCTGATCGTCCGCCGCTGCCCAGGCGTCGCGCCCGGTCTTGCCGGCCGGTTCTTCGCCGCTCAGGCGCAGGGCGCGTTGCTGATCGCGGTCGTACACGTCCCAGACCCATGCGATAGTTGTGCCGCCGCGGCGGCTGACCTGTGCGGAAAGATAGCTGCGCACCCGATAGGATGCGGGTGTCTCGCGTGAGACAATCGTGAAACTGCCGGTCGCGGATTCGCTCTCCAGCGCACGCAGCAGGCGATCGAACACCTGCTGCGGCGGCCCGTCGACGGATTCGAACGCCACCGTGGGTCCGAAGCTCCGCGACGTCACGGGGCTGGCAAGGGAACTGGCGAGTGGACTCGGGCCATCCACGGTGCATCCGGCAAGGCCAAGCGCGCAAAGCATTACGGCGGCACGAATGCCGCGCAGCCTCGTCCAACCATTTGAAATGGCTGATGCTGTCATGGATGAGGTCGTTGCCCCGATACGCGAACCCTGTTGGCTCAAGCGATATCGTTAAAATCCGTTAAGGTCTAGAGAGGGAACTCAGCCTTCAAGCACAATCGCGTGGATGTTGCGGCCATAATCCGGTTCGGCCCGGTGCACCGCGCGGCGGTAACTGAAGAAGCGCGGATCAGCGTAGGTGCACAGATCGACATCGTCGATGGCTTTGATCCCGGTGTGCTCCAGACGCGCACGGATATAGCCGGCGAGATCGAACATCGCGTGATCCGCACGGGACGAAGGCACAAAGAAACGCGCGTTAGCGGCGTCGGCCTCGTTAAAGCGTGCGACGAATTCCGCACCGACCTCGTAGTTCTGCTGCCGGATCAATGGACCGATGGCGGCGAGGATGTTCGTTCGTGCGGCGCCGAGCTTTTCCATCGCAGTGATGGTTGCTTCAAGGACGCCGCCGAGCGCGCCTTTCCATCCGGCATGCGCGGCGCCGATGACCCGCGCCTGAGGTTCGGCGAATAAAATCGGCCCGCAATCGGCGGCGGTGACGCCGATGGCCAGGCCCGGCATGTTCGTGACCATCGCATCGGCGTGTGGACGCGATGTTGCATCCCAAGGCTGCGTGGCGATAACGGCATCAGCCGAATGAATTTGATAAACGGTGAGAAAATGATCGGCGCTGACATCGAGCGCATGCGCCATGCGGCGGCGATTTTCGGCGACGTGTGCAGGATCGTCCTTCGAGCCAAGGCCGCCATTGAGGCTTGTATAGAGTCCCTCCGACGCACCGCCCTCGCGCGTGAAGAAGGCGTGGCGCACGCCCGGCAACACCGATAATGCTGAGGACGCGATCTTCACAGCGCCGCCATGCCAGCCGCGGCATGATCGGACAATCCCGCAAGCTCGCCGATCGCCGGATGCGAGACGCCGAGAACCTTGAACAACGCGCCCATGCCCTTGTGGCCGCTGCCGACAAGACGTTTGAGCGCAGCGGCGACGTCGCCGGCGGTCTGTGCATTCGAATGCTTGATAAGGGCTTGCGCGCGGGTGTCGATGCCGAGGCGGTTGAGGAACACGCCCTGTTCGACAGGGCCGTGGACTTTTGCGCCGATGCTTTCGGCGGCTCGCGCCAATGCCTGAAAATCGACATGGGCGGTGATGTCGGACGTACCCGGAGATTTCAATGGGTTGGTGAAACTATGTTTGGCCACCGCCTGAAATGTGTCGCCGGCGTCGCTGCGGATATGTCCGTAGTCGATAATCAGCACCGCGCCGCCATGATCTCGCACGCGCTGTGCCAGCGACATGATTTCGATGGCCGGACGCCACTCGAAAATCGCTCCTTTCGGGGCTGCGCGCACCTGCGGCGGCAGCAAGACCTCGAAACGCGGCATTGGCTCCCTGGCGGCGGTGAAGACGAAAATGTCATCGTCGACATCGACCAGCCGTTCGTGCCAGCCGGTGTCGGTTTTCACTGCCTGATGGATCGGCAGCACGTCGAAATATTCATTGGCGAGAATAATTGCAGGGCCGGGTGGAATGTCGTCGAAGCTGTCGTGCCATTGCACGGTTGTATCGCCCAGCGTCTCGCGCTGAACGGCGCGCAACGACGGGCTGACTTCGACCAGATGTACTTCGATGGCTTGGCGAAACGCAGGCAGGATGCGGAGCGCACGCAACGCATCCGCCATCATGGTGCCGCGCCCCGGCCCGAGTTCGATCAGTTGTACTTTCGCCGGCATGCCCATCGCATTCCATACCGACGCCGCCCACAGCCCGATCAGTTCGCCGAACATCTGACTGACCTCGGGGGCCGTGATGAAATCGCCCTGCCGCCCGAGCGGATCGCGCGTCACGTAGTAGCCGAACTCCGGATGGGTCAGACAGAGATCCATGTAGCGCGACACCGGCATCGGCCCGGAGCCGGCAATCAATTTGCGGATATGGGTTTCGAGCGGAGAATAGGTTTTCAAATCACGTCTCTTGTTTGCGGGCCGCGCCGCAATGCCGCCGCGATGAAGACGAGTCCGGCGACGATCATCGGCACCGACAATATCATCCCCATGGTCAGTCCGCCCCAGAGAAATCCAAGTTGAGGATCTGGTTCGCGGAAGAGTTCGCCGGTGATACGGGCGAGACCATAACATGTCGCGAATGCGCCGACGACAAGTCCGGGACGTTTCAGCGCACCGGCGCGGATCATCAGCGCCAGGATAATGAAAAGCAGAATACCCTCAAGGCCCGCTTCATAAAGCTGACTGGGATGGCGCGGCAGCGGACCACCATTGGGAAACACCATCGCCCACGGCACGCTGGCGTCGGCCGGCCGGCCCCACAATTCGCTGTTGATGAAGTTGGCGATACGACCGAGCAGGAGGCCGATCGGGCCGACCGCGCAGGTCACGTCGCCGAGCGACAGCACCGGGATATTCCGGTTGCGGCCAAATGCCAGCACGGCGGTGACGCAACCCAGAAATCCGCCATGGAACGACATGCCGCCTTTCCACAATTCGAAGATTTCTGCCGGATGAGTCGCGAAATAGCTGAAATTATAGAACAGCACGTAGCCGGTGCGACCGCCCAGAATGATGCCGAGTGTCACCCATAAAATAAAATCGTCGAAATCGAGTGTGGTCATCGGCGCCTTGCCGCCCCACAGGCTTTCGCTGCGGATGATTTTGCGGGCGTAGATCCAGCCCAGCACGATACCGCTGATATAGGCCAGCGCGTACCAGCGGATAGCGATCGGGCCGATGGCGATGGCGATCGGATCGAACACCGGAAACGCGATCGCGAGCGGCATCACAGGAAGCGCGGCAAGAATGGGCACGGCCGGAGCAAGCATTTCGAAGCGATCCTGGGCGAACGATCTTTGGGTCAGCATTAAACCGCCTCCGTCATGGCGGTTCAAACGTGGTCAAGTCAAGCGGCCGGGAGGCTTTCACGCACTTGCGCGAAGCCTGTGCAATCCCCATTCTTCTGGCAAGCGTGGTAATAGTCTTGCATGTTCGGAGAATGACGATGACCCAGACCAGTAACCGGTTTTTCGATGAAATCGCGCGCCTGATGAATGACGCCGCTGGTGCCGCGCAGGGTGTCAAGCGCGAGGTCGATAGCGTTGTGCGCAATCAGGCCGAACGCATCCTGCGCGATCTCGATCTCGTCAAGCGCGAGGAATTCGAGGCAGTAAAGGATATGGCCCGTCTGGCGCGCGAAGAGAACGAGGCGCTCAGGGCGCGCGTCGCGGCGCTGGAAGCTAGATTCAGCGGTGCGTGACCTCCAAGGTTAAGCGCGACATCCCGATTGTTGCCTTTAAGTCGCTGCAAGCTTGGGAGACGTGGCTCGCAGCGCAACCGGCCGGGTCGCTTGGGGTTTGGTTGAAGCTGGCCAAAAAATCCGCAAAGGCTGCAAGCGTTTCGCGGCAGGAAGCGATAGACGGAGCGTTGTGTTACGGCTGGATCGACGGTCAACTCGACAAGTTAGATGACGATTGGTGGCTTGTCCGTTTCACTCCGCGAAAATCGAACAGCAAATGGTCCGAGAAAAATCGCGATCGCGCTTTTGAATTGTTGAAATTGAACCGCATAAGCGCGGCGGGGTTGCGCGAAATCCAACAGGCGAAAGCCGATAGCCGGTGGGATCAAGCCTACGCACCGCAAAGCACCGCCGCTATTCCTGACGATCTCAACGCGGCTTTGGCGAAGAACAAAAAGGCCGCGAACTTTTTTGCGACGCTGGATAGTGCTAATCGATATGCGATCATTTACCGCGTTCACACCGCGAAGAAATCGGAGACTCGCACGCGCCGTATTGAAACCTTCGTCGAAATGCTGAGCCGTGGTGAGACGATCCCCCACACAAAGCAAAGAAATAAACTTACGCGCCGAGCGCCACTGGGCGAAATGCGCGCACCATATCCATGTCGAGTTTGCCGGTGAGGCTTTCCATCACGGTGAAAGCGGCGGCATTCGTCATAGGCGGGCTGTCCGGCCGGTCCTCGACCAGCATCGCGAACATATCGGCCACCGTAATCATGCGGACGAGGTCGGCAATCTCTTCGCCTTTCAGGCCATCGGGATAGCCGGAACCATCGAGCATCTCGTGATGATGCAGCACGACATCGAGCATCTCGCGCGGAAATTCGCCGTGCCCCTTGAATACGTCGAAGCCGATCTGTGCGTGCTTTGACAACTCTATTTCCTCGCGCGGTGTCAGTGCCTCTGTCTTGTCGAGGATCACGAGCGGAATATAGGCCTTGCCGACATCGTGGATTAGAGCCGCGCGGGCGAGGCGGCGCTGATCGTCCTCTCGCATGCCCAGATGCTGTGCGAAGGCAACGGCATAGCCCGTCACCAGAAGACAATGGCGATAGCTGCGCCGGTGATGCTTGTTGATGGCGATCAGCCATTCGCGCAGCGATGTGCGCCGCAAAGCCTTGATGATTTTCAGTTCCGACTGCATCACATCGTCAAGCGTGAGCGGCGTGCCGGCCGGCAGGCGCTCGAAAATCTTCACCATCACATTGGTGGCGGCGGCGACGCCGGCGTTGAGCGCCTGGCCGCTGGTGGTTGTGTCTTCGGCAGTGTCCGGAAACGAAGCGCGTACGCGCTGCAGAATGTCTTCGGCATCGAACGGCCAGCGGATGGTGTCGGTGGCACCGAGCGACCAGGCCTGGATCGATTCAAGGCGTACGCCATCGCCCAGCACGAACAGACGCGGCAACGCCTGATAGTTCCTAGCGGTGAGCTTGCGCCGGACGGCCTGAACGCTGTTCATGGACATCAGGTCGATATCGACCACGACACCTGCGTAACGGCCCGCAGGACTATCCGGCATGTCCTGCGTCGAGATCTGATCGACCTCGCCGAGATTTCCCAGAATGGCGGCTAGATCTTCGCTGCGGTCGTCGCGATCGGATGCGAGGAGCACTCGCCTCCTGGCGGGTGTCCGCTCTGCGCGCGTCATGTCATTCTCTTCTGAGATGCAATATGTTCTGGGAACAAGTTCCATGAAAACAGTTTCAGAAACCTTAGACTTCGGCGGATTTGGCTGATTGCCGGTCAGTCTGCCACAAACCATTCGGTCCGCTTTTCCTCCCTCATTTCCTTGTCATTTCGGCCCTTTGGGGCTAAGAACCCCCACGTTCGCGGCCCCCGCACCCCTGGAGGCTTGCCGTGACGTACAACCGGGGCCGCCTTAGCGGCCCTTAACTTTTGTGAAAACAAGGACTTAACCAATGGCGACCGTCAAGGAATTGAAGGCGACCGCTCGTCCGAAGGCCGGCAAGGGGGCCGCTCGGGCTGAACGTCGC
>JAIERI010000203.1 GCA_019747015.1 Xanthobacteraceae bacterium
GCGGTGGTCTGGATGAACGAGGTGTAGTAACCGCGTTTGCCCGGAGGAGAATGCTCCGCGACGTAGGTTGCGGCACCGCCATACTCGCCGCCGAGTGCAAGACCCTGCAGCAGGCGCAGGCCGATCAGGATGATCGGAGCAGCGATGCCGATGGTTGCCGCGTTCGGCAACAGGCCGACGATGAAGGTCGACAGACCCATGATGAGGATCGTGACCAGGAAGGTGTATTTACGGCCGACGATGTCGCCGATGCGGCCGAACACAATCGCGCCGAACGGACGGACAAGGAAGCCGGCCGCGAAAGCGAGCAAAGCGAAGATGTCGCGCGTCGCTGGCGGATAGGCGCTGAAGAACTGGGCGCCGATGATAGCGGCAAGCGATCCGTAAAGATAGAAATCGTACCATTCGAAGACGGTACCAAGCGACGAAGCGAAGATGACGAAGCGTTCGTCCTTCGTCATTCCGCCCGCTCGTGGCGACACTGCAGTGGCTGTGGACATTTGGGTGCTCCCGGAATTTATATTTGAATAATTGCTCGCGCGCGCCGCTCTTCTGCCGGTTCTACGCACGACGTGGTCCCCGGAAAAGGTAACATCCGCGTGAAACATCGCCCTATAAGACTTTTGGCTTTCTCGCCTTAAATCTTTTCCGCAAGCCGTTTTGCGCTGCAGCATTGCCTCGAAATGTCGCAGAGCCGAACGCGGTGGGACGCGGCATTACGCTGCCATGGTGTGTTGAATCGTCGCGCCACGTGACAGAATGGTCTACGACTTAAATAGAACGAACATCTCGAAACACGAAGACAAGGATGAAATGGCTCCTCTTTCCAGTACGCATCTCGTCATCGCCGATGACCATCCCTTGTTTCGCGGCGCCTTGCGCGAGGCGGTTGCCAGTGTCGTTGCGTCCGCGCGCATCGATGAAGCCGGATCGTTCGGAGAATTGACCGCTTTGCTGGAAAGCGAGGCGGAACTCGACCTGATCCTGCTGGATCTATCGATGCCCGGCACCAGCGGTTTTTCGGGATTGATCTACTTGCGTGCCCAATATCCCGCCATTCCCGTGGTGGTCGTGTCCGCCAGCGACGATAGCGACACCATCCGCCGCTCGATGGAATTTGGCGCATCCGGCTTCATTCCCAAACGTTTCGGTGTCGAGACGCTGCGCGAGGCCATCGGCAAGGTCATGAACGGCGATGTGTGGATACCTTCCGACATCGATCTGTCGGCGGGCGTCGATCCCGATGTGACAAAGCTGCGCGACCGCCTCGTCACCCTGACGCCGCAGCAGGTGCGAGTGTTGATGATGCTGTCGGAGGGTCTGCTCAACAAGCAGATCGCTTACGAACTCAGTGTGTCGGAAGCCACCATCAAGGCGCACGTCTCAGCGATCCTGCAGAAGCTCGGCGTCGAAAGCCGCACCCAGGCGGTGATCGTAGCGGCGAAGATTTCCGGCGGCCAGTGGCGTCAGAGCGAGCCATCGGCCTGAAGCGTGCGCGCGGTGTCCGCTTCCTTGTCCTTGCGCTGAGTCACCATTTGCTGGGTCCGCCATTGGCTCAGGAGCGCGCGCAACGTCGCCGGCTTCACGGGCTTGTTAAGCACCACGATACCAAAGGCGCGTGCGGCCTCCCGCACATGGGGACTGCGGTCGGCGGTAATCAGGATCGCTGGAATATTCGCTCCGAACCGGTGACGAATGTCGCGGATGGCGCCGATGCCGTTGCCGCGGTCGAGATGATAGTCGACCAGAATCCCGGTGACGCGCTCCTCTGTGTTGGCGATCGCTTCGATCGCGACGGACGGTTCCAGTGCGGCGATTACCCGCGCGTCCCATCCCATCAGCAAGGTCCTCATGCCGTCGAGAATGGCCGGGTCGTTCTCAATGCAGACGATGGTGGTGCCGCTCATCGGCATCTTGGCGGAAATGTTCGCTGCCGTGAGGGCGGCGACCTGGGTGATACCCTTGGCGATCGGCAAGGTCAGCGAGAAATGCGAGCCACCGCTGCGGTTTGAATCGATGGCGATGGTGTGGTCGAGCACGCGCGCAATGCGCTCGACGATGGACAATCCAAGGCCGAGGCCGCGCGCGATTCTTGCGCCCTGATCGAGGCGGTGGAATTCCTTGAAGATTTCGCCGCGCTTGTGCAGCGGAATGCCCAAACCTGTGTCGTGGATGCTGATCTGCAGGGATTTTCCGCGCGGCCGGCAACCGACCAGCACCTTGCCCTTGGGCGTATATTTGATCGCGTTGGAGATCAGGTTCTGCAACAGGCGCCGCAGCAGCACGCGGTCGGATTTCACCGCCAGCGTCGAGGAGACGAAGCGCAGCTCGATCTGTTTCTCGCGGGCCATCGGGGTGAACTCGACCTGAAGCGAACGCATCAAATCGTTCATACGGAAGCTCGATACCGACGGCGTCATCGCACCGGCGTCGAGGCGCGAGATATCGAGCAGCGCGCCGAGAATTTCCTCGATCGCTTCCAGCGAATCGTCGATGTTGTCGACAAGGCGGGCATTCTCGCCGCCATTCTGCCGCTCGACCAGGCTTGTGACATAGAGCCGCGCAGCGTTGAGCGGTTGAAGAATGTCGTGGCTCGCCGCGGCGAGGAATCGTGTTTTCGAGATGTTGGCGTCTTCCGCCGTCATCTTGGCCTGCGCCAGTTCGCTGTTCAGCCGGGTCAATTGCTCGGTACGCTCGCGCACGCGCTTTTCCAGTGTGGCGTTGGCGCGCTCCAGCGCCTCGGCGGCCTCGAAGCTCGGTGTAATGTCGGAGAAGGTGATGACCAGCCCGCCGCCCGGCATGGTGTTAGGACGCACTTCGAGCACCATGTTGCGTTCGGGAAGCCGTTCCAGGAACGGCTCGCCTTCGCGGGTATAGGCTGCGAGCCGCCGCTGCAGCCAGTTGTCATCTGTTTCGACATCGGGTTTCCCCCGCCTGCCGATGAATTCCAGAATTTCGCCGAGCGGAATGCCGATCTGGCTGATATGCGCCGGGAGATCGAGCATGTCGCCGAATTGCCGGTTCGAGCAGATCAACTGCAGTTCCTGATTGAACACGGCGATGCCCTGCCGGACGTGATCGAGCGCGGTCTGCAGGATCTCGCGATTGAAATGCAGCGCGGCGTGGGCGTCGTCGAGCAGTTTCAGCGCCGCCTTCGCCGACACCGCGCGCTTGCGCAAGAGCAGCGACATTACAAGGCGCGACGACGCCGCACCGATCGACGATGCGATCAGATGCTCGGCGTGGCTGAGCAACTGGAAGTCGGCGGATGCCGAACGATTGAGATCGATGCGGTTGGTTTTGGCGAAGGCCTCGAAGGCCTTTGTCGCTCGCTCCGGTCCGAGATATTGCGTCACCGCGCTGAGCAGATCCTGCACCGTGACCGTTGTGCGCCACCGCCGGAAGCCCGGCGACACCGGCGCTAGTTCGCTCGGCACGAATAGATCGGCTTGCAGGCGCTCGATCGAGGTCGGCTGCCGCCACAGCGACATCACGACGTATGTCAGAAGATTGAGTGACAGGCTCCACAGCACGCCGTGAATCAGTGGCGCCATCTGGCTGCCGAACAGGTTTTGCGGACGCAGCGCGGCGATGCCGAACAATCCTTCCTGAAGCCATGCAGTGCCGAGCGGATCGATATCAGCGAAGCTCGGGAGGAACAGCGTGTAGGCCCACACAGCGAAGCCAACCAGCATGCCGCCCATCGCCCCGCGTGCGGTGGCGCGGCGCCAGATCAGCGCGCCGAAAAACGCCGGCGCAAGCTGTGCGATGGCGGCGAAGGAGAGGAGACCGATGGCGGCGAGGTGAGCTGTGCCGAGCACGTGATAATAAAGATACGCCATCGCCATGATGCTGAAGATCGCGACGCGGCGCACCTTCAGCAGGAAACTGCCGAAACTGCTGGCTCCGGGATGCAGCGATTTGCCCCGCTGCAGCACCAGCGGCACGATGATGTCATTGGACACCATGATAGCGAGCGCGACGCATTCCACGATCACCATTGCGGTCGCCGCAGAAAGGCCACCGACAAAAACGATAACGCTGATGAGGGTTGCGTTGGCGTCGATCGGCAGCGCCAGTACGAACATGTCGCTGTCGACGGCGCCGAACGGAAAAGTGACGAGTCCGGCGATTGCGATTGGAATGACGAACAGATTGATCGCGACCAGATAAAGCGGAAACAGCCAGCGGGCCCGCGCCACTTCGCTCTCGCTGGAATTCTCCACCACACTGACATGGAATTGGCGCGGCAGCAGCAGAATGGCGAAGAACGACAACAGCGTCATTGCCACGAAATTTCCGATCGACGGGGTGTAATCGATGGCGCGGATCGCTTCGGGCGTCTTCATCGCGCGGTCGATCAATTCGTGAGGACTGAACATCACGAAGGTGACGAATATGCCGGCCACCAGGAAGGCAAACAGCTTGACGATGGACTCGGTGGCGACCGCAAGCATCAACCCATGCTGATGCTCGGTCGCATCGGTCTGCCGTGTGCCGAACAGCACAGCGAACACTGCCAGTGCCAGCGTGACGATGACCGCGACGTCGCCGACGAAAGGCAGTTTTGAAATGCCTGGGCCGTCGGCGAGAATGGTCTCCAGCGATGAGGCGATGGCCTTGAGCTGAAGCGCGATGTAGGGGACCGAGCCGATGATGGCGATGATCGCCGCGGTGGCCGCCACCGCCTGGCTTTTGCCGTAGCGCGCGGAAATGAAGTCGGCGATCGAGGTGATGTTCTGCGACTTCGCAAGATTGATGACCCGCATGGTCAGCGGCTTGCAGAACGCGATCATGATGATCGGTCCAATATAGATCGCCAGAAACTCCACACTGGTACGGGTCGCGTTGCCGACCGAACCGAAGAACGTCCAGGACGTGCAGTAGATCGCCAGCGACAGCGGATAGATCAGCACCCCGGCCCGGCCGCGCTGGGATTGGGTCAGGCGGTCGCCATAAAAGGCGACGACGAACAGCAGCCCGATATAGCCGAAGGCGGCTGCGATCACGCTCCCGTTTTGCAGCATGCGTCTTGTGCTCCCGCTTGCAGCGATCGCGGACGTGTTAAGGCCGCGCAAGCTCCTGCGAAGCCTATCCAAAATTGCGGGCGAGAGGGAGAAAAGCGGCTGGCGTCGGTGAACGCCGGGGGCCCGGATTTGTAAACTGCAGCGAATTAGATATACACGTATCAGGTGTAATATTATTACTTACTCTTTTTAGGAAGTCATTATAGGTCCTATTCTGTCCGACATGAAGTTCGGCGTGCCGATCATCGTGAGGTCGGGGCAGTCGGGCATCTCCACCGCTGTCACTGCGATGAAAAACGGCGCCAGGAACGCAGCCGATCTAATGTGCATCGTATTGTCGCAGACGGAATCGTGGCCCGGCATGAGTCTGGCACGCTAGCGACCTTTTACTCGGCGGCGAGCGATTTGGCGTTCAGCGGCAGACCGAGACGGTCCCATACCAGCAGCATCGCATCGGCGAGCTGATCGATCAGGGCATCGTCGTGGAACGGCGAGGGCGTGATGCGAAGGCGCTCAGTGCCTTTCGGCACGGTCGGATAATTGATCGGCTGGATATAGATGCCGTGATCCTCGAGCAGAAGATCGCAGGCTTTCTTGCACAATTCCGGATCGCCGACGAACACCGGCACGATATGGGTATCGCTCGACATCACAGGAATGCCGGCGGCGATCAGGATCGCCTTGACGCGCGCGGCACGGTCCTGTTGCCGGTCGCGTTCCCAGCTTGAGGTCTTCAGATGGCGGATCGCGGCGGTTGCGGCCGAGCAGACCGCCGGCGGCAACGCCGTGGTGAAAATAAAGCCGGGCGCATGCGAGCGAATGGCGTCGATTACATTGGCTTTGCCGGCGATGTAACCGCCCAGACAGCCGAACGATTTGGCCAGCGTGCCTTCCAGAAGATCGATGCGATGCATGACACCGTCGCGCTCGGCGATGCCACCGCCACGCGGGCCGTACATGCCGACCGCATGCACCTCGTCCACATAGGTCATTGCGCCATAACGTTCGGCGAGGTCACAAATCTTCGAAAGCGGTGCGATGTCGCCGTCCATCGAATAAAGGCTCTCGCAGACCACTAAAATCGGGCGGCCCTGACGCGCACGCAGCAATTCTTCCAAATGCGCCATATCGTTGTGACGGAACACGATACGCTCGCAACCGGACTGGCGGATGCCCTCAATCATCGAATTATGATTGAGCGCGTCGGACAGGATCAGGCAGTTCGGGATGAGCTTCGCCAGCGTCGCGATGCCGGTCTGGTTCGACACGTAGCCTGAGGTGAATACCAGCGCGGCTTCCTTGCCGTGCAGATCGGCCAGTTCGTTCTCGAGCTGGATCAGCGCGTGGTTGTTGCCGGCGATGTTGCGGGTGCCGCCCGCACCGGTGCCGGTGCGCGTCGCGGTTTCCACCATCGCGCCGACGACTTTCGGATGCTGGCCCATGCCGAGATAATCGTTCGAGCACCACATCACGACGTTGCGCTCGCCTTGCGGGGAGTGCCATACCGCGTGAGGGTAGCGGCCCGCGATGCGCTCCAGATCGGCGAACACGCGATAGCGGCGCTCGTTGTGGAGACGGCTGAGAGCGAGATCGAAGAAGTTATTGTAATCCATCACAAAACCCTAGACGGGACCCAAGCGAGGGAGCTTCCGGCTGGCGTTGCTCCGTAGCATTGGAAGCCTTTTTAGAGCGTTTCCAGGTTCGCTGTCGAGGCGCAAATGTTCATTACCGCCATCCCCGCACGCAGGGTTGATCTGCATCAAACGTCGCGGCTTCGCACTTAAAGTGCCTTGACCCGAAGCTCGCGCTCGTTCCGACGCGCATCGTCGAGTTTCGATGCGATTCCGAGACGGCCGAGCAAATCGGCGTCCTTGTCGGTCTGCGGATTTTTCGTAGTCAGCAACACGTCGCCGATGAAGATCGAGTTGGCGCCGGCGAGGAAGCACAGCGCCTGCATCTCGTCGGTCATGTATTGCCGTCCGGCCGACAGCCGCACCACGCTTTTGGGCATCATGATTCGCGCCACCGCAATCATCCGCACCAGTGCGATCGGATCGGGCTGGTCCGCGGTGCCGTTGACCGGCACGCCCTTCACTTCGTTCCAGAGGTTGATCGGCACGCTTTCGGGATGCTCGGCGAGGTTCGCCAGAAGCATCAGCATGCCCAGACGATCCTCGACCTGCTCGCCCATGCCGACAATGCCGCCGCAACAGACCTTCAGACCGGATTTACGCGCGTGCGCCAGCGTCTCGATGCGGTCCTGCATGGTGCGGGTGGTGATAATGTTGCCGTAGAATTCCGGCGAGGTATCGACATTGTGATTGTAGAAATCGAGGCCTGCGTCGCGCAGTCGTGTGGCCTGATCTTCGGTCAGCATGCCGAGCGTCGCGCAGGTCTCAAGACCGAGCGCCTTGACCGCGCTGACCATCTCGCAAACCTGATCGAGATCCTTGTCCTTTGGATTGCGCCACGCCGCCGCCATGCAGAACCGGCTCGCGCCGGATTCCTTGGCGCGCTGCGCGGTGGAGACCACCGCCTTCTGATCCATCAGCTTGGTAGCCTTCACGTCGGTCTTGTAATGCGCGCTTTGCGAGCAATAGCCGCAATCCTCGGGGCAGCCGCCGGTCTTGATGCTGAGCAGGCTCGCGGTCTCGACGTGGTTGGGATCGAAATTGGCGCGATGAACGCTCTGCGCCTGAAACATCAGATCGGCAAACGGCAGATCGTAGAGCGCCTGCGCCTCGTCCCGCGTCCAGTCATGCCGGGGTGTCGTCGCGGAGTTTTTCGCGAGGGAGAGAGACGTGGTGTTCATGGCCGATCCTGCATGTGCATTGAGATGCTCGAGCGGGAGCATCCAAAGTGGTTGCAAAATATGGACCATGCGGGCCATCCCGAGTCAATCAGCGTGGCGGAGATGGAGGGATGCGCGTAGCTACTTCTCGTCGATCTGCCAAACGCCGTTCCAGTTATCCGCGGGCGGTTCAGCCGCAAGCTGTTTGACGCGCTTCAGAAGGGTCATGGAAGGGCCGTCCGCCGGCGATGCGTCGAGTGCCGCGGCAAATTTCCGTGCCGCATCGTCCCAATTCCGTTTGCGGTAGGCTGCCAGACCTTCGGCGTAATTTTCCCGGAGCGATAATTGCGCGGATGATAGCTCGCCCTTGGGGGCCATGATTTCGAAAATACTTTGCGGCGTGGTTTGTCCCGCGACCATCACGCGGTCGATCTCGCGCGCTTCCACGTCGCCTGCGGCCGACATCGTCGCCTCGGATACCAGCAAGTGGGTGTTGTAGATCTTGTTCAGTCCTTCAAGCCGTGAGGCAAGATTGACGGTGTCACCCATCACCGTATAGCTCATCATGAACCGCGATCCGATGCTTCCGACAAGGACTTCGCCGGTTGCGATGCCGATGCGCATATCGAATTGAACCGGGACGTTTCGAACTCCCAACAGGTCAGGCAATTCGGCTCTTAAGACGGACA
This sequence comes from Xanthobacteraceae bacterium, assembly GCA_019747015.1. Lineage (GTDB taxonomy): Bacteria > Pseudomonadota > Alphaproteobacteria > Rhizobiales > Xanthobacteraceae > Afipia. The sequence goes on from JAIERI010000203.1 coordinate 8,508, forward strand.
CGCGATTGATCATGTCGAGCGCGGCCTGACAGCCAAAGCGCGCGTGGTCGGCGCTGTCGGTGAACGGAGGCCCCCAATACGCCATGATGGCATCGCCGATATACTTGTCGATAATTCCGTGACGATCGTGAATCGGCTCGGACATGATCGACAGGTAACGATTCATCACCTTGACCAGCCCCTGCGGGGTCATCTGCTGACTGGCCTGCGTGAAACCTTTCATATCGCAGAACAGCACCGTCATGATGCGCCGCTCGCCATCCGCGACGGCGAGTTCAGATTTGTCGATCAGCCCGGCGACGACGCGAGGATCTATATATTTTCCAAAGGTTTCACGGATACGCTCCTTCAATCGCAGCTGCTCGATCATGCGATTGAACGCGGCGGTCAGATCCCCGATTTCGTTGCGCGATGTGACTTCGACCAGATCGTTGAGATTCCCGGCCTCGACATTCCTTGTGCCTGCCAGCAAGCGCTGGACTGGCCGGGTCACCTCGCCGCTGACCATGATCGAGAAGACAAATCCGAGCAGTGCGGCAAGGACCGTAAGAATCGCGACGATGATCATCACGTCTTGCTGATTTTTGACGTTGTCCTCGCCGCCCTCGTTCACAAGCGCCATCATGCTTGACCGTATCCCGTCCAGTTTCACGGTGAGCGCTTCGCGCAGTTCGTCGATCCGCGAGAGACTATCCGCCGCAGTTCTGGTGTCAGCGGTTTCGAGCAAAGAAAGCAGCCGCGCGATTTCACGGTTCAATAATTGTCGCTGGTCGTCGACGGCCGAGTCTATCTGGTTTTGAACGCGGGTCAGCGCAACGCTGTTCTCTATGGTTTGACTGTTCTGAAGCAGGGTGCTGATGTGCCCGCGCGCGGATTGGACTTCCTTTTCAAACGCCGCACCCCGGTCATCAAACATTTTCCGATGATGTGCGAAGCGTTCTGCATCTGATGGAAATTGAAGCTTGTCGATAATCATGTTTCGAAGCGCGATACCCCGCTCCAGCGAGTACACGTTCGCGCGCGCCAGGTTGCCGTAAGACGGTACGTATTCTTCCGTGAGCTTTTGCAGTTCCTGTTCTCCGCGGTTGACCATGTACATCGACATGATCGAGACGGCGGCCATGAGTATGATCAGGCAAACCGCGATGCCCATGATCTGTCTTTTGATCGAAGTACCAATCATTTCTGAAGTGCTTTTTTGAAATCGTGCGGTAGTTCCCATGTTAGCGCGCAGCCTCGATCAGATCAAAGCAGGCCGCTGTCACGCCGAAACGCCGGCACTCGGCCATTTTGAAGAAAGCCGATGTCGATAAGGACTATTTTCGGGGAAGGGTTGGCTGGTGCTGCCAGACAGGATTGAACTGTCGACCTCTCCATTACCAATGGAGTGCTCTACCACTGAGCTACGGCAGCGAACGCCAGATTTGAAACGCCGGTTTACCAAGACTTCGGCCGCCGCGAGGGAATCGGCCTCAAAGCCCCGAAAGGCGCGCGATCCTTGCCATAATGCCCCCGGCGGCGCAAGCGCATGGCGCGGAAATGGTCAGCCGGACGGGGTGATTTTCAGCAGAATTCCCGGCCGGGAACACGGAAATTCCGCAGTCGGTGGCATTTGGCGGCGAGCCCTCGATGCCGCATCCGTCGGCCCTTGTCATCCGGCGCATGGTCGTTTGTGATAGACGGCATGAATGACGATCTGAAGGAACGCGAGCGGCAGGCCCGTCTGCGGGCTGCCTTGCGCGAAAATCTCAAGCGGCGAAAATCGCAGGCAAAAGGCCGCACAGGCCGCGCCATCGTAACACCGCAGGACGATATCGAGATGTCAATGGACGACACAGCGGACAACACGGTGAACAATGCATCGGGCGCCGCGCCGCTTCCGACGCTATCTCCGCGCTTCGAACAGATGTTTCCGATCCTGACGCCGAAGGAGATCGTGCGGATGCGTGCCTTCGGCGTGGCCCGCAATTACAAGGCTGGTGAGGCGCTGTTCGAAGTGGGTAAAAAAAGCCCCGGGATGTTCGTGGTCCTGTCCGGTCAGGTCTCAATCACGCAGCGCGACGGTCTCGGACATGTCGTTCCGATCGTGACCGGGCGGGGACCGGGACAATTTCTCGCCGAGTTGAATCAGTTGTCCGGACGCCCGGCACTGGTCGACGGCCGCGCCGATAGCGACGTCGAGGTGCTTTTGATCCCCTCGGACCGTTTGCGCGCATTACTGGTGGCTGAAGCCGAACTCGGCGAGCGGATCATGCGCGCGATGATTTTGCGCCGTGTCGGTTTGATTCAGTCGGGCTCCAGCGGCCCGGTGTTGATCGGCGCACCAGCCTCGGGCGATGTCATGCGCCTGCAAAGCTTCCTGTCGCGCAATGGCTATCCCTATCATCTGCTGGACCCGGCGAACGACAAGGACGCCTCGGATCTGGTCGCGCGCCATTCGCCCGCCGCGAACGATATGCCGCTGGTGGTATGTCCGGATGGCACGGTTCTTTTCAATCCGCGCGAACCGGAACTTGCGCGGGCGCTCGGCATGGTCGCGCGCCAGAGCGGAGAGAAACTTTACGATGTGGCCGTGGTCGGTGCCGGACCCGCCGGTCTGTCGACGGCCGTGTATGCGGCCTCGGAAGGGCTGTCCGTCGCCGTGCTCGATCAGCGCGCCTTCGGCGGCCAAGCCGGCGCCAGCGCGCGGATCGAAAATTATTTTGGATTTCCGACCGGTATTTCAGGGCTGGCACTGACGGCCCGCGCCTACAATCAGGCGCAGAAATTCGGTGCTGAAATGATGATCCCTGCCGAAGTCAAGAAACTCGACTGCGGCCGCGAGGACAAGATGTTTGCGCTGGAGCTTGACTGCGGAGACAAGGTTCTGGCGCGTTCGATCGTGATCGCAAGCGGCGCGCGCTATCGTCATCCTCCGATCAGGAATCTTGAAGTCTTCGAGGGGCGCGGTGTGTGGTATTGGGCCTCGCCGATCGAGGCGCGGATGTGCACCGATCAGGAGGTGATCCTTGTCGGCGGCGGCAATTCCGCGGGCCAGGCGGCGGTATTTCTGTCCGCTCACACCAATAAAGTGCGGATGATGATACGCAGTGATGGGTTAGCGGCCAGCATGTCGCGTTATCTGATCGACCGTATTTCTGCGACGTCGAACGTCGAATTGATGACGCAGACCGAAATCGTCGAAATGGAGGGGGTACCCGATACCGGACTGGAGCGCGTGCGCTATCGCAACCGCAAGACCGGCAAGGAAACGACCATCGACGCCCGCAACGTGTTTCTGTTTGTCGGCGCGGACCCCGCCACCGCGTGGCTGAAGGATTGTGGTGTCAATCTCGACCGCACCGGTTTTGTCGTCACCGGAAGACTATCAGGGGAAGATCCATATCGGGCCGTCTCCTTGCTTGAGACGAGCGTGGCCGGTGTGTTCGCGGTCGGTGACGTGCGCGCAGGTTCGATCAAGCGCGTCGGCGGCGCGATCGGCGAGGGCGCTCAGGTCGTCGCCGCCTTGCACGGGTTCCTTGACGACATGCAGACTCCGGGCGTTTAATCGCAGCGTCAACGGGACGCGTCTTTATGCCCTGCAAGCACATCGCCGGCATACGCAACGTCACGCCCAGCGCGCTCGGTTGCGAGGAATGTCTGCAGACCGGCGATATCTGGCTGCATCTGCGGATTTGCCGGACCTGCGGCCATGTCGGCTGCTGCGACGATTCTCCCAACAAGCACGCCACAAAACATTTCCATCTCACCAAACACCCCATCATCGAAGGCTATGATCCGCCGGAAGGCTGGGGCTGGTGTTATGTCGATAAAATCATGTTCGATCTGTCGAACCGCAAGACGCCGCATAATGGGCCGATCCCGCGTTATTATTAAGGGGCCGAAATTCGCAACGCGTTAGCTCACGGATATGTCATCAAGGTTTCAGGACTTTGTTCGATGAAGAGTGTGGGTCGATAAAGTCATGCGAATTTGCCGGTTTCTTTAAGTA
>JAIERI010000037.1 GCA_019747015.1 Xanthobacteraceae bacterium
AAAGCGCGCACGGTTGATGCAGCCCGCCCGCCATCGATCACGACATCGATCTCGATACGGTCGTAGAACCGCTCGCTTACGCCCTCGAGATCGTCGAGGGCGGCGAGGGTAGGTGCGTCGACCTCATAGAGTTCGCCGCTGACCGGCCAGCCGTCTGCGCCAGCCTCGCGCAGCACGGGATAGGGGCCGTCCATCATCCGGAATGGCGCGGAGGTGGTGGCCTTGCCGGCAAACACCGCGGCGCCGAGCTGATCGTGATTTTCCAACCCGCGTTTCAAACTGCCGTAGACGAAAACGCGATGCATGTCGGCTCGGTATCCAGAACGCGCTGTCGTGTTACGGCGCGATCGCCAGTTGCTGCAAACCCGAATTGTCGAACGCATTGCGCACCGTGCCGTCGGTCTTGGCGCCGTCCATGAACGCCTTGACGTAAGCCAGTGCGGCGGGGCGGTCCTTCTGCACAGCGATGGCGACACCGACCTTCTGGAACGAGCCGTCGAGGATGCGCGAGCCCGGCAGTTGTTTTTGCAGTTTCGGCAGCGAGTCGTGGGTGAGGGCGAGGGCCTGCACCGATCCGGCCTTCATCATGTCCAAGGCTTCATCGATCGATTTCGCCGTGACCACCGTGGCGATCTTCAGGCTGCGTGCGGCCGCGCGCATCGTGGTCGAGCCATTGATGCCGACCACGACGATGCCGGGGCGATCGACATCCGCCATCGCCTTGATGTCGGTCGAAGCGCCAGCGAGATAGGTGCTCTCGATAACGAAGTAAGGCGGGCTGAAATCGACACGCTCGCGGCGGGTGTCGTCGGCCGGCATGAAGCCGATGTCGATGGTGCCGTTGACACAGGCATCGGTCAGCTCGTTGGTGGTCGCCGCCACCGTCAGCTCGACCGGCACGCCAAGCCTTTTCGCCAGCGCGTCGCCGAGTTCGCGCGGCACGCCGCGCACGCCGCCGGCTTCGTCCCTGGCGACAAACACCGGCGTTGCGGAGGGCGCGTAAGCGACGCCGACCCGCAGCTTGCCCTTTGGGGCAAGTTCTTTCAACGCATCGCCTTCCAGAGCTATCGCACTTGTGCCAACCGACATCGCCATCACCAATCCCAATAGAGTTGCGTTTTTCATTTTCGCCTCCCTGTTATGATTTTTTAAGCATCATAGACGGGGAAGGGCGTATGGCGAGGAGGAAAATGGCGATGCCGGCAGGATTTGAACCAGCGACCGCGTTGAGCCACAAACGTTTACGATCGAGCAAAGCACCAGCCTTACTCTGACAAAGAATGGCAACGTCCGGCGAATTTTATCTGTAAATATTCCTGATGGCAGACGCTGCCGACTTTTCCGCATCGGCTTCAGACGTACAATCTTCGTCTGTCACAAAACTTCTTATTTTCCGCGTGCCAATTCCGGTTTCACGTTTCTCATTGAGCGGTGTGATGCTCGCGCGCCAAAGACCGGGTTTTCGCTGGAACGTGACGATTTCATAGCCCTGCATTTTCAACATCGTATTCTGTAGCGCCTCCGGCGCCCCAGATGTGAACTTATATTCCGAAAAGCCAAAAATGATTGCGCATTGCAAATGTGGTGATCCCGGCCGGATTCGAACCAGCGACCCAGAGATGCTACCTGCTGCTGGGCGCCATTTTGACCTGTGTTGCGTTCTTTAAGTGCAGGAAAAATGATTCAAAAAATTTATACGAGATAGCCGCGGCAGCAATCGATCCAGCGATAACTGCAACGCACCACGCCACATAACCAAGGTCGCCCGGAAACCGACCGATCAAACTGGATGCTCTGAGGAGAAAGAAGGCATGGAACATATAGATTCCATAACTTATTCGGCCCAGGTAGGTCATGACCGGCATCGACAACAAGCGGGCAAGAATCCCGTTGTTGAGCGCAATTCCCAGAAGCGAGACCGAACACACGCCCACGGCCGAAAATACAAGAGGCCCCATTGTCGCGGGAATGTACAAAGTCGGCTGCCAGTAGCTGGCGTAAGGAAATGCAATCGCCAGAAAAGCGGCTGCGGCAACAAACATAACGACGAATATGTTCTTTCGCGCGATCCAATCCGCCTCGCTCCATAAAGCGAGAATTGCGCCCATCGCCAGCAAATCCACGCAGGAGGGCAGCGTCGTGAAGGCCAAATACGAATTGTTTGACCAATGACAGACAGCCCATCGCGTGACCGGTCCGAGCAATACCAATATCCAGCACAATCGCTTTAATGCCGCGACGCTGCAGCACCAGACAATCAGTGGCCAAAGAAGATAAAACTGTTCTTCAAGTGCGAGAGACCACGTTTGTCCCAAGATATAACTATTGGAAAATTTACTGAAGCCGAGTGTGTAATTTTGCAGGTAGACCCAATAGGACCACTGATCGGAAAAAGGCTCCGAATACAAATGTGATGAAATCGTCGAGACCAGGAGATAGGCGTAATAAAGAGGGAAAATCCGCAAGACGCGTCGCCGGATGAAATCCCAATAGAAGGCGGAGAACGTCGCCGCGTCTTCCTTTCGGCTGAGCAAAAGCCGTGTGATCAGAAAGCCGGATATGGCGAAAAATATCGGCACGCCCGCCCAACCCAAGGCTGTTCCAGGAACCTGAAGGTGAAAGAGGATCACCGATCCGATCGCCACGGTACGCAGGCCATCGATTGCCGGGATGTAGCCTGGCCGGTTTGTATCCTGCGGTACGGTCCCCTTCATCAGGTGCCCATAATCCATTTGGCTCGAGTTTTGTGTGTAAACGGATTGTAGAAGAAAATCACCGAAGAAAATCACCAAAGGCGCATCCGAGACTTTCTGTTTTCTTCCCTCTTCTGCTAGTCTTGCGAAGCATGCTGTTCGGGTTTGCGCGACGATGCTTTGCTCGCGTGTCATTCCGCCGTTCGGGCCGTTCTAAGATTGTGATCAATGCTGTTCAATTCTCCCGAGTACATTTTTGTCTTTCTGCCTGCCGCCGTCGTCATCTATTTTTATCTGAATGCCTGCCATCCGGGACGTCCCGCGAAAATCTGGCTGGTATTGGCAAGCCTTGGTTTTTATTCATGGTGGGGCCTTATTTATCTGCCCCTCATTGTGACATCCATCATCGTCAATTACGCAGTCGGCAGGACTTTGGCGCAGGGTGTCATGAAGGCCAGGGCGCAGAAGCTGCTGTTGGTGAGCGGCCTGACGTTCAATCTTGGTTTGCTCGGCTATTTCAAATACGCCAATTTCTTCATCGATAATTTCGACCGCGTCACCGGCGCATCGGCGTATCTCGCGCCAATCATTCTGCCGCTGGCGATCAGTTTCTTCACCTTTCAGAAAATCGGTTTTCTGGTCGATAGTTACAAGGGAGAAACGCGGGGCTACAATTTCCTGGATTATGCCTTGTTCGTCACGTTCTTCCCTCAACTGATCGCCGGGCCGATCGTCCATCACAAGCAAATCGTTCCGCAATTCGCTGACGCCAAAAACGCCGAATTCAACGCGAGCAATTTTGGCATCGGCTTGTGCATGTTCGGAATTGGCCTTTGCAAGAAAATCGTGATCGCCGACACCTTTGCGGCCTATGCGACGCCCGGCTTTGACGGAACGAAAGTTCTCACCTTTGCGGAAGCGTGGCTGACGAGCCTGAGTTACACATTTCAGCTTTATTTCGATTTCAGCGGCTACACCGATATGGCTATCGGCTCTGCCCTGCTGTTCAACATAAGATTGCCGAAAAATTTCGAGTCACCCTACAAGGCACTCGACATCCAGGATTTCTGGCGGCGATGGCATATCACGCTCAGTCATTTTTTGCGCGACTATCTTTACATCCCGCTGGGCGGTAACCGGCATGGTGACATACGCACCGGTTTCAATCTTTTTCTGACCTTCCTGCTTGGCGGACTTTGGCATGGCGCGAGTTGGATGTTTGTCGCGTGGGGTGCGATGCACGGCTTGGCGATGATCGTGAATCGCATATGGACAAAAACGGGCTTATCCTTGCCGGCATTCGCCGCGTGGCTCCTCACCTTCAACTTCGTGAATTTTGCATGGATCTTCTTTCGGGCAAAAGACCTCGACGCGGCCGCACGCGTCCTGCGGGGAATGACGGATTTTTCCAGCATCGCCCAAAGAACCGACAACAACGGGCGCGATATCGCGATATGGTCGGCGGCGGCATTCGGGGTGGTGCTGCTCGGCAGAACAACGCTGACTCTCTGCACGGACGACAATGCACAGACCGTGTCCGGAATAACAGCCGGCGCTGCTTTCGCCGTCGCGTTGTTGACGATGTTCGCGGTCACCAGCCGCGTGTCCGAATTCATCTATTTCAATTTTTGAATCGATGAAAAGAATTTACCTCTTTCTCGTGACTTGCGCCGCTGTTCTGATCGGCACCGCATTGCTGTGGCTATTTTCACTCGGCCGTTACGATAATCGCGCGGAAAATTGGGTCTTGCGTGCGTATCTCGTCAAGGAACACCACGCCGAGCAGTCGCCGGCTCCCCGGATTTTGATCGTGAGCGGGTCTAATTCCCTGTTCGGAATTGACAGTGAAACTCTCGAGGCGCTGCTTCACAAGCCGGTCGTCAATCTTGCCACGCACGGCTCCCTTGGGTTGGATTTTCATTTAAAGTTCGCGCTGAAACAGGCTCAAGCCGGCGATCTGGTGATCGTGCCGCTCGAGTATGCATATTACTCCCCGTCCGTGTCCGAGTTGTCCGACTGGCAAGTCACAAACATGGAGAGCTGGGGCGTTAAATTTGTCGATTGGGATTTCTGGACGCTGGTCCGATACTTCAGGCATTCCTCAATTTTTCGAACGTTCCAAAGACTGAAATCGGCGACGATCCCTCTCATGTCAAAAGAGGAGATACTGGCGATTGCCGAGAAGAACTCCGCATCCATTTTCCTTCGATCTGAGGATGTCGGATCAACAATGCCGGTTAATTCGCGCGGCGACCTTCTGATGGCAGAACCGGCCAGCGGTCCGGACAACTTTGGATATCCATTTGGAAAGGTGTCCGGCGACACGATCAAGCAGTTGAAGAATTTTCAAATCGCGCTTGAGAAAAAACACGCAACACTGCGGCTGACCTGGCCGGTCACCATGAAAAATCCGGGTTTTGACCTGAGCCTGGCGCGCGACATCGATCGAACTGAAAAATTGCGTTCAACTCTTGAAGAGGCCGGGCTTCCGATGATTTGCGACGCCCGAAATTTCCAGTTCGAGCGCCGGCTGTTTCTTGATTCAATTTATCATCTCACCGCCGAAGGCGCCATATTGCGAACCGAGGCGCTGGCAGCCTGTCTGCAAAACCGGCCGCCTGACAAGGGGCTGGCCGCTGAGATTTATCGGAAGAAGAAAGCGCTCGCTGACGCGGCTTATGCCACGCGTACGCAGCAAAAGTAATAATCAACAAAGCCCTGAATGCGGGTTCTTTGTTGAAAGATTTTGGCGATCCCGGCTGGATTCGAACCAGCAACCCGCGGAGTAGAAATCCGCTACTCTATCCAGTTGAGCTACGGGACCGAACCGTTGCGTCGCGCCCTTCATATCATCGCAAACATGAACTTTCAGCACCTCTGACGCCGGTTTGAACCATTTCACAGAAGGCCGCGTCAAAGCCAGACGCGACCTTGTTGCCTTTGGCCGTTCGCTCCGTAAAGTTGCACGGATTGCGTTTTGGCCGGGCGCGCGCGGTCGCGGGCCATGCGGCGGTCACGATTCGCCTTTTTAGTGATATTTGCGGCAGCGTTCGACTGCCGGACAGGGAGTTGATCATGAACGTTCTGGTTCGCGCCGCAGCATTTTGCGCAGCGCTGGCGTTCGGCCTGGCCTCGGCGCAGGCCGCGACCAAATCCTTCACACGTGACGACCTTGCCGATTCCGCCATCCGCCTCGAAGCCCAGATCAAGACAGAGGCGGGGGCGGTCGCCAAAAGCCCCTCCAGCCTGAAGGCCGATGCCGACGCCGCCTTCAAGAGAAGCGATTTCCGCAGCGGGCTCGTGCTACTGGGACAGATCGTTGCCGTCACGCCCGAGGACAGTGGCAACTGGCTGCGGCTCGCCCGCACCATCTTCCAGATCAGGCCGGCGGATTCTCGCGAGAAGACCTTCCTTCAGGAACGTGCCTCGACCGCGGCCTACATCGCCTATCAGCGCGCGACCAACAGTGCTGACGAGGCCGACGCGCTGGCGGTGCTCGGGCGTTCGCTGTCCGACCAGACGCTGTGGCGTCCGGCGCTCGACGCGCTGCGGCTGTCGCTCGACCAGCGCGAGGTCGCGGATATTCGCGCCCAATATGAGAAGATGCGCGACGAGCATGGCTTCCGTCTGCTCGATTATAATGTGGATTCGGATTCGGCTTCGCCGCGCGTATGCTTCGTGTTCTCCGAGGATCTGGCCAAGCGAGCCGACTTTGCGCCGTATCTCGCTCTTGCCGGGACCGACAAGCCGGCGTTGACGTCCGAGGACAAGCAGTTGTGCGTCGAGGGTCTCAAGCACGGCGAGCGCTACACCATCAATTTGCGCGCCGGCCTGCCGTCGACGGTGAAGGAAAGCCTTTCGAAATCAGCCGAATTCAACATCTATGTGCGCGACCGCAAGCCGTTCGTGCGCTTTACCGGGCGCGCGTATGTTCTTCCGCGCACCGGCCAGCGCGGCATTCCGCTGGTCAGCGTCAACACCCCGGCGGTGTCGGTCAATATCTTCCGGATCGGCGACCGCAACCTGATCGACACAGTAATCGACGGCAATTTCCAGAAGAGCCTGTACGGTTATCAGCTCAGCGAGCTTGGCGACACCAAGGGCGTCAAGGTCTGGACGGGCGAGGTTGCGACCGAGCAGACATTGAATGCGGACGTGACGACCGCGTTTCCGGTCGATCAGGCGGTCGGCGATCTGCAGCCCGGCGTCTATGTGATGACGGCTGCGGCCAAGGGGCCGGGCTCGGCGGCGTCAAGCGACGAGGAGTCCGGCTCGCTGGCGACGCAATGGTTTGTCGTCTCAGACTTGGGACTGACAGCGTTCTCCGGTAATGACGGCGTCCATGTTTTCGTCAATTCGCTGGCCACCACCGAAGCGACCTCGGGCGTCGAGGTTCGGCTGATCGCGCGTAACAACGAAATCCTCGCCACCCGCAAGACCGACCGCTCGGGTCATGTGCTGTTCGAAGCCGGGCTGGCGCGCGGCGACGGCGGCTTGTCACCCGCGCTGCTGTCGGTCTCCGGCGATGGCGGAGACTACGCATTCCTGAGCCTGAAAGCCGACGCCTTCGATCTGTCCGATCGCGGCGTGTCGGGCCGCGCCCTTCCGGCTGGGCCTGATGCATTTGTGTATGCCGAGCGCGGCGTCTACCGCTCCGGCGAGACGGTTTATCTGACCGCATTGCTTCGCGACGGGCAGGGTAATGCTGTCACCGGCACGCCCCTGACTCTGGTGGTCGAGCGCCCCGACGGGGTCGAATTCCGCCGCGCCGTGCTGCCCGATCAGGGCGCTGGCGGCCGTAGCCTGACTTTGCCGCTGAATTCGGCGGTGCCGACCGGCACCTGGCGGGTCCGGGCTTTCACCGATCCGAAGGGCAGTTCGGTCGGTGAAACCACGTTCATGGTGGAGGATTACGTCCCAGACCGTATTGAATTCGACTTAAAAACCAATGAGAAGCAGATAACTTCTGAGAAACCAGTTGAATTACAGGTCGATGGCCGGTTCCTTTACGGCGCGCCCGCGTCGGGGCTGTCGCTGGAAGGCGATGTGCTGGTGACTGCCGCCAGCGGCCGTCCTGGCTATGACGGTTACCAGTTCGGTGTCGATGACGAGGCCAGTGCCAGCAACGAGCGTAAACCCATCGATGACCTTCCCGAGGTGGATGCCAATGGCCATGCGACGGTCAAGGTCAGCCTCGACAAGCCGCCATCCTCGACGCGGCCGCAGGCAGCGCAAATCTTTATCCGTATGGTGGAGACCGGCGGCCGCGCGGTCGAGCGCAAGCTGACACTCCCGATTGCGCCCAAGGACGCCATGATCGGCGTCAAGCCGCTGTTCGGTGACAGCAACGTCGCCGAGGGCAGCGTGGCGGCATTCGAGGTGGCGTTCGTCGCACCCGATGGTAAATCGCTTTCTAGAAGCGGACTGCATTACGAGCTGCTCAAGATCGAATCGAACTATCAGTGGTACCGTCAGGGCGGTTACTGGGACTACGAGCCGGTGAAATCGACCAAACGCGTCGCCGATGGCGACGTCACGATTGCCGCCGACAAGCCCGCGCGCATTCAGGTTCAGCCGCAGCCCGGTCGCTACCGGCTCGATGTGAAATCGGCCGATGCCAGCGGTCCGCTCACCTCGGTGCAGTTCGATGTCGGCTGGTATTCCGACGGCAGCGCCGATACGCCCGATTTGCTCGAGACCTCGATCGACAAGCCGCAATACCAGTCCGGCGACTCGATGACGGTGTCGGTCAATGCGCGCTCCGCCGGCAAGCTGACGGTGAATGTGATCGGCGACCGGTTGCTGACCACCCAATCGGTTGACGTCAAGGAAGGCACCAGCAAGGTCGCTCTCACCGTGGGCAAGGACTGGGGCACCGGCGCCTATGTGGTGACGACCCTGCGCCGTCCGCTCGATGTCGCCGCCCGCCGCATGCCGGGACGGGCCATCGGCCTGAAATGGTTCGGCATCGACAAGGATGCGCGTACGCTCAAGGTGACGATGTCGCCGCCGGCTTTGGTTAGACCCAGCACAAAGCTGACGCTGCCCGTGAAGATCGAGGGCCTCAGCCGCGGCGAGGACGCCAAGATCGTGATCGCGGCGGTAGATGTCGGCATCCTCAATCTCACTAACTACAAGCCGCCGGCACCGGACGATTATTATCTCGGCCAGCGCCGCATGACCTCGGAAATCCGCGATATCTACGGGCAATTGATCGACGGCATGCGGGGCACGCGCGGCCAGCTCAAGACCGGCGGCGATGGCGCCAGCCAAGAGCTTCAAGGCAGTCCGCCGACGCAGAAGCCGCTGGCGCTCTATTCCGGCATTGTCACGGTCGGCTCCGACGGCACGGCGCAGGTCTCCTTCGACGTGCCTGAGTTTGCCGGCACCGCGCGGGTGATGGCGGTGGCGTGGACCGCGACCAAGGTCGGCCGCGCCAACACCGATGTCACCGTGCGCGATCCGGTGGTGCTGACCGCGACCCTGCCGCGCTTTCTGCTGACCGGCGATCGCGGCACCATGAACATGGACCTCGACAATGTCGAAGGCGCCGCGGGCGATTATATCATCAACGTGAAAACCACCGGCCCGGTGTCGCTGACCGGCAATCCGGCGACCACCATGCATCTTGCCGCCAAACAACGAAGCACTGTTGCGCTCGCCCTTGATGCATCGGGCGGCGCGGGGCAGGCAGCGCTTGATGTCGATATCAAGGGGCCGAACGGCCTGACGCTCGCGCGGCATTATGCGCTCGACGTGAAACCCGCGACGCAAATCCTGGCGCGGCGCTCGGTGCGGACGCTGGCGAAGGGCGAGAGCCTGACCCTGACGCCGGACATGTTCTCGGACCTCGTGCCGGGTACCGGCGGCGTCCAAGCATCGGTTAGCCTGTCCACTGCGCTCGACGCGGCGACCATCCTCAAGGCACTCGACCGTTATCCGTTCGGTTGCTCCGAGCAGATCACCAGCCGCGCGATGCCGCTGCTGTATGTCAACGATCTGGCCGCCGAGGCGCATCTGGCGATGGACACGGCAGTGGATCAGCGTATCCGCGACGCCATCGACCGTCTGCTGGCGCGGCAAGGCTCGAACGGTTCGTTCGGCCTGTGGTCGGCGGGCGGCGACGATGCCTGGCTCGATGCCTACGTGACCGATTTCCTGACCCGCGCGCGAGAAAAGAACTTCGTGGTACCGGACGTGCTGTTCAAGACCGCGCTGGATCGAATCCGCAATTCGGTGGTCAACGCAGCCGAGCCTGAAAAGGACGGTGGCCGCGATCTCGCCTATGGCCTTTATGTGCTGGCCAAGAACGGCGCGGCGCCGATCGGCGATCTGCGTTATCTCGCCGACACCAAGCTGAACAATATCGCAACCCCGATCGCCAAGGCGCAGCTTGCGGCGGCACTGGCGCTGGTCGGCGACCGCACGCGCGCGGAGCGAGTCTATGCATCCGCCGTGGACAGTCTCACGCCCAAGCCGGTGCTGGAATTCGGCCGCGTCGATTACGGCTCGTCGCTGCGCGATGCGGCGGCATTGATCTCACTCGCCAGCGAAGGCAACGCGCCGAAGGCAACGTTCACCACCGCGGTCGAGCGTGTCGAGGTCGCGCGTGGCCTGACGCCTTACACTTCGACGCAGGAGAATGCGTGGCTGGTGCTGGCCTCGCGCGCGATGGCGAAGGAGGCGAACACGGTGTCGCTCACGGTCGATGATGCACCCGTGAAGAACGCGCTCTATCGCAGCTACAAGGCCGCCGACATCGCGGGCAAGCCGATCAAGATCGTCAACACCGGCGACACGCCGGTGCAGGCGGTGATCTCGGTCACCGGCGCGCCGGTCGTGCCGGAGCCGGCGGCGTCGAACGGGTTCAAGATCGAGCGCAGCTACTTCACGCTGGGCGGCGAGCCCGCCGATCCATCGAAGGCCAAGCAGAACGACCGCTTCGCGGTGGTACTGAAGATCACCGAACCCAAACCGGAATACGGACACATCATGGTGGCCGATTATCTACCGGCGGGGCTTGAAATCGACAATCCTCATCTGGTGTCGTCCGGCGACAGTGGCACGCTCGACTGGATCCAGGACGGAGTCGCGCCCGAAAACAGCGAATTCCGCGACGATCGCTTTAACGCGGCAATCGAGCGTCAGAGCAGCGACAAGACGGTGTTCACTGTGGCCTATGTGGTGCGCGCGGTGTCGCCGGGCAAATACGTGCTGCCGCAAGCATACGTCGAGGACATGTACAATCCCTCGCGCTATGGGCGGTCTGGCACGGGAACGGTTGAGGTCAAGCCGGCGAAATGAGTGAGACAGCCACTATAGCGCCTGAATATTTGCCGTCACGCTGGCGACGAGCTGGGCTCGCAGCCGTCGTTATCGCGATGGCTATTGTCGGCGCGCTTGGCGTGTGGACACTCTCGCTCGGCCCGCTGCCATTCGATCGGGCACAGAAAATCTCGACCATCATCAACGATCGTCACGGCAAGCTATTGCGCGCCTATGCGATGGCAGATGGACGCTGGCGGCTGCCTGTCCATGCGAAGACCGATGTCGATCCCGGTTATCTCAATCTGCTGCTCGGATTCGAAGACAAGCGGTTCTGGTCGCATCCTGGCGTCGATCCGCTGGCGCTGGGCCGTGCTGCTGTTCAACTTGCCACACGCGGGCATATTGTGTCGGGTGGCTCGACCATCACCATGCAACTGGCGCGATTGATGGAGCCGCGCCGCCAGCGTTCGGTCTCAGCAAAATTGCGCCAGGCGGTGCGTGCGCTGGAAATTGAACGCACCTTGAGCAAGGACGAGATTCTTGATCTGTACCTGACACTGGCGCCGTTCGGCGGCAATCTCGAAGGTATTCGCGCGGCCTCGCTGGCATATTTCGGCAAGGAGCCGAAGCGGTTGTCGCTGGCCGAGGCGGCGTTGCTGGTCGCGCTGCCGCAATCGCCGGAGACGCGGCGGCTGGACCGTTATCCCGGCGCGGCACGCATCGCGCGCGACCGCGTGCTGACACGCATGGTGGAGGAGCGGCGCATCTCGGCGGAAGATGCGGATCGCGCGCGCCTTGAGGGGGTGCCGCGCCTGCGCAAGCCGATGCCGCTGCTGGCGCCGCATGCGACTGATCAGGCGGCGTCGATATTCAAGGATACGCCGCTCATCAGGCTGACGCTGGATTCGACCATCCAGAAGAATTTTGAAGCCCTTGCGCGCGATCGCGCCGCATCGATGGGGCCAAACATTTCCATCGGTATTCTTGCCGTGGACAATCAGACTGGCGACGTCATCGCGCATGTCGGCTCGCCGGATTATTTCAGCGCCCGCCGCGCGGGTCAGGTCGATATGACCCGCGCGGTGCGCTCGCCGGGTTCGACACTCAAACCGTTTATTTATGGTCTCGCTTTCGAGGATGGGTTCATTCATCCCGAAAGCCTGATCGACGACCGGCCGACGCGCTACGGCAGCTACGCGCCGGAAAATTTCGACATGACCTATCAGGGCACGGTGCCGGTGCGCAAAGCATTGCAGATGTCGCTCAACGTGCCGGCGATCGCGCTGCTCGATCGTGTCGGTGCGAGCCGGCTGTCGTCGCGCGTCACGCAGGCCGGCGCCAATCTCATCCTGCCGAAGGATGAAGTGCCGGGCCTCGCCATGGGTCTTGGCGGCGTCGGAATCACGCTGTCCGATCTGGTTCAGCTTTATGCGGGACTGGCGCGGCTCGGCTCGACGGTGCCGCTGCGCGAGATCATGCTTGACGACGACGCGCGCGAAACACGCAGGCTGATGGATCAGGCTGCGGCATGGCAGGTCGGCAACGTGCTGATCGGCACGCCTCCGCCGGAGAACGGCGTGCGAGATCGCATCGCCTTCAAGACCGGCACGTCCTACGGCTATCGCGATGCCTGGTCGGTCGGTTTCGACGGCCGCTACACCATCGGCGTGTGGACCGGACGGCCCGACGGCGCGCCGGTGCCCGGACAACTCGGCCGCACAGCGGCGGCGCCGATCCTGTTC
>JAIERI010000114.1 GCA_019747015.1 Xanthobacteraceae bacterium
GGGACTCGTCGCGGATGTCGCACAGTACCGGCAGCGCCCTGCCGCCGGCGGCGCGGACTTCGTCGGCGGCGGTATAGATCGTGCCCTTGAGCTTCGGGTGCGGCTCCGCGGTCTTGGCGGCGATCGCGACATTGGCGCCGTCGCGCGCGGCACGCAGCGCGATCGCAAGCCCGATGCCGCGGCTGCCCCCCGAGATAAAGAGCGTCTTGTTCTTGAGCGTCGTCATGAATTGAGAATCCTCTTCAATATCCTGCTGCCTCTGCACCGCGGGTACGCGGATCGGGCGCGCCGAGCCAGCCGTTTGTTGTTGCGGCAATCGAATTCGCCGAGGTCTGCCCCATCGGCTTGACAATATTGTGCCCCTTGGCGCGCAGCCCATCGATTACTGCTTGCGGAAATCCCTCCTCAACGCGCACTTCGTCCGGCAACCATTGATGATGCAGCCGCGGCGCATCGACCGCCTGGGCGATGGTCATGCCGTTATCCAGTACATTGACGATGACCTGAAGCACTGTGGAGATGATGCGGCTGCCGCCGGGCGATCCGGTGACGAGAACCGGCTTGTCGCCTTTCAGCACGATGGTCGGTGACATCGAGGACAGCGGCCGCTTGCCGGGGCCGGGGAGATTGGCCTCATAGCCAACGAGGCCGTAGGCATTCGACGCGCCTGGTGCGGCGGTGAAATCGTCAAGCTCGTTGTTGAGCAGGACTCCAGTGCCCTCGGCGACGAGGCCGACGCCGTAGCTGAAATTCAGCGTATAGGTGTTGCTCACCGCGTTGCCATCGGCATCGACCACCGAGAAATGCGTGGTGTTGACGCCCTCGTGCGGTGCCGGCGCGAAGATCGCCTTCGCAGGCGTCGCCTTCGCCATGTCGATGGCGGCGCGCTGCTTCGCGGCATAATCCTTCGACAACAGTTGCGTCAGCGGCGCATTCACAAAAGCCGGGTCGCCGAGATAGCGCGCGCGGTCGGCATAGGCGCGCTTCATCGCCTCGATCGTGACATGCAACGCGTCCACCGATTGTACGCCCATCTCGTTCAACTGAAATCCTTCGAGGATGTTCAGCGTCTCCAGCAACACGGTGCCGCCGGACGATGGCAGCGGCATCGAGACAATGTCGTAACCGCGATAGTTGCCGTGCACCGGCTCGCGGATCACGGGGCGGTACGATTTCAGATCGTCGGTGCTGATAATACCGCCGGCGTCCCTGATGCCCGCGACAAGCTTTTCGGCGACGGGGCCTTCATAGAATCCGCGCGGGCCCTTCGCGGCAATCGCGTCCAGCGTTGACGCCAAGTCGCTTTGCACCAGCGTGTCGCCATTGCCGAGCGACGTGCCATCTGGCTTTGAAAAGATTTTTGCGCTCGATGGCCATTTTGCGAGTCTCTTATTCCAGTCGGGCAATGTGTCGGCGTTGTCGTCGGCGACGATGAATCCGTCACGCGCCAGCGCAATCGACGGGGCCAGTAACTCGCGCAGCGAAAATTTGCCGGAGCCATATTTATCGAGTGCCAGCGCAAGCCCCGCCACCGTACCCGGAACCCCGATGCCGAGGGCCTGGTCACGCGATTTGGCCGGATCAGGCTTGCCGTCGGCGCCGAGAAACATGTCGCGCGTCGCCGCGGCCGGCGCCGTCTCGCGATAATCCAACGCGATGTTGCGATTGCCTTTGGCGAGATGGATCACCATGAATCCGCCGCCGCCGATATTGCCGGCGCGTGGATAAGTCACCGCCATTGCGAACCCGGTCGCGACCGCCGCATCGACGGCATTGCCGCCGCGCTTCAAGACATCCGCGCCGATACGTGCGGCGAGCTTTTCCTGCGCCACCACCATGCCGTGTTCGGCGAGAATGGGCGTGACGGTGCTGGAGGCCGGTGGAATGTAAGGCTGGTGACGGAAGTCCTGCGCGGACGCGGCCGAAAAGAAAAAGCTGAGAAAAATCGCGGTAAGTGCGCGGAGGACCCTTCGCTTCATTCCGTATTCCACTTCGTGTTTATCAAAAGCCAACAAACATCACGGTGTTGCTCTATAAGCATTTTCGAATCCGGCGAGAAAATGGGCATGACGGTCACGATCTCTGACGTAAATATAAACGACACATCGGCAAGTGCGCCAATCGTCTATCCGCCGCGCCGGGCGATCGTCGGCTGGGTGCTGTTCGATTGGGCTGCACAGCCTTATTTCACGCTGATTACAACATTCGTGTTCGCGCCTTATTTCGCCACCCACGTCGCGCCTGACCCCGCCACCGGTCAGTCGCTGTGGGGCTTCGCCACTTCGGCGGCGGGACTTTTCATTGCATTTCTGTCGCCCGTGCTCGGCGCCATCGCGGACGCGGGCGGGCGCCGCAAGCCGTGGATCGCGGCATTCGGCGCGCTGCTTGTGATGGGCTCTTGCGCAATGTGGATCGGCAAGCCCGGCGATCCGTCGGTGATCGTGCCGGTTCTGGTTGCCTTCGCTATCGCGACCATCGGCGCGGAATTCGCGACCGTGTTCAACAACGCGATGATGCCCACGCTGGTGCCACCGGATAAAATCGGGCGGCTCTCGGGGACAGGCTGGGCAACCGGCTATGTCGGCGGCCTCATCAGCCTCATTCTGGTGCTGGGCTTTCTCGCCGCGAATCCGGAAAGCGGGAAAACATTGCTCGGCTTCACGCCGCTGTTTGGCCTCGACGCGGTGGCGCATCAGGGCGACCGCATCACCGGTCCCCTTACGGGACTATGGTTCATCATCTTTGTGCTGCCGATGTTTTTGCTGACGCCCGATCATGCAGCGAAGAAGCCGGTCGAAGGTGCGGTGCGCGAGGGCCTGCGCGATTTGCGCGGGACGCTGTGGGCGTTGCCTTCGAAGCCGAACATGGCGACATTCCTGATCGCGAATATGGTCTACACCGACGCGCTGGTGGCGCTGTTCGCATTCGGGGGCATTTACGCCGCCGGAACGTTCGGCTGGCAGACCGTTCAGATTGGCAGCTTCGGAATCCTGCTGACGATCTCCGGCACGATCGGCGCGTGGGCCGGCGGCAAGCTCGACGATTTGCTCGGGCCGAAGAAAGTCATCACCGGCAGCATGCTGATTCTCCTTGCCGCGATATTGGGGATTCTCTCCATCGACCGCGACACGCTGTTCTTCGTCATCAAGGTCGCGCCGCCTGAGTCCGGCGGCGGATTATTCGCCGCGCCCGCCGAAAAGGCCTATCTGGTGCTTGGATTCCTGATCGGTCTGGCCGCCGGGCCATTACAGGCCGCGTCGCGCACGCTTTTGATCAAGCTCGCGCCGAAAGAGCGCATCACCCAGTATTTCGGTTTGTTTGCACTGTCGGGAAAAGTGACCTCGTTCACCGCGCCGCTGGTGGTCAGCATCGTCACCGCGATCACCGCGAGCCAGAAGGCCGGCATGGCGGTGCTGGTGGTGTTTTTTGTCGGTGGCCTCGCGCTGCTTGCGCGGGTGAAAGAGCAATAACGTTTAGTGCTTGAAGTGCCGTGTGCCGGTGAACACCATGGCGATGCCATGGGCGTCGGCGGCTTCGATTACTTCATTGTCGCGCATCGAGCCGCCCGGCTGAATCACCGCTGTTGCGCCGGCCTCGATCGCGACCAGCAAGCCATCGGCGAACGGGAAGAAGGCGTCGGACGCGACCACTGAGCCTTTGGTTAGTGGCGCGGCGAGACCCAGTGCCGATGCGGCGTCTTCCGCCTTGCGCGCGGCGATGCGCGCCGAATCGACGCGGCTCATCTGCCCCGCTCCGATGCCGACGGTGGCGAGATCCTTTGCATAGACAATGGTGTTGGACTTGACATGCTTGGCGACGCGGAAGGCGAAGCGCATGTCAGCCAGTTCCTTCTCCGTCGGCGCGCGCTGAGTCACGGTCTTCAGCGTCATGTCGTCGACCACGGCGTTGTCGCGTGATTGCACGAGCAGGCCGCCGGCCACGGTTTTTGCCGTCAGACCGGCGGCGCGCGGATCGGGCAGGGCTCCGGCGAGCAGCAGCCGCAAATTTTTCTTGGTGGCGATAATTTTAATGGCTTCATCGGTCGCGTCCGGCGCGATGATGACCTCGGTGAAAATCTCGGTCATCGCGCGCGCCGCCTCCGCATCGAGTGTCCTGTTCAGCGCGATGATTCCACCAAAGGCCGACGTGGAATCGCAGGCCAGCGCCTTGCGGTACGCCGAAACAAGATCGCTGCCCTCGGCAACGCCGCAGGGATTGGCGTGTTTGACAATGACGCAGGCGGCGGTGCGCTTCGCATCGAATTCGCCAATGCACTCATAAGCGGCGTCGGTGTCGTTGATGTTGTTGTAGGAGAGCTGCTTGCCCTGCACCTGCCGTGCCGAGGATACGCCGGGGCGTTTGTCGGCGGTAATGTAGAACGCCGCGCTCTGGTGCGGGTTTTCGCCGTAACGCAGAGCCTCGCTCAGCCGTCCGCCGAATGCGCGGAAATCCGGCGTCTCGATGTTCAGTTGCGCGGCAAACCAGTTGGAGATCGCCGCGTCATAGGCGGCGGTGCGCGCATAGGCCTTCGAAGCCAGGCGTTTCCGCAGCGTCAGCGTCGTTGCGCCCTCGTAGGAATCCAGCTCTTCCAGTACGGCATGATAGTCGTCCGGCTCGACCACGACCGCGACATGGTCGTGGTTCTTCGCGGCAGCGCGGATCATCGCCGGGCCGCCGATGTCGATATTCTCGATGCACTCCTCGAAGCTCGCGCCGCTGCGCATGGTCGCCTCGAACGGATAGAGATTGACCACCAGCAGATCGATCGGCGCAATGCCGTGATCCTTCATCGCCTTGGTATGCTCGGCATTGCCGCGGATGGCGAGCAGGCCGCCATGCACCTTGGGATGCAGCGTCTTGACACGGCCGTCCATCATTTCCGGAAAGCCGGTCAGATTTGACACGTCCGTGACCTTCAGTCCGGTTTCGGCGATCGCCCTGGCGGTGCCGCCCGTCGAAACCAGCTCAATCCCGCGGACCGCAAGTGCGCGGGCGAATTCGATCAGGCCGGTCTTGTCGGAAACGGAAAGCAGTGCGCGGGTCACGCGGTGCGGATGGGTCATCGTTCGAAATCCATTAGGAAGTCTGCCGCGTAGCACGGTTCCGTGCGGTGTAAAACCGCGCACGCAACATATTAGAGCGGCAATTCCGGTTCACGTTTGGCATTGCGCCGGGCAATCGTTGCGGAGGCCGAGCCGGACGAGCGCGTGAAACTCCAGCGCACGGTCGAGACCTGCCGGGCGTTCTGATGGATAACGATCTGCGCGGTTCGGCGCGGACCGTCGGAGCCGGCAAGGAACACGCTGTCTTCCAGTTCGACCTTCTGGTCGCGTGCCTCGAATGTCCACACATCGCGGTTTGGCAGCACCAGCATCACACCGCGCGCGTCACTGAGCCGGCTGGCCTTGACGGTCGGATGGAGATGAAACCGCAGGGCGTAATCGTCCTCGCCGCGAAACGCGCCGCCCTGTGCCCTGGTCAGCGTATCCTCGCCCTCGAGCCGCGAGCCGTCCTGCGCGATCATCAGCGCGCGGCGATGGATCAGACCGAACGGCTTGCGATAGCCGTCATGCGACATCGTCAGCAGCGTGCCGCTTTCGAGGTTTTCGCGGCGGGAGTCGACGTCGGTGGGCCCGCTGACGATCGGCGAGCCTTGCAGCACCTTTTTCATCGAAGACAGCTGCACGAACTGGCAGGACGAGGTGTCATGAAAAGTCAGCGTCGAATGCGCCGCCGTACTGCGCGCGAAGGCGCGCCAGTTGTCGCGGCTGGTCGAGGACATGCCGCAATTGACCACGATGCGGCAAATGCCCGACGACATCTCGAACGACAGGCAGCCGGCATGAGCGGTGTGGCTCAGACTCGGCGGTGGCGGCGGGCCAACATCTGCGATGACCGTCATCTGACCGGCATCGAGCCGCTGGAAGCCGGTGTGAGGCATGTGCGGCATCGGCGTGCCATGGGTGTCGTCGTAGGCGAGAAGCGTCGCGACCACGCCGGACGGCGCGGTGCTCATGCCGTTGAACAGCGCAAAGCTGCCGTCGCCGTGACGGAAGAAGCGCAGCATCGGCATCATGCGGTCGATGGCATTGAGCAGCGCCGGGGGTGGTGCGATGTTGCAGGCGGCGAAGGTCTGGCGCAGCGGCAGCAAATCGAGCAGCAGGTCCACCAGCGCGCCCGGATTGCGGGAGATGTGCCCGCCGTCCGGAAGGATCTGGCGATGCAGCTCCTCAGACAGCTTCTTCGTGGCGGTGTGGACGAATTTTGTCTGGTTGGCGAGGCATAGCGAAACGTAACTCAGCGCGATGAGCACTTGCAGCCGGGCTACACCATCGGGAATGTCGAGCGTCGTATAACGCAGGTAGCGGACATCGCGCGTCAGGCTGCGCAGAAACCTGCGATAAAATTTTCCGTCGGCCTCGTTCAGCAATAACGGAGCCTGCGACAGGAGCGAGATCACACGGCGAGCCAGAACGTCGGCGCGGTGGCCGACGGCGCTTTTGCGTTTCGTGTTTCCCCAATCGTCGATCAGCGACCGCGCATTGGCGCGTGTGATCGCCGAATCGGCGGCCCGCAGATGGCGCAGCCAGCCAAATCCCAAAAGGGCAACCTCCCAATCCTCCGAGGGCGGATCGAGATCGAACACCGAACGGCCATGGCAGGTGACGATCTTGCCGGCGAATACGAAGCGGCCGGAATAGATTTCCGCCGCTCGCGTCGCATCGGTGGTCCGCAGATCATGCGGTGCGATCAGCAGGCGGTCGGTGCGGCCGGGCCAGAACCGCGACAGCGCCACCGAGTTGCCGCTGGCATGCGCCATCAGCTTCCGCGCGGCGCGGCCAAGCAACAGTCCTGAGAGGCGTCTTTGTCCTGCGGCCGACACGTGTACTCTATCGGAGGGAATCTCCGCGCACCCTTTTAGTCTGGAATTGCGCGCAAGGCACCATTCTGGGTTGCGTTATGGTGCGCATACCAGAATCGCAGCGCCGGGGTCGGCTGAGCTTAAGCTGCTGGGACGATTCAGGATTTTACCAGACGCGCGGCATAGAAGCCGTCAAGGCCGCCAAGCTTTGGATCCTCATGGGGCAGATGCGAAGGCAACGTCCGCAAATCGCCCTTTGCGGTGATCAATTCCGACAGGCCAGCGACATCCGAAGGCTCGACCGGGACGCGTGTCATGCAGGATTCGGAGGAAAGGAGGGCCTCAATCGCCTGCTCGCCTTCTTCGGGCTCGAGCGAACAGGTGCAGTAGACCAGCATGCCGCCGGGCTTGAGCAGGGACACGCTTTTTTGCAGCAGGCGCTTTTGCAAGGCCACCAGCGCGCCGATATCGGCCTCGTTCTTCAGCCAAGCCACATCGGGATGGCGGCGGATCGTTCCGGTCGAGGAGCACGGTGCGTCGAGCAGCACGGCGTCGAAGGGCTCGCCGCTCCATTCGGTGGCATCGGCGACGACAGTGGTTGCCGCGAACGATAAGCGTCCGAAATTATCCTTCAGTCGTGCGACGCGGGCGGGAGAGCGGTCGATTGCCGTAACCGTGGCGCCGGCCTGCGCGAGCTGCGCCGTTTTGCCGCCGGGCGCCGCGCACAAATCG
Organism: Xanthobacteraceae bacterium; assembly: GCA_019747015.1. Taxonomy (GTDB): domain Bacteria; phylum Pseudomonadota; class Alphaproteobacteria; order Rhizobiales; family Xanthobacteraceae; genus Afipia. Next base: position 7,595 of record JAIERI010000114.1, read on the forward strand.
GCGACGCTCTTTCCATTCAGTTCGCCGAACAGACGCGCAGGCAGCGCCGCTGCGGCGTCCTGCACCCACCATTGTCCATCGCTGAAACCCGGGAGCATGGTGATCGGCCCCTGCAAGGGCGTGCGCACAGTACCGGTGGCCAGGGCTTCGCCATGCAGCCGCGTGGCCCAGCCGGCGGGTTCGGATTTCACAGTGAGATCGAGCGGCGGCTCGAAGCCGATCGCTGTCGCCATCGCCTTCGCGGTGTCCTCGCCGTAGGCGGCGATCCAGCGTGCAACCAGCCAGGGCGGCAGATCGATCATCGCGGACGAGACTTCAGCGATCAGGGCCTCGCCTTCGCGGGCGCATCGCCGCAGCACCGCGTTGATCAGGCCGGCATATTTCGCAGCGCGCCTGTCGGCCTGCACCAGACGCACCGACAGATCGACGGCGGCGTGATCGGGGACATCCATCCAGAGGATTTGCGCGGCGCCGATCAGAAGCGCGCTTTGCGCACGCGGCGCGTCGGTCGGAACGCCGCGATCGAGCAGGCGCGAAAGCACATGACCGAGCGTGCCGAGCCGCCGCAAGATCGTGGCAACCAGGCGGCGCATCAGCGCGCGGTCGCGATCCGACAATGTCTTGAGGCCGGGATGCGCCGCCGCACCTTCGAGCTGGTCGTCGAGCGTGCGGCGTTTGTGCAGAACGCCATCGAGGATGTCGGCGGCTATCCGGCGCGCGGCGAGGCCGGGTACCTCGGTCGGCGGAACAAAACGCGATGGCTTCATGCGGGAGAAATATCACTCAGCGGAAATGACGGCGACATCGTCGCGGCGAGAGTGCACTGGTGACACGCGAATATGCCAAATGTAAGAATCGGTCGGGGGTTGCGACGCGACGACGGAGTTTTGTCCGATGAATGATAAACAGACGCAATCGCCGCAAATTCCATCGCCAGCCGATGAAATGCCGGCCCTGCGCCGGCCGTTGCCGCCGGAGGCACAGCGCGCCCTGGCGGAAGCCGAAGCCCGACGGGCCGCTGCGAGGGAAACGGCTGAAAAGGAAAATATCCACAGCAGCCCAAAGGAAGTTCAGGGTCCGGCCGGCCCGGAGCCAACGCGTTATGGCGATTGGGAAAACAAGGGGATCGCGTCCGATTTCTAGTTCAGGCCGCGCTATATCGAATACTTAAAACTCAAGATTACAGATGCCGGAACTTCGGATTTATCTAATCTAGGTATGTATACCCAATTATATACTTGACGTACCGACTTTTGGGTAATAAGTCCTAAAACGACAGCCCGGTGCTTAGAATCGTGATAACGTGAGTAGATGCAGATTTGCAAACAGTTCACATATTTTGACGCCAAGTCGGTGTCGCCACTTGCGGCGCAAGTACGCCGTGTGCACTGATGCAGCATGCTGATGCGGTTAATTAACCGCAGACGAAGCACAAAAGCCGCCCCGGATTGGACCCGTGACGGCTTTTGCTCCAAGCGCCCTTCTGGAAGGGGCCTGGTCGGTCCCCGGTTCGGGATCGCCAGCTAGGCAACGGCAGGACTGGTCCAAACTTGTAGGGATGGCCAGCCTGCCGATTCTAGCAATTCGAACCGTGACGCTGATGGCAGGGTTTCGCAAGACTCGAATACCACAACAGCTAGTTGTTCACGATTCACACATCCCAAGTGGAAAGCAGGGATATGTCGGATAACTCCAAAGAGCGCGACAGAATCCTCTTGCGCATGCTCAAAACGCCGCCGCGCCAGCATGGCGATTCCGCAAAGCTGGCCAAGCTGATCGAGGAAGACTCGCTCGACATCGATGAGATGGCAAAACTAACCGGCCAATCCGACTCGAACAGCGATTTTGGAAAAAGGCAGAAATAAACAGGGTGCAGACACCTGCAATCAGGGCGTTGAACTCTTTGCGTAAATTTTCATATCCCGCAGAACAACAAACATGTTTATCAACGACTTCAGTTGATATTCTTCTTGGCGAGTTAGAGTGATCTGCAAGTTGCCCTTGATTTCACCACCATTGGCGGCAGCTTCCGACATAATCGAAGTGACGTTCGGAAAATCAAGAAGATCCAGCTGCTTAAAAAAGCGACGCTGGCCGTCGAAATCACGCGTATGAAATGGATGGTCAACTATGCCGCAAGCTGCTCGCATAGCCATCATCGGGTTCACATAAATGTATTCCTCGCGCTGTATACGGGAGTCTGGCGGTCGCAAGGGTTTGATGAACGCGATTGCTGCGCTGGTGATGGCGGCTTGTTTAGTAGGATCGGTCTGCTTCGCGGGATAAAGGAATTGCTTTTTGTAAGCCTCGCTCATTGCAAAATAAGCGTGGGCTAAAATGTCGGGCATTAAAGGGTGATAGCCAAGGCCCAGCCCCTGCATGGCAGGGGCGGCAAGCTGAATATCTATTGCTGTTTTGAAAAAGGCGGCGCGGTTCGAAATCTCAAGTGCCGTTTTACCGACAACGGGCAAAGTTCACCTCGCTCGCAATTTTAGAAGCTATAAGCCTCTTAAACGTCCTTCGCAATGCGGCTTCGGAGGGTTTCAAAAAAACCGACCTCACACGCCGAAATCTCGGCGTCCTGCTCATGTAAACTTACGCACCAAACCGCCTCGTCCGGCTTTGGAGAGTGGTTACGGTCCTTAACCAAATTATCACGCTCGATTGCCGGTCCGCTCAATACAAGTGGCTCAAGCATGAAAGCTGCTTCGTTGGCGTGATCCATTGCAATTCTCCCGAGTCAAATAAACCGTCCGGGGGTCAGCGACCGACGGAACGGTTTGCATATTCACTTGGCGCACAGCAAATAGAACTTGACAAGAATTTTGGTCGATCGCCGAACCGTAAAGAAATTGTATAGTTGAATTATTAACGCTTTGATAAACCAGCGTAATTTCGATTCGAACTTGCGCCTCACGCCGCTAACGGAACTGGCTTAGCACCTTCTGCCGTTATTGCGCCATAATGATAGAAAAAACGGTCACCAATAATATAAGAAAACCAATAAGTTATCTCTATATATTTGATTCTGGGACATTGGTGCATTGTCGCGCCCTCAAATTTCATAGTTCCAGAATCGAGCTATGCCCATAAGCTATTCCGATTACGACGGTTTCTGAAACCGGGGGAACCCGCAAGACCCTGTAACTTAAGGAAATATCAACAGCTGCAGCAAGTTCCGTTGCTAAAATAACACGCATTAACTGCGATGTTAATTCGGCTTAATAGTTTCCCGATTCATCGCCGCCAATTCGCTGTTTCCGCCGTCGCAAAAACTTAAGCGCCCACTGCTTGCGATACTTAGGCAGCGTCAGGTCTATGATAGGTCAACCGCTTTCCAAGGATGCCCTTGAGTGCATCTTCACCGCGCGTCTTATCATTGATGCCGAGCGCCATACGGCGGTTATAACGGAAGTCGAATTCGGCAAGGTAGCGGTGCAAGTGCTGTTCGCCACAGTGCTGATAAACACCTTTCATGCCGCGCTTGAAGATTGAGAAGTAGCCTTCAATAGTATTCATGTGGACGATGCCGCGAGCGTATTCTTTCGCGCCGTGGTTCACGGTGTCGTGCGAGGCATATTCCTTGCCAGCCTTTGTGTAGAGTTTGCTTTCATCCGTGTGCAGAACTGTGTCGCGCTTCACATTGGTGAAAAGAATATCTGAAACAGTCTTGGCGCTAACAGTGCCATCGACGTGAAACGAGCGAACCGAACCGCCTCGCTCAACGAGCGACACGATTGAGATTTTGTGTGCGCCCATGCCACCTTTGAGAAAAGGACGGCCGGACGTGGTGACTTTCGGCTTGTCAGCTTTCTTGCCGTAATACGTTTCGTCGGCTTCCACGATTTGCCAGCGCCGCCCATTGGGTTCTTAGGCCCCTTGGTTTCGGTCATTGCTTCGCGGATACGATGCGCCATGAACCAAGCGGTCTTGTAGGTGACGCCAAGAGTCCGGTGCAGTTGATGAGCCGAGAAGCCTTTCTTGGAGGCGGTGTAGAGGTCCACGGCATAGACCCAAGTGTTCAAGGCAATCTTGCTGCGCTCAAACACAGTGCCCACGGTGACGCTGAAAGGCTTCTCACAGGCACGGCATTTATAGACGCCGGGGCGAGTGCTTTTGCCCTTCAACTGTGTGGCTGCATCGACAACGCCGCAATGAGGACAGATCGGACCATCGGGCCAAAGAAGGCCTTCTAAGTGCTTACGCGCGGCGGTTGCATCGGTGTAAATCTTGGGAAGTGCCATAGCCGTCATCCTGTTGTGGATATGACTATAAGCCTCAAAACCGGTACGTCAAGTATATAATTGGGTATGTATACCTAGGCAGGCGCGCCCGGTAAATTTGAAATCAAACGAAAAAGCCCCGCCTGAGCGGGGCTTTTTGCATCCAGATAAAACGAAGATCAGCGCGAGGTGACGACCACCGGCGTGCCGACCGAGACGCGCTGGAACAGATCGCTGATGTCCTGATTGTACATGCGCACGCAGCCGTAGGAGACGTAGCCACCGATCGAGTTCGGCATGTTGGTGCCGTGAATGGCGTATTCGCCGCCGAACAGGGTCATCGCCGCGACGCCCATCGGATTGCGCGGCGAACCGCCAGCGATGACGTTAGGAATTCCTGGCTTGTCGTGTTTTACCTCGGCGGGCGGCGACCATGCCGGGGCAAGGTATTTGCCGCTGATCATCGTGGTGCCTGCCCATTGTTTGCCGGGCTTGCCAACGCCGACCGGATAACGAACCGCCTGCCCGCCACCCATCACATAGTAGAGCCGACGTTCGCTGGTTTTGACCACGATGGTGCCGGGCGAATAGCCGGCCGGTGCGCCGACGATTTCACGCGCCTGAACCGCGGTTCCCGCAAAAAATCCCATCGTTATCGTGGCTGTGATGGTCACAGCGAATTTCCGCAACATATCGATCCTCCAGAATGGCCGCTGGCCGCGAACGCCGTCCCGTGCGTCGAGTGGGACCGGCGGCCGGCATAGGCCGGACGGCTAGACGGCGTCATAGTGGGAAAATGACGGGGAGAAAATGCCCGTAAAACAACACTTGCCCCAAAAGCGCCCGGGAGGCGGCAAAAAGGCTAACAATCGTGTGACTGCGCCGCAAATACCGCCGACTCCGGGACTTAACGCCGGATTCAGACCGGCGCGTGCTTCTTGTTCTGGCGATTGTTGACCAGATCCGTCACAACCAGCGGATCGGCCAAGGTCGAGGTATCTCCAAGTACGCCGGATTCATCTTCGGCGATCTTGCGCAGAATGCGGCGCATGATCTTGCCGGAGCGCGTCTTGGGCAGGCCCGGCGCAAACTGAATGAGATCCGGCTGGGCGATCGGGCCGATGTCCTTGCGCACCCACGCGACCAGTTCCTTACGCAGTTCCTCGCTTGGCTCGGTGCCCGCCATCAGCGTC
>JAIERI010000049.1 GCA_019747015.1 Xanthobacteraceae bacterium
ATAACCGAGATCGCGATAGGGCGCAAAGCGGCCCCATTTCTTGTTGCCGCCGTTGAGCAGGTCGAACACGACTGCGCCCGGGACGATCGGGATCAAGGCCTCGCGCACCACAAGGCCGCGGCCCTGTTCGGCCAGCCAGGCCTGCACGCCGCCGCCGCTTTCGATTCCGAACGCCGAGCCGCCGGACAGCGCGAATGCATCGACACGCTCCACGGTGTTGGCAAGGTCCAGTAGCGCACCATCACGGGTGCCGGGTCCGCCGCCACGCACATCCATCGCCGCCACCGCAGGCTGATCGAAGATCACCGCCGTGACTCCGGAGGCGAGCGCCTTGTCGTCGGCGTGGCCGACGCGGACTCCGGGAATGTCGGTGAGCAGATTTTTCATCAGGTATGATCCTCGGCGGGAAGATGAGCGTAACAGGGTGAAATGGTCAACTCGCGATCATAGCGTCTTCACAACACAGGGAAGCCACTCATATTGGCCTTGCTTCAAGGTGCCTGCACGGGGCATCTAGCCTCATGATTCACGATGTCTCGCTTCCCGCCGCGCTTGCCGCCGGTCTCATCAGCTTCCTGTCGCCCTGCGTACTGCCGCTGGTGCCGGCCTATCTGGTGTATCTCACCGGCGCGACCATCGAGCATGTCGCCAATGACGAAGAGATGACCGCCTCGCGCCGCGCGGTCATGTTGAGCGCGCTGCTGTTCGTGCTGGGCTTCTCCACTGTGTTTGTCGCGCTTGGTGCCAGCGCCAGTTTCATCGGCGGATTTATCCGGGCGTGGTCGGCGGAATTGTCGATCGTCGCGGGGCTCGTGATCATCGTCATGGGTCTGCATTTTCTCGGCCTGACACGGATCGGCTTTCTGATGCGTGAAGGACGGTTGCCGATCCCTAAACCCGTCGGACTGTGGGGCGCCTATGTGATGGGGCTGGCATTTGCGTTCGGCTGGACGCCCTGCATCGGGCCGATTTTGGCGGCGATCCTTTCGGTCGCGGCATCGGAGGCGACGGTGACAAAAGGCGCGGGCCTGCTCGCGGTCTATTCGGCGGGGCTCGGCATTCCGTTTCTGCTCGCGGCGTTTTTGATCGAGCGGTCGTCATCGCTGCTCGCACGCATCAGGCCGCATCTTGCGGCCATCGAGCGCGCGATGGGCGTGCTGATGGTCCTGGTCGGCATCGGTTTTCTGACGGGTACGGTCTCGACGCTCAGCATCTGGCTGCTGGAGACGTTTCCGGCACTGCAGAATTTCGGCTGACTTCCCCCTCCCGCAGGGGAGAGGGAAGCCAGTCTCACATTCACTGGCCGGGAATCTCGGCGTAGTTGCCCTTGGCGTCCCATTTATAGACGACGTAGCCAACTTCCTTCACATCGCCCTTCGCATCGAACGACAATTTTCCGATCACGGTATCCCATTCGCCGGCCTTGATCGCATCCATGACTTTCTTTGGATCGGTTGAATCGATTTTCGCGGCGGCCTGCGACCACACCTGAAATGCAGCATAAGTGTAGAGCGTATACCCTTCGGGATCGATGCCCTTCGCCTTGAAGCGGTCGACGATGGCTTTCGCGGTCGGCTTGTTGCGCGGGTCGGGACCAAAGGTGAAGAGCGTGCCTTCGGCAAGCGGGCCGGTGATCGAGGCGAATTCCATGTCGTTCATCGCATCGCCTGCCATCAGCACGGTGTTCAGACCCTGATCGCGCATCTGGCGCAGGATCAGGCCCGCTTCCTGATGGTAGCCGCCGACATAGACCAGATCGATATTCTCGCGCTTCAGCCGCGAGACGATCGAATTGAAGTCCTTGTCGCCCTTGTTGTAGGACTCGAACATCTTCTCCGTCATGCCGCCAGCGTTCAGTGCCTTCTTCATTTCATCAGCGAGACCTTTGCCATAGCTGGTCTTGTCGTTAAAGATCGCGATGTTTTTTCCGGCATAGGTTTTCAGGATGTATTTCGCGGCCGCAGAGCCTTGCTGATCGTCGCGGCCGCAGACGCGCGCCACGTTCCACAGGCCGCGATCGGTGAAAGCCGTCGCGGTTGAAGCCGGAGTGATCTGAAGCACGTTGCCTTCCGCATAAGCTTCGGACGCGGGAATCGACGACGACGAACAATAATGTCCCGCGACGAATACCACCCGGCCGCTGGCCAGTTTTTCCGCGACCGAGCGCGCCTGCTTGGGATCGCAGGCATCGTCGCCGATTTGCAGCGCCAATTTCTTGCCGAGCACGCCGCCGGCGGCGTTGATATCCGCAGCGGCGAACTCTGCGCCGTTTTTCAACTGACGTCCGAATGCGGATTCGCCACCCGTCATGGGTCCGGCCACCGCAACGGGAATGTCCTGCGCGAGGGCGCTGGCGGATAAGGCGATCGATGCGGTCAAAGCCAGACCGATGGTGCGTAGCTTGATCATAGGATTGTCCTCACGGGAGAAATAGACCGGGAATGGCGGCGGGCATTGTCGGATGAATTTTTCCGCAAGTCACCGGCAAATTTCAGCCGGCCGTAACCTGCGCGGGCGCATCTTGCCGCAGCCGCCAGCCGAGCGGGCCGTTCTGTTGATACAACCAGTAATATTGCCGGACCATTTGCACCGCACGGGTGCGCTGGAATGACAGACATATAACAATCAACAGAACCAGCACTTCCAGACAATATGTTTTTGGCGAAAGCAGGGTTTCGTTGAACAGGGCATAATGGACGAACCGCACTGCAGCAGCCATCGGAAAGGCGGCGGCGATGGCAACGGCGATACCGCGCCAGGTCGCGGCGATGGCACGGCCCGCCAGAAGCGCACAGCCGCCACCGAGAACAAGAGTAACGAAGGCCACCTGAAAAACGGATTCATTTGTGTAAAAGCTGCTCATCAATGACGCCCACCCTCGAGATAGGCCGCGCGGATTTCCGGGCGCTCCAGCAATTCGGCGCCGGTGCCGCTCAGCGTAATCAGGCCATTGACCATGACATAGCCACGATGCGCCAGCTTGAGCGCATGGTTGGCGTTCTGCTCGACGATCAGCACGGTAAGACCATCCTTTTGGTTGAGGATACGGATGGCATCGAAGATCTGCCGCGCGATCAGCGGCGCAAGACCGAGCGATGGCTCGTCCAGCATCAGCAGGCGAGGGCGGCTCATCAGTGCGCGGCCGATCGCCAGCATTTGCTGCTCGCCGCCGGATAGCGTGCCGCCGCGCTGGTGCATGCGCTCCTTGAGACGCGGAAACAACGTCAGCACGCGATCGAGGTCTTCGCTGCGCTCGCTTTTGCTGCCATGTGCGACATCTGCCCCCATCCGCAGATTTTCAGCGACGCTCATCCGCGCAAAGATGCGGCGGCCTTCCGGAGATTGCGCGATGCGCAAATGCGCGATGTGATGGGTCGGCGCGTGTGTGATGTCGAGGCCGTCATAGATGATCTCGCCGTCGCTGGCGCGCGGCTTGCCGAACACCGTCATCATTAGCGTGGATTTGCCCGCGCCGTTGGCGCCGATCAGGGCAACGATCTCGCCCGCCGCGACATCGAGATCCACGCCTTTCAAAGCTTCGATATTGCCGTAAGCGGCGTGCAGGCCGCGAATGGCGAGGAGCGGCTGGGTATCGGGCGCGCTCATGCGTCCTGCTCCATGACGGCGATGGCGGCTTTTTCGTCGGCGCCGAGATAGGCCGCGATCACCTTCGGATCGTCGCGGATCTGACGCGGCGTGCCTTCGGCGATTTTCACGCCGTAATCCAACACGACAATGCGGTCGGAAATTTCCATTACCACCGACATGTCGTGTTCGATCAAAAGAACCGATGTGCTGTGATCCTTGCGGATCGAGCGCAGCAATTCGCTGAGTGCTTCGCCCTCGCGTGCGTTCAGACCGGCGGCGGGTTCGTCGAGACACAGCAGCGCCGGCTCCGAACACATGGCACGGGCGATCTCGAGCCGCCGCTGATCGCCGTAAGGCAGGTTGCCCGCGGCATCGTCGGCGCGCGCGGTCAATCCGATGCGTTCCAGCCAATAGCGGGCGCGCTCGATGGCCCGGTTCTCGGCGGCACGGAATGTTGGCGCGCCGATCAGCCCCAAAAATGTGTAGCCGGACGCGCGCATCAGCGCGTTGTGCTGCGCCACCATCAAGTTTTCCAGCGCCGTCATGCCCGCGAACAGGCGGATGTTCTGGAAAGTGCGCGCGACTTTCGCCACCTTCGAGATACGATAGTCGAACAACCGCTCAAGCAGGAATGCCCGGCCGTCCTCATGCGTCAGCCGTATCATGCCGGTGGTCGGCTTGTAGAATCCGGTAATGCAGTTGAAAGCCGTGGTCTTGCCCGCTCCGTTGGGGCCGATCAAGGCTGTAATGTCGCCGCGTCTGGCAGTGAACGACAGATCGTTGATCGCAACGATGCCGCCAAAACGCATCGACAGATGCGTGACCTCGAGAATATCGGCTGGAGCCTCCGTGCTCATCAGCGTCCTTCTCTGACCATTGACGACGAGATCGTCGTCGGCGCACCGAGAAATACCGTCGGATCACGGTGGCCGACGAGCCCGCGCGGCCGCCAGATCATCAGCAGCACCATCGCTCCGCCGAATACCAGCATGCGGAATTGTTCGAAGCCGCGGAACAATTCGAAACCGCCGATCATCGCCAATGCCGCAAGCGCGACGCCAAGCTGCGAGCCCATGCCGCCGAGTACCACGATCGCCAGCACCAAAGCGGATTCCTGGAAGGTGAAAGATTCGGGGCTGATGAATCCCTGCCGGGTTGCGAAGAAGGCACCGGCGAATCCGCCGAACATCGCGCCGGTCGCGAACGCGGTAAGTTTTGTCGTCGTGGTATTGATGCCGAGCGAGCGGCAGGCGACTTCGTCCTCGCGCAGCGCTTCCCATGCGCGGCCTATGGGCAGGCGGCGCAGGCGGATGGTGACCCAGTTGGTCAAGAGCGCCAGCGCCAGAATAATGTAGAACAGGAACACCACGCGGTGTGTCGGCGAAAACGGAATGCCGAGTTTGGCCGCGAGTCCGTCATCGGTTGCGTTCAGCGGAATACCGAAGAAGGTCGGGCGCGGAACGCCGGAAATGCCATTCGGTCCGCCGGTGACGTTTTGCCAGTTCAGCAGAATGAGGCGGATGATTTCGCCGAATGCCAGCGTGACGATGGCGAGATAATCGCCTTTCAGCCGCAGCACCGGAAAACCGAGCAGCATGCCCCAGAACGCGGCGAGGATGCCGGCGAGCGGCAGGCAAATCCAGAATGACAGGCCGAACGTCGTCGCCAGCAGCGCGTAGGAGTAGGCTCCGACCGCATAAAACGCGACGTAACCGAGATCGAGCAGGCCCGCGAGGCCGACCACGACATTGAGGCCCCAGCCGAGCATCACATAGGTCAGCACAAGGATTCCGAGATCGAGAATGTAACGCTGGTCGTAAAAGATCACCGGCACGAGGAAAGTGAAAATCAGCAGCAAGGGCGCGACGAAGCGGCCGAGTTTCGCGAACGAGTCGCGCGTGGTCTGCGGGATGATCGAGACGCGCCGCGCGGCAAGCCATTGTCGGAACAGTTCAACAAGGATGCTGCCGGCGAACACCAGCACCACCAGCATCGCGAGGTCGCGAAAGCGGGTCCAAAACACGAGCTGGCCAGTTGGCCCTGCTTCAGTGCGGATGCCGATCATCAGCGAGAACAGGATCAGGGCGACCAGCGCGCTGAGCAGCGATTTTTTCAGGATGAACGAGGCGCCATGCGCCCGTGAGCCCTTTCGGGCGGGCACGGCAATGGGCTGTTCTGTCATTGCCATGCCGGTCTCTCAGACTTTTTCGACTTCCGGACGGCCCAAAAGACCGGTCGGAAGAAAGATCAGGACGATAATCAAAATCGAGAAGGCGGCGACGTCCTTATATTCGGATGAGAAGTAGGCGGACCAGAATGTCTCGATCAGCCCGATGGCGAGGCCCCCCAGCATCGCACCGGGCAGGGAGCCGATGCCGCCGAGGACGGCGGCCGTGAAGGCCTTGATGCCGGCGACGAAACCCATGAAGAAATCGACCACGCCGTAATAGAGCAGGTACATCATGCCTGCGACTGCGGCGAGCGCGGCACCAATGACGAAGGTCATCGAGATGGTACGATCGACATCGACGCCAAGCAACGCCGCCATGGTCTGATCCTGTTCGCAGGCGCGCATGTCACGTCCGAGCCGCGTGCGCGCCACTAGCCAGGAGAAGATCGCGAGCAGCAGCACCGTCGTGATGACGACGACGATCTGGATGTTGGACAACCGCACAACGAAGCCGTCCTGCTCGAATAGCGTGTGGCCGCCGGTGATGATCGGTGGCACCGGTTTCACGCGGGCGCCTTGCGCGACCTGCGCAAAGTTTGAGAGCACGAACGACATGCCGATCGCAGATAACATTGGCGCGAGGCGGAAGGAATGCCGCAGCGGCCGGTAGGCGATGCGCTCCACGGTCCAGCCATAGAGCGCGGTCGTCGCCATCGCCACCACGAGCACCAGCATCAGGATCAGCGGCACGCTGGTCAGTCCGATCGCGACCAGAATGAGAAACGCAATCAGTGCGATGAAACCACCGATCATGAAAATGTCGCCATGGGCGAAATTGATCATACCGACGATGCCATAGACCATGGTGTAGCCGATCGCGATCAGGCCGTAGATCGAGCCGAGTACGAGGCCGTTGATGAGTTGCTGGGCGAAATAATCCATCGCTGCCGTAATGAGAACGTGTGATCGGGCACGTCGAAGGCTCCGGCAGCCAAGACGTTGGAACGTTACAATTTTTAACAGCGGGAACCGGGCGCGGCAACAGCATGCGGCGTTGCACAAGGCTCTATTCACGTCAGATACCGCGGCGTTTTCACGCGGTCGTCACCAGAGCCGATCACGATTTCAAGTTCCCTCGGAACGATCTCGCAGCTCCCGATGTTGGCTTCCCGTTCAACAGGAGGTCACAAATGTCGAACCAGAACCAGAACAACCAAGGCCAGGGTCAGGGCCAAGGCCAGCAGAACCAGGGCGGCAACAAGCCGGGCCAGCAGCAGGGTGGCGGGCAAAAGCCCGGTCAGCAGCAGCAGAATCCCGGCGGTCAGTCCGGCCAGAAGGGTGGCGGCCACTAAATCTGGTCGCGTGTTCTGAAAAAACCGTGGCTCAAGGGAAAATCCCGCCGAAAGGCGGGATTTTCTTTTGTACATCCCTCACGAAGCCCTCGCCGTTAAGGTAAATAAAGGGTTACGATTGCCGTTCGCAGTTGAGCGAGATTATCTCGCCCCGTCAGGTTACGGGAATCGTGAGGCGAATGGCGATGGTGAAAGACTGGCGGCTGAGCACGTTCAATGGCGCGTTGCTGGCGTCCTATTTCATTCCGGCCTGGACCATTGCCGCACTGAAAATCTGGATTTCGCCGGTGCGCGGACTGTTCGATCCGGCCAATGCCGCGGCGGGAATGTTCTTCAGCGATCATTTCAGCTGGACGGGCATGCAGACGATCCGCTTTGCGTGGCTGCTGGCACTCGGCAAATTCGTCGTCGCCGCCTTCTTCCTGGTTTTTCTGATTCTGATCGTGCGTGAATCGATCCGCCGCCAGGCGAATTGCGACGAGGCGCTCACGTACGCGCTTCTGCTCGGCGCTGTCATTAGCATGGCAAGCCTGTTGTCGGCCTCGGCGCTCGGCGAGACAGAGGCACTGCGGTTACACGCCAGCGAGACGTTGGCGCTGATCGGAGCGGGCATCATCCTGATCGTGGATATGCCGCAGACGAAGAAGGCGACGCGGAGCAAGTACGTCGGCGCGTCTGTGCACGGTACGTCTTATCAATCCTGAATTGTCGCGCGCGGTTTTTAGCGCTGAGTCAGAAAACCGACCAGCGCCTCGGTGAAATCGTGCGACTGCTCGATGTTGGATAAATGCGAGGAATCCAGGATCGTCAGGCTGGCGCCGGGAATCTGTCCGCGAATGAATTCATTCATTGCAAGTGGCGTTGAAGGGTCTTGGCGGCCGGCAATGATCAGGGTCGGACTCTTGATGCTCGGCAGCAATTCCCGGTTGTCCATCGACGCGATCGCCTGTGAAGCACCGATATAACCCTCGATTGGTGTGGCGAGGAGCATCTCGCGCACGCGCTTGATGATCTCCGGCTCGCGTTCACGGAAGTCGCGCGTGAACCACGAAGCAATCACGCTGTTGGCAATTGGAGCGAGTCCGCTCTGCCGGATGACGTCGAGGCGCTTGTCCCAGTTGGTCTGGTCCGGAAAATAGCTCGACGTGCTGGCCAGGACGATGCGCTCGAACCGGTCCGGCGCGTTGGCTCCCAGCCATTGTCCGACCATGCCGCCGATCGACAGGCCGCACCAATGCACGCGCTCGATGTTCAGATCGTCGAGAATCGCCAGCACGTCCTTGCCGAAGCGTTCCATCGAATAGGGGCCGGGTGGTACGCTGGATTTGCCATGGCCGCGGCGGTCGTAACGGATGACGCGGAATAGTTTGGTCAGCGCCGCCATTTGCGGCTCCCACATCTGCATGGTGGTGCCGAGCGAGTTCGACAGCATTACGGTCGGGCCGCTGTCCCGGCCTTCCACCGAAACGTTGATGAGGCAGCCGTCGGCATCGATCATGGGCATGGAAGGGACTCCGGAATCTTCGATAGAGGGGTCTATCTCATATTTGCGCGCGCCCTCCTAGCCGCCTCTGGACAGGCGCCGTCCGGTTCACAATATCTCGTCGATAGAAGAGTTGTTGGCGGATCGTCGCCGGCGCATCCTTGTGATATTGCTGCACGTGAGGCCAAAATGCTCGATCGTGATGAAGACATTCTGAGAGCTGCCGAGGATTGGGCAACGGCCGGGCGCGGCGTGGCGCTGGCAACCGTGGTGGAGACTTGGGGGTCGGCGCCGCGTCCCGCAGGATCCAATCTGGTGATCGACGACAAGGGTACGTTTCTGGGCTCGGTCTCCGGCGGTTGCGTCGAGAGCGCTGTGGTCACCGAGGCGCTGGACGTGATCGCCAGTGGCAAGCCGAAAATGCTCGAATTCGGCGTTGCCGACGAGACAGCCTGGAATGTCGGCCTGTCATGCGGCGGCATCATCCGTGTTTTTGTTGAAAAGATTGACGATGTGAAAGCAGGGCTGTCGTGAGGTATGAGACGCTCAGCGAACTAAATGCTGAACGTAGCGCGCGGCGGGCGGTGCTTGTCGTCACTGACGTTGAAAGCGGCGATCAGCGTCTCGTCAAGGCCGCGGACATCGCGGCAGATCCGCTTCATAGTGAACTCGACCGGCATCTGCGCATGGGCAAGAGCGGCATGATCGACGCAGGCGGGCGCAGAATATTCCTGAACGTCTATGCGCCGACCGCGCGCCTCGTCATCATCGGCGCGGTCCATATCAGTCAGGCGCTGGCGCCGCTGGCGCAGTCGCTCGGCTATGACGTCTATGTGGTCGATCCACGCACGGCGTTCGCATCTCCGGAGCGGTTTGCCGGGGTGCCGTTGTTCGCCGATTGGCCGGACGTGGCGCTGCCGCCGTTGAAGATCGACCGCTACACAGCGTTCGCGGCACTGACTCACGATCCGAAGATCGACGATCCGGCGCTGTTGCACGCGCTGTCGCGCGATTGTTTTTATATCGGCGCGCTCGGTTCGCGCAAAACCCACGGCAAGCGCCTCGATCGCCTCAAGGAGCAGGGCGTGAGCGAAGCTGCGCTGGCGCGCATCCGTGCCCCGATCGGACTCGCCATCGGTGCAGTCTCGCCCGCCGAAATCGCGGTCTCGATCATGGCACAGATCACTGCCTCGTTGCGCCTGCCGCAGGAAAGCCCCGCCATTCAGCCATTGAGAGTGCCCGCATGAGATTCGGCCCTGTCTCTCCGAAAGACGCGCTCGGTGGCGTTACCGTCCACGCCATCCGGCAGAACTCCTGCGTTCTGAAGAAGGGCACGCTGATCGGCCCCGACGAGGTCATCGCCATGCTGCATGCGGGTGTCACCGAGATCGTAGTGGCGCGGTTAGACGAGGATGATGTCTCCGAGGATATCGCCGCCGCCAGCATTGCGCAGGCGATTGCCGGTGAGGGTGTCGCAGTCGAGCGCGCGTTCACCGGCCGCGCCAATCTGTTCGCAGCGCAGGCCGGCGTGCTGATGGTCGATCGCGATGCGGTGGACCGGGTCAATCGCGTGGACGAGGCCATCACCTTCGCCACGCTGCCTGCCTTCAAGGCGGTGGTCGAAGGCGAGATGATCGGCACCGTGAAGCTCATTCCGTTCGGTATCGAGACGACGCTGCGGGACATGGCGCTGGCCGCGCTGAAGGGCAGCAAGCTGCGCGTCGCGCCGTTTTGCATCAAACGGGTCGGCGTGGTCTCCACTATGCTGCCGGGGCTCGCCCCCAAAGTGATCGACAAGACCATTCGCGTCACCGAGGATCGCCTTGCGCCCGCGGGCGCCAGCATCGTCGCCGAGCGCCGCGTGCCGCACGCCCAAGCAGGACTGTCGGCGGCAATTCGCGAATTGACGGATCTGGGCGCGGAGCTTGTGCTGGTGTTCGGTGCGTCCGCTATCGCCGACCGGCGCGATGTCATTCCTGCCGCGCTTGAGGATGTCGGCGGTCATATCGAGCATTTCGGCATGCCGGTCGATCCGGGCAATCTGATTTTGATTGGCGGCGTCGGCAATGTACCGGTGATCGGCGCGCCGGGCTGCGCGCGATCGCCGAAGGAAAACGGCTTCGACTGGGTGCTGATGCGTCTGCTCGCCGGGCTGAAGGTCACGCGCGAGGATGTCACCGGCATGGGTGTGGGAGGGTTGCTGATGGAAATCGTCACCCGGCCGCAGCCGCGCGTTGCCACTGAGGGCGAGGGCAACCGTAGTGTCGCGGCCATCGTGCTCGCAGCGGGGCGCTCGACGCGCATGGGCGGACCGAACAAGCTGCTCGCCGAACTCGACGGCAAGACACTGGTTCGGACCGTCACCGAACAGGCGCTGGCTTCGAAGGCATCGCCCGTCATTGTCGTGACCGGGCACCAGCACGCTGATGTGGAGCGGGCATTGCAGGGGCTGGACGTGCGGTTCGTTCATAACCCGGACTTTGCCGATGGGCTTGCGGGCTCGGTCAAGATGGGCATCGCAGCCGTGCCCGAGAATGCGGATGGCGCCGTTGTCTGTCTGGGCGACATGCCTCTGGTCGACACCCAGACCATCGACCGCCTAATCGATGCACTGTCGCCCGATCAAGGCGCGCTGATCGTCGTTCCGGTCAATGATGGCCGTCGCGGTAACCCGGTATTGTGGGCGCGGCGTTTGTTTGGAGAATTGATGGCGCTTGAGGGTGACTTTGGTGCGCGGCATCTGATCGCCAGGCATGCCGAGGCGGTCGCTGAGGTCGAGGTCAACGGCAGGGGCCCTTTCCTTGACATCGATACGCCCGAGGCGCTGGCCAACGCCCGCCAGAAACCGGCTGTCGTGAAACTAAAACTGCCGCCGCGTTCATCAAATTGAAACCGGCTTTTTTCTAGATTCCTCCCTGCGACGATTCTGGGGGATGGATTTTGACGACTTTGACGATCACGCGCCGCAGTGCGTGTTTCTTTTTTGTGTTTATTTTGGCGATTGCACTTCTTCACCTTTCATCTCGGTCCTTCGCGGCTGGCGCCATGGCGGTCGGCAAATGCGGCGCCTACGGTCAGGCCATCGATTATATCGGCGCGGAAAGCGCGAAGGTGGCCGCGCTCAAACAGTGCAAAGGCGAATGCACCGCGGTGACGATGAAACGCGCCTGCGCCGCGTTCTCGCTCGACATGACCAATCCGTGCGGTTCGTTTGGTTATGCGGTCGCACCGCGTATCTCCAGCGCCCAGAACGCAGCAATGAAGAAATGCTACGCCTATGGCGGCAAGGAATGTGTGATCCGCGCCTGGGCCTGCGACGCCAAGGGCTAGAGTCTAGAGTATTGCCGCATCAAATTATTGCCGCGTCAGCAGACTGAAGCGGCCGTAAAGCCCCGAACGCTGGCTGTTGTCCTCGACGTAGCCGGCGCCCACTGCCCACTCGAAGTCGCCTATTTTATATGAGGTGACATGGGCGCCGACGCGGTACTGGCGATAGACCTGATCGCCGGACGTTTCGACCTCCGGCCCCGCCCAGAACTGATCGATGACACGCCATCCGGTGGCGGCGCGCACGCCGTAATTGTCGCCAGCGGTCGAGCCAGTGAATGAGGTCGAGACCATCAGCTTCGCCGGGATTGGCTCCCACCACACTTCCGCATTGAATCGTGCGCCCGCATGATCGCCGCGCAGGCGGTTGCCGGGGTCGTCGGGCGAGGTCTCGTGATGTTGCAGGTCGAGACCGCCGAACACCTTGATCTCGAGGTCGCCGCGCTTGATGCGCCAGCCGGGCATCACCGAACCGAGTAAATATCGTCCGCGAATGTCGCCCATACCGGACCGATAGAGATATGTACCGCCGGCCAGCAGCAGTTTGAGCGTGAAGCCGTCATTGTTCAGTCCGCCAGGCGACCACAGCATGCCGCCATAGGCCGTGCCGCCGCTGCGCCACAGATCGAAACCACTGAAATAGAGATATTTTTCAGCCGCTGCGCCGCTCGCGCCGGTCGACCAGTTGTCCGCATCCGCTACCTGATCGGCCATTGCGAGATTCATCCCACAGGTCAACGTACCTGCCGCGATCCAGATCGCGCGGATGACTCGAACGCAACGCATGGAGCCCCCGCCCCCAAAGCACGATACGTACAAATACTTATCGCATTAAAATTGGAGATTTCCCGATCGTCCAGCGCACGACCGTGAACAGGGAAAGAACGGAGAAAAATAAATCTCACAATTGTGCTGCGGTGAGGTTTTGCGTGACTACGCCGCCTCGCGTCCCGATAACCTCGGCCACGAATTTGCGGTGGCATTTGGTGCGGTCGCGCTCCATTTCACCTCACGCGTTCGATCAATGCCATCGCACCGGCTGGTGCACGGACTTTGCCTTCGTGAATGATGTAAGCAAAGACGTCGCGCGGCTGCTTCTTGGCGGGCATCTTGTCCACGCGCGGCAGATCGTCCGGCTCGCCGCCGCCCGCCCATTGTGTAAGACGCTGCGCCCATTGATCGAGTTGCTTGGGCGGGTAGGCGGTTGTCACCGTATCCTTGCCGGTTTGCAGGCGGGCGTAGACGAAATCGCCGGTGATGTCGGCGATCGCGGGGTAGGTGGCGTGGTTGGCATAGACCACAGGCACGGAAAATTTGCGCAGTAGCGCGACGAAGGCTGGCGTCTTGAAGCTGTCGTTGCGAACCTCCACGACGTGGCGCAGGACGCGGCCTTCGAGTTTGCGGGGCAGCAGCTCGAGGAACGCGTCGGAGACGGCGATCGCCT
>JAIERI010000031.1 GCA_019747015.1 Xanthobacteraceae bacterium
CGATGATCTTCGCCATCTCGGGCGGGCTGCGCCTGGCGCGGTTCAACGCCACCATGGACGATCCGAACAAGCCGGCCTTCGCCGCCAATTTCTTCACCGGCGTACCGGCGCCTGCGGGCGCGATTTGCGTGTTGCTGCCGATGTATCTGGTGCTGGTCGGTCTGCCGCAGCTTCCGGCCATGATCACCGCCCTGTTCACTCTGGTGATCGCCTTTTTGATGGTGTCGCGGCTGCCGGTTTTTTCCGGAAAGATGGTCGGCGGCCGCGTGCCGCCGGACATGGTGGTGCCCGTGGTGGTGTGCGTGGTGTTATTCATCGCAGTGCTCATCAGCTACCCGTGGCATCTTTTGAGCGTTGGCTCGCTGATTTATCTGATCTGCCTTCCTCTGGGCTGGAGGTCGTATCGCGACAATGAGCGCCGTGCCGCCGCGCAGATGGCGGCAGCAGGGTCGGGCATGGCGGCCGCCCCCGCGCCGTATGCGCCGGTGCCTCCCGGCGAGACTTCGCCGGATGAGCGCCCGCCGCGCCTGAATTGACGCATCTGGCCACCGCCATTCGTTAGTAAAGTATTGATGCCCCCTTTCGGCTTACCGTGCATGAGCAGCGAAGCCGATATTTTGGCTTGGCGTTTCGATAACCTTTACCCGAACTTAATCGCGCCGACGCTACTTTTGCGGGACGCGGCCCAGAAAGGCCGTGCGTACGGTTGCGTCGGAGTGCTCCATGGATATCACCACAAGCGTCGGTCTGATCGCCGGCACCATCGTTATTGCCGTGATGGTGCTGCTCGGCGGAGACCTGCACATGTTCATCAGCGAACATGCGATTATCATCATTTTCGGCGGTTCGATCGCCGCGACGCTGATCCGCTTTCCCTTGAGCTCGATGCTGCACGGCCTTCCGCTCGGCGCGAAATACGCCTTCACTATGAGCCGCTCGACCGCACGCGATCTGGTTGACGAACTTGCGCGCCTTGCGGAAATCGCCCGCAAGCAGGGGCCGGTCGGTCTTGAGAAGGCCGAAACAGACGATGTTTTTCTCGCCAAGGGCATTCGCTATGTCGCCGACGGTTACGACATGGACTTCATCCGCGACAATCTCGAGCGCGACCGCGACAATTTTCTGATGCATCTGGACGAGGGCGGAAAGATCTATCGCGCCATCGGCGATTGCGCACCGGCCTTCGGAATGATCGGCACGCTGATCGGCATGGTGCAGATGTTCGCCAACATGACCGATCCCTCCAAGCTTGGCCCGTTCATGGCGACCGCGTTGCTCGCGACGCTGTACGGCGCGCTCGTCGCCAACCTGTTCTGTTTGCCGATTGCAGACAAGCTGCACGGCAAGCTGCTGGACGAGGAAACCAATCGCACCATCATCATCGACGGCATTCTGATGATCCGCGATGCCAAGAGCCCGACGCTAGTGCGCGAAATGCTGCTGGCCTACCTCCCTGAGAAACATCGCCATGAACAGGGCGAACCGGTCCCCGCCTGAGCGGCGGCACAGGAAAGGTCGGGGGTAGATCATGGCAAAAAAGAAACGCGGCGCCGGCCATGCTGGGGGACACGGCTGGTTCGTGACCTTCGCCGACCTGATGGGCCTGATGATGAGCTTTTTCGTCATGCTCGTCGCATTCTCCAATCAGGACCAGCAGAAGCTGAAGATCGTCGCCGGCTCGATGCGCGACGCTTTCGGTGTGCAGAACGTGTCGCGTTATTCCGGCGTCATCGAATCCGACGGTCTGCCGACTCGTCCGAAATTGCGGAACGTCGATCATATTCCACCCGAGGAGGCCTCTAACACGCCGACCCCGGATCAGCGCGAGGATAGCAAGATCGCCGGTGCGCGGCTGAAGACCGACCGCGAATTTGCGCTGGCCTCGGCCTCGCTGCGTCAGGCGTTGCAGGACATGCCGGAGATGACCGAACTCTCCAAGCACATCATGTTCGAGGAGAACAAGCAGGGCCTCAATCTGGAAATCGTCGATCAGGACGGACGCTCGATGTTTGCGGACGGCTCCAAGGAGCCGTATGAGCGCACCAAAATGCTGATCCGCCGACTCGCCGCGCCACTGCGGCAGTCGCCTCTGAGGGTATCGATCGTCGGCCACACCTCGTCGAACTTCATTCCTCCGAGTTCGGACTACGATGCGTTCGATCTGTCGGCGGACCGTGCCAATGTGGTGCGCCAGATTCTGGAGCGCGAAGGGCTACCGGCATCACACATTTTCGCGGTATCGGGCAAAGCCGACACCCAGCCGCTGTTTCCGGACGATCCGGCGCTGTCTGCCAACCGCCGCGTGACCATCACCTTGATGCGCGAAGACCCGGCGCTGCCGCCTAACCTGAAACCCTGAACACTACTATAATACCAATATTGCAATGTGGATGCACCCCGCCAAGCATGCGGGAATACGTGCCTCCATGCTATAGCTCCGCGCCTTGTTAGCCCCTTGGCAGACTGCGGCCCTCCTTGGCTGCTTCTCAACGCCACCCGGATCAAACCAAGCTGTAAGGCGTTCTCCATCGTCATGACCGCCAGCGAGACAACCCCCGAAATCCAGGGTGAGACCACAACGCATGGCGGCTTCTGGGGCCTGACGCTGGGCAGCATTGGCGTGGTGTTCGGCGATATCGGCACCTCGCCGCTTTACGCCTTTCGCGAAGCAGTCCGCGGCGCCGCAGGAGCGGGCGAGGTCTCCCGGCCCATCGTGCTTGGTGTGCTGTCGCTGATCCTGTGGGCGCTTTTGATCGTCGTGACGGCGAAATACGTGCTGCTGCTGCTGCGCGCCGACAACAATGGCGAGGGTGGCACTTTGTCGCTGATGGCGCTTGGCCAGCGCGCGCTCGGCCGGCGGACCTGGATTCTTCTGGCGCTCGGCGTGGTTGGCGCGGCGATGTTCATCGGCGACTCGATGATCACGCCGGCGATTTCGGTTTTGTCGGCGGTCGAAGGTTTGAAGCTGGCCGCGCCTGCGCTCGAACATTATGTCGTGCCGCTCACGGTATTCATCCTTGTGATTCTGTTCGCGGTGCAGAGCCACGGCACCACCCGCATCGCCGCGGCCTTCGGTCCGGTGATGATCGCCTGGTTCACGGTGCTCGCCGTGCTGGGCATGATTCATATCGCGGACGATCCATCGGTGCTGGCGGCGATCAATCCCTGGTACGCGGTCTCCTTCATGCTGACCCATGGCGAGATCGGGTTGGTCACGCTGGGCGCGGTCTTTCTCGCCGTCACCGGGGGCGAGGCACTTTACGCTGATCTGGGCCATTTTGGCCGCAAACCGATTCAGGCCGCCTGGCTGTTCTTCGTGCTGCCGGCGCTGCTCATCAACTATTTCGGTCAGGGCGCATTGGTGCTGTCGCATCCGGGCGCGATCGAGAACACATTCTATTCGATGGTGCCAGAAACGTTCCTTGTACCGCTGATCGTACTGGCCACTGCGGCCACCGTGATCGCGAGTCAGGCCGTTATCACCGGAGCATTTTCGCTCACCCGGCAGGCGGTGCAACTCGGTCTCTTGCCGCGCTTTGAAGTGCGCTACACCTCCGAGGTGCATGCCGGACAAATCTATCTGCCGCGCGTCAACACCTTTCTGCTGATCGGTGTGCTATTGCTGGTGTTGATGTTCCGCACCTCGAGCGGACTGGCTTCCGCCTACGGCATCGCGGTGTCGACCACCATGGTCGCCGACGGCATCATGGGCTTTGTAGTGATCTGGAAATTATGGAATTGGCGCGCGGCAACGGCTGGCGCATTGATCGCACCCTTTGTGTTCGTTGACATGACGTTTTTCAGCGCCAATCTTTTGAAACTGTTCGAGGGCGCGTGGGTGCCGCTGCTGTTCGGCTTCGCCGTTGTGGTCCTGATCTGGACCTGGCGCAGGGGCGCGGCGATCCTGATCGACAAGACGCGGCGCACCGAAGTGCCGCTTCATGAGCTTATCAAAAGCTTGGAGAAGCGCCCGCCGCATGTCGTCAAGGGCACCGCGGTGTTTCTGACCAGCGATCCGGAATATGTGCCGACCGCGCTTTTGCATAATCTCAAGCACAACAAGGTGCTTCACGAACACAACGTTATTCTGACCATCAGGACCGCGCAGACTCCGCGCGTCGATCCGATCGACCGCGTCCAGCTGGAGAGCATCAGCGACAAATTCGCCACCGTGCGGCTGAATTTCGGCTTCATGGAATCCCCAAATGTGCCCAAGGCTCTGGCCATAGCGCGCAAGCTCGGCTGGCAGTTCGACATCATGGCGACATCGTTCTTCGTGTCGCGCCGCTCGCTCAAGCCCGCCGCCCAATCGGGCATGCCGAAATGGCAGGATCATCTGTTTATCGCCATGAGCAAATCGGCAAACGACGCCACCGACTATTTCCAGATTCCGACCGGACGGGTGGTGGAAGTTGGAACTCAAGTCACTATTTAAACGCGATTTGGGAACGATTTGAATTTCCGATTAATCACGCTTGGGATGGCTGGTTTTACGCAGCCTTTTCCCTTACCTTGAAAAGCCGTTGACGTAGGGCTATACGCCTGCGCTCTGCCAACTGAGCGGATAACCGAGGCTTCCCATGATCCCCGATACATCGATTCCCGCCGCGGAGACGCCGGCGGCGAACGGACATGGAGAAAGTCATTCGACTGCGTCGTTCAAGGCACTGATGCTGGGCAGCATCGGGGTGGTCTACGGCGACATCGGGACCAGCCCTCTTTACGCTTTTCGCGAGGCGGTGATCGCGGCCAGTTCACCTGTTGGCGGTGTTTCGCAGCCGGCGGTGCTCGGCGTGCTGTCGCTGATCCTGTGGGCGCTGATCGTGGTGGTCACACTCAAATACGTCATCATCCTTTTGCGCGCGGACAATAACGGTGAGGGCGGCACGCTGGCTTTGATGGCGCTGGCGCAGCGCGCGCTCGGCCCGAGCGGCGGCGCGGTCGTGCTGCTTGGCATCATCAGCGGTGCGTTGTTCTATGGCGACGCCGTCATCACGCCGGCGCTGTCGGTGCTGTCCGCCATCGAAGGCATGAAGATCGCGACTACCGCGTTCGATCCCTATGTCGTTCCCTTGACTGTGATCGTGCTGTTCCTGCTGTTCGCTGTGCAGTCGCGCGGCACCGCCCGGGTGGCTGCGTTTTTCGGGCCCCTGATGGTGGTTTGGTTTGCTGTCATCGCCGTCGGCGCGATCCCGCATATCGCCGAGCACCCACAGGTTTTGCTTGCGTTCAATCCGGTGCTTGCCGTTTCGTTCCTGGTGCATCATGGCGTGATCGGCCTCGTCACGCTCGGCGCGGTATTTCTCGCCGTCACCGGCGCGGAGGCGCTCTACGCGGATCTCGGCCATTTCGGCAAGCGGCCGATCCAGACCGCCTGGCTGGCGATCGTTCTGCCCTCGCTGGCGCTGAATTATCTCGGGCAGGGCGCACTGGTGATCGGCAATCCTCAGGCCGTCGAAAATCCGTTCTTCCTGATGTTTCCCGATTGGGCGCTTGTGCCAATGGTGGTCCTCGCCACCATCGCGACCGTGATCGCGAGTCAGGCGGTCATCACCGGCGCCTATTCGCTGACGCGCCAGGCGATCCAACTCGGCCTGCTGCCACGTTTCGAGATCAGGCACACATCCGAAAGCCACGCCGGCCAGATTTTCATTCCGCGCATCAACCGTCTGCTTCTCATCGCCGTGGTGATGCTGGTCGTGCTGTTCCGCTCGTCGAGCGCACTGGCCTCGGCCTACGGCATCTCCGTTACCGGCACCATGGTCGTGACCGCGATGATGGGCTTCGTGGTGATCTGGAAGGTGTGGAAATGGCACCCGTTCGCAGCTGCGGCGCTGATCGCGCCGTTTCTGCTGCTCGATTTGACGTTCCTTGCCGCGAACCTGCTTAAAGTGGTCGAGGGCGGCTGGGTGCCGCTCGCGCTCGGCGCATGCGTGATGCTGCTGATGTACACGTGGCGGCGTGGCAGCCGGCTGCTCTACGAAAAATCGCACAAGCAGGAAATCCCGTTGCCGGAACTTGTGTCGATGCTGGAGAAGCGTCCGCCGCAGCGCGTGCCAGGCACGGCGGTGTTTTTAACAAGCAATCCAAATTTCGCGCCGACCGCGCTGATGCATAGTCTAAAACACTACAAGGTGCTACATCAGAAGAATGTCATTCTCAGTATCGAGAGCGCGCCAACGCCGCGCGTCGATCTGAGCGAACGCGTACGCATGGAAGAAGTCAGCGAGATGTTTTCACGCGTGATCCTGCGTTTCGGTTTTATGGAATCGCCGAACGTGCCGAAAGCGCTGGCGATCGCGCGCAAGCTGGGTTGGCAGTTCGACATCATGTCCACCTCGTTCTTCCTGTCGCGCCGCGCGCTCAAGCCTGCGGTCCATTCGGGCATGCCGCGCTGGCAGGATCTTTTGTTCATCGCGCTCAGCCGCTCCGCCAACGATGCGACGGACTATTATCAGATCCCGACCGGGCGGGTGGTCGAGGTCGGTACACAGGTCACGATCTAGAGCCACGATCTAAAGCGACGATGGATTTGACAATGGCGGTCCGGTTGGCAGATCATGGCTCGGACCGATCAACGGAGGCATTATTGCCGGACAACAATCAGGTTCACGATTTGACACCAGAAGAGGTCGCCGAAGGCCTCGCTGAGGGACGTTATCTGCTGATCGATGTGCGCGAACCGAATGAAGTCGCGGTCGAGGCCTATCCCGATGCGGTGGTGGTTCCGCTCTCCACCTTTGATCCCGGCGATCTTCCCGACCCGCAGGGCAAGACCATTGTGTTCGCCTGCCGCTCCGGCAAACGCTCGGTGACGGCCTCGCTTGCGGCACAGGCCGGCGGCAAGCCTTACGACCAGCATCTGGCTGGCGGCATGTTGGGTTGGAAGGCCGTTGGTCTTCCGACCAAGACCGGCTGATCGCTTGCCCCAGCCTTGATGCACGCATCATGAACAGAACATTCGGGGATCTCCCGGTCACGATCTTCGAGGTGATGTCGCAGCTCGCGCGCGACACTGACGCCATCAATCTCGGCCAGGGCTTCCCCGACGATCCCGGACCTGAGGATGTCCGACGCCAGGCGGCAGATGCCGTTCTGAACGGATACAATCAGTACCCATCAATGATGGGGCTTCCGGAGCTGCGTCAGGCGATCGCCGCGCATTACGCGCACTGGCACGGCGTCAGCCTCGATCCGATGAGCGAGGTGATGGTGACGTCGGGCGCGACCGAGGCGCTGGCGGGCGCGCTGTTCGGCCTGATCGACGCGGGCGATGAAGTCGTCGTCTTTCAGCCGTTCTACGACGCCTATGTGCCATTGATCCGGCGTGCAGGAGGCATTCCGCGTTTCGTGCGGCTTGAACCGCCGCACTGGCGGTTGACCGACGAGGCGCTGCGGCGCGCGTTCACGCCGAAAACAAAATTTGTGATCTTCAACAATCCGCTCAATCCGGCGGCGGTTGTCTATCCGCGCGAAGATATCGAACTGCTGGCACGCTACTGCCTGGAATTCGATGCAGTCGCGATCTGCGACGAAGTCTGGGAGCACATCGTGTTCGATGGCCGCGCACATATCCCGTTGATCGCGATCTCCGGCATGCGCGAACGCACGGTAAAGATCGGTTCGGCGGGTAAGATTTTCGCGCTGACCGGCTGGAAGATCGGATTCGTCTGTGCCGCGCCCCCGCTGTTGCGCGTGCTGGCGAAGGCACATCAGTTTCTCGCCTTCACCACCGCACCGAATCTTCAGGTCGCGGTGGCTTACGGCCTTGGCAAATCCGACGCGTTCTTCACCGACATGCGGCAGGGTCTGGCGCGCAGCCGCGACCGTCTGACTGAAGGTCTTGTCAGCATCGGTTTTCCAGTGCTGAAATCGCAAGGCACGTATTTTCTCAACGTCGATCTTGCCCCGCTCGGGCTGAACGAAACCGATGAGGATTTCTGCAAAAGGGTCACGGTCGAACACAAGGTGGCGTCAATCCCGGTATCTTCGTTTTATGAAGACAATCCTGTCACGTCGGTGGTTCGCTTTTGTTTCGCGAAGAAGGACGCAACGCTCGATATGGCATTGGAGCGGCTCTCGCGGGTGTTGCGTCGCTAAATGGGGATGAAGATGCGCTTGTCTCGATTGATTTATTGCTTTGTTTTTATTTGTTTTACGGTGATTTTGTCCGGCGTTGCGCACGCGCAGGATCGCGTGGTCAATTTCTACAACTGGTCGAATTACATGGCGCCGGGCGTCCTTGAGGATTTCACCAAGGAGACCGGCATCAAGGTGGTCTACGATACCTTCGACGCCAACGAGACGCTGGAGACACGGCTGCTCGCAGGCAAGTCGGGCTACGACGTCGTGGTGCCGACAGCATATTTCCTTCAGCGCCAGATTGAAG
The DNA here is from genome assembly GCA_019747015.1 of Xanthobacteraceae bacterium. Taxonomy (GTDB): domain Bacteria; phylum Pseudomonadota; class Alphaproteobacteria; order Rhizobiales; family Xanthobacteraceae; genus Afipia. Next base: position 8,390 of record JAIERI010000031.1, read on the forward strand.
CGAAAATTTTTCAAACATTCGACAAGTCGAAAATTCCGAATCTCGCCAATGCGTGGCCCGACGTTACGCAGCGCCTTGGCGTCTACGATCCCGGCAACACCCATGCCGCCAACTACATGTGGGGCACTACTGGCATCGGCTATAATGTCGATGCGGTGAAAAAAATTCTTGGGCCTGATGCCCAGATCGACTCATGGGACATCGTGTTCAATCCCGAGAAACTCGCCAAGTTCAAGGATTGCGGCGTCCACATGCTGGATTCGGCGGACGATATTCTGCCCGCCGCGCTGACATGGCTGGGACTCGATCCGAATTCGACCAAACAGGCCGATCTAGAGAAAGCCGCAGCGGCCGTCGCGAAGGTCGTGCCCTATGTCCGCAAATTTCATTCGTCGGAATATCTGAGCGCGCTCGCCACCGGTGAAATCTGTTTCGTGGTCGGTTGGTCGGGCGATATCAAGCAGGCGCAGAGCAGGGCGGAGGAATCCAAGAACGGCATCCAGATCGGTTATTCGATTCCGAAAGAGGGCGCGCAGATGTTCTTCGACAATCTGGCGATCCCTGCGGACGCCCAGCATGTCACCGAGGCCTATGCACTTATCAATTATCTTTATCGGCCCGACGTCGCGGCGAAAAATTCCAATTTCCTGTCTTACGCCAACGGTAACCTCGCAAGCCAGAAGCTGATCGACCCGAAGGTGTTGAACGACAAGGGGGTCTATCCCGACGCAGCAATCCTGAAGACGCTGTTTGTCATCACCGCGCGCGATCCGGCGACCCAGCGAATCATCAATCGTCTGTGGACGCGGGTGAAAACCGGGCAGTAACGCTTTTGATATTCACCGCCAGCGGCGGTGCAGCCAAAGCCATTGCTCGGGATGCTCGCGCACCCAACCCTCGATCACCGAGGTCACCGCCTGCATGGTGCCCTGGATATCGATCTTGCCGTTCGCATCGCGCGCCGGCTTGACCTCATCGGACAGTTCAGCACGGAAGCGATGACCAGGCAGACGCACCACGCGCACGCCGTAAATCGGACAATCAATCTGACGTACCAGCCGTGCGAGCAGGGGATTGGCCTTGGTGGTGCGGCCGAAGAAGGTCACATCGACGCCGCGGTGGAAATACTGATCTACCAGCATGCCAACATGAACGCCTTTGTTCAGGGCCTGGGCAAGTTTGTATGGCGCGTCCGGCGTGGTTGCGATCATCTTGCCCATATTGACGCGGCGAATGTCTTGCACCGCGCGATCGACCGCGGCGACATTCGGCCGGCGGAACAGGATCGCACAGTCGAGGCCGTGCGCCGGACCGGCGAGTGCTGGTAGTTCCCAGTTTGCAAGATGGCTCGCGAACACCAGCGCGCCTTTGCCGTCTTCACGCAGGACCGCGAACTTGTCGATGGTGTCCTGCGTCAGTTCGATATGGCTGTTCTGAGGGCACGTGGGATCGTAGTCCCAAATGTGGTCGAGATGAGCGAACTCGGCGGCAACGCGTCCGAGATTGGCCCAGACTTCGCTGAGAATGATGTTGATCTCTTCGGGTGTTTTTTCCGGAAAGGCCGCGACCAGATTGGCGCGTCCAATGCGATGCTCCGGCAGATAGGGGCCGATCTTGCGCGTAATGCTGGCAAAGAATTCCGAGGTGCCCTGCGGATCGAAATGACGCGTTGCCTTCAGAAGCGCGACCGCAAAGCGGCCGGAGAAGCCGTCCCATAGCGGCTTGAATACATCGCGGAGGATTGCGCGAATCCGGAGAATAGGGCGGGGCGGTATCACAGCGTAACGATAATCTTGCCGAACACCTGCCGGCTTTCCATGCGCTTGAGCGCGGTGGCAACGTCTCCGACCGACACTTCGGTATCGATCACGGGCAACATGCCGCCAGCCATCTTGTCGAGGCTTTCGGCGATATTGCGTATCGAGGCGCCGAACGAGCCGATGATGCGATATTGCTGCTGGAAAAGCTGCATCAGGTTGAACGTGATGGTGGGACCAGAGGTCGCCCCACAGGTCACGAGGCGTCCGCCGCGCTTCATCGTCAGCAGCGAGCCGTTGAAGGTGTCCGCGCCGACATGCTCGAACACCACATCGACACCCTTCTTCTTCGTGATTTTGCGCGTCTCGTGCTCGAAGCGGTCCTTGCGATAGTTGATGACGTGATCTGCGCCGAGCGCCTTGACGCCTTCGATCTTGGAATCGTCGCCGACCGTGGTGATGACAGTGCAGCCGATCTTCTTCGCCATCATGATCGCAACCGTGCCGATGCCGGAGCCGCCGGCGTGCACCAGAACGATTTCGCCGGGCTCAAGTTTGGCATTGTCGAACAGCATGTGCTGGACGGTGGAGAAGGCGATCGGCGCGCAGGCGGCGTCGCGCAGACTGACATTGTCCGGCACTGGAATGACGAGGCGCTCATTCAAGTTCATCAACTCGCGCGCGAAGCCGTCGACATGAAAGCCCATAATACCGGCGACGTTTTCGCACAGATTGTCGCGGCCTTCCTTGCAGGCCTTACAGACGCCGCAGGTCAACGCGCCATACATCACGACCTTCTGGCCGGGCTTGAAGCGGGTGACGCCTTCGCCGAGCGAGACGATCTTGCCGGAGGCTTCCGCGCCCACCACCAGCGGCATCTTGCGCTTGGCGAAGGCCATGCCGCGATAGCCCCATACGTCGATATAGTTGAGTGCGACGGCCTTGACGCGAATCTGCACTTCGCCGGCCGCGGGCGGCGGCGGGGGGGGAGCGTCCTCGATCACGAGTTGGCGGTCGCCGACAAGAGTTAGTGCGCGCATGAATGCTTAATCCCGGGGGAAAATCGCACCCGGTATCGCCGGTTGGCGCGGCCGCGTCAACCGGGGAGAAGCACCAATTTTATCAGCGCCTTAGGCTGGCTCGCGGGTCAGAATCAGCGAAGCGTTCTGGCCGCCGAATCCAAACGAGTTCGACATCACCGCAGTCACCTTGGCATCGCGCGCCTTGTTGGGGACGACATCGAAGGGAATAGCGGGATCAGGAACGTCGTAGTTGATCGTCGGCGGAATACGCTGGTGCTCCAGCGTCAGCACCGAGAACACCGCCTCGACCGCACCCGCAGCCGACAGGGTATGGCCGACCATCGATTTGTTCGACGACACCGGGATTTGTTTGGCCCGCTCGCCGAACACCGCCGAAATGCCCTGATACTCCATCCTGTCGTTTTCAGGCGTGCCGGTGCCGTGCGCGTTGATATAGTCGATCTGCTCCACGGTCATGCCGGCGTCCGACAGCGCATTATGCACGCAGCCAATGATCGGCTTGCCGTCGGGGCTGGAGCGGGTGCGGTGGAAGGAATCGGCAAGTTCGCCGCAGCCGGCGACAACACCGAGAATCTTCGCGCCACGCGCGGTCGCCCCCTCCAGGCTTTCCAGCACCAGCGCGCCGGCGCCTTCCGCCATCACAAAGCCGTCGCGATTCTTGGCGAACGGACGCACCGCTTTTTGCGGCGGATCGTTATGCATCGAGAGTGCGGACAGCAGAGAAAAGCGGATCAGCGATTCCGGATTGACCGAACCATCGGTGGCAACGCACAGCGCTGCGTCGGTTTCGCCACGCCGGATCGCCTCAACGCCAAGCTGGATTGCGGTCGCGCCGGACGCGCAAGCCGTGGACAGAGAGATCGGCGAACCCTTGGTGCCGAATTTGTCGGCGATAAAATCGGCGACCGAACCGAACAGGAAACGATGATGAAGGCCGGCATGCTTGCCGCCGCCGCTCATCTTGAGCATGGTATCGTAATTGATGCCGCTGGCTGCGCCGGTGGCCTGCGCCATTTCCTGGCGCGCGTACCACTCGACCTCGACCGGCGCCACGGCCATGAACAAAGGTCCGGGAAAGTCACCCTTGCTGCCAATCGAGGACTGCGCGATCGCCTCTTCAGCAGCGAGATCGGCGAGTTTGTCGGCGAGCTCGGTGGAGGAAAATGGCTCGACCGGGATGAAATCGACGGCTCCGGCCATCGTGGTTTTCAGCCCGTCAGTCGGGAAGCGGGTAATGGTGCGGATGCCGGATTCGCCGGCGGTCAGCTTTTTCCAATTGTCTTCCTTGCCGGCGCCGAGCGAGGTAACGACCCCCATGCCGGTGACGACAACGATGGGCCTACCGAATTTGTCTCGCGTTGCTGTCATGTCATTCCCCCGCAAGTAAACGCCTGCTTCAAGCAGATGCAGCTTCCACCAGCGCCATGCCTTCGCCCCGCCAGTGGGCTGCTCCGATCACCACGATCTGGGTGGGCGGCCTGGACATTTCAATCTCCGCACCTGTTGAATCATTGGGCGGAAACAGCTTGCCTTTTGAGATCGACAGGGCCGCCAGCGCGAGGCCAAGCGGGAACTGCGCTTCCATGATGTGCCCGAACGACGTGCCCGTGGCGCGCGTTGCAATGTCGCTATGGGCCTTGAGGAATGCGCGTTCCTCGGCGGTGACGCCGCTGGCGCCGGTCGCGCCGGTGATGATGGCAGCAGTTCCGCTCTTGACCTTGAGTTGGCCCCATAATTTTTCAAGCGTCGCAGTGATGGAACCAGGATCGCGGCGGCGGGCCCGATCCGCAACAACGTTGGTCAGGCGCGCGAAAGGCTTGGCGCCCCGGGCCTGCGCGTGTTCCCTGGATTCGATCACCAGAAACGCGCCGCCTGACCCAAGTGCGAATCCGCCGTGATCGTCGGGCCGTTCCCAAACGGTTGCAAACTTGTTCTTCAGATTGAAGTCGCCGAACTCATAGAGCATCAAGAGATCCTTGCGCTCGCCATTATGCGCAGCGCCGACCAAGGCGATGTCGCTCTGGCCTGCGGCGATGCGCGCCAGCGCAATGCGCACGGCATCGACGCCGGCGACTTCTTCGCCCATGAAGGTACGCGAGGAGCCGGTGACGCCGTGAACGATGGCGATGTTGCCGGCGAGCAGATTGGAGAGTTGCGCCAGGAAAAGCGTCGGCCGCAGGCCGTTCATCAGTCGCTCGTTCAGTAGCCCCGGATCCGCGTTACCCTGCGCCTGTGCGTTGAGTACCGACGCGTCGACGTCGAGATC
>JAIERI010000066.1 GCA_019747015.1 Xanthobacteraceae bacterium
GACGGACAATCTGGCCGATCTGAAACTGGGCGGTGCGCGTTTTAATCATCCCTCGTCGAATAGACCAGGATTGTGGCCGATGCTAGAGGCAACCGGGCAAACTCGGCAGGTTGTGAACGGGCGGTAATCGGACCGATTCGTCGCCAAGGCCGGTCAACAACGGCGCTTTTTCATGATCGACGTCCTCAATCTGGCACTGCCGTATTTCGGCTTGATTTTCATCGGGTTCGTTTGCGGCAAGCGCAAGGGGTTGCCCGAGTCCGGGCTGGCATGGATGAATTTCTTTCTACTGTATATTTCGCTGCCCGCGCTGTTCTTTAGATTCCTTGCAAAAACGCCCTTCGAGGAACTCAACAACGTTCCCTTTATCGTCGCCACCACGCTCGGAACCTCGAGCGCGTTCACGCTGGCGCTGTTCAGTGCCAAACTGATCGGACGCTTGTCGTGGCGCGAGGCCTCGATGGCGGCGCTGGCCGGCGGCTACGGCAATATCGGCTATATGGGGCCGGGCCTCGCGCTCTCGTTGCTCGGCGCGCAAGCCGCGGCGCCGGTGGCGCTGATCTTTTGCTTCGACACCATCTTCCTGTTTTCCATGGTCCCGCTCTTGATGGTCTTGACCGATGGTCAGCGCCGTCCGCTGCTGCCAACCATCGGCCGCATCATCAAACACATTTTGCTGCATCCCCTGATCGTAGCGTCGTATTGCGGCGCGCTGGTCGCGGCGCTGCATCTCCATACCCCGATCGCGATCGACAGCATGCTGCAATTCCTGCAAAGCGCGGCGGCGCCGGTCGCCCTGTTCGTGCTCGGCGTCACTGTGGCGCTGCGGCCATTCGCAGGCGTGCCGTGGGAAGTGCCGGGCGTGATCGCGGTGAAGCTGTTGCTGCATCCGCTGATCGTGTTTGGATTATTGACACTGCTCGGGCCGTTCCCGCCGCAATGGGCCGCGACCGCGGTGTTGCTGGCTTCGCTGCCGCCGGCGCTGAACGTGTTCATCATCGCGCGTCAGTACGACGCCTGGATTGAGGCGGCGTCCGCGGCGGTGCTGCTCGGCACCTTCGTATCGGTCGTGACATTGACGGGCGTGATGCTGCTCATCAAGAACGGCACGATCGTGTTTCCGTGACACGTTGATACCGGCAACGTTTTTTAACGCGAACCAATGTCCGCTTCGATGGAAATGGCTGCCGTATGGCGCCACGAAGGCGACAAGCCTTCGCGCATTGCCAGTCTTCGGATGGGTCCGACCGACCCAATCAGATGCAGTCCCAGTGCCCGCAGCGATTGGGCGGGGATCAGATTGCTGAGCAGCGACCGGTTGGCGATGTCAATGGCGAAGGTGCGGCTGAAGATGTCCGCGCTGCGGGCGCCGGTATAGCGCGACAGATTTCGTTCGGACCCGATATCCTCGTTTTGCTCGCGCGCGTGGCGAACGATCACGGCCAGATCGGCGGCGTCGCGCAGGCCCATGTTGAGCCCCTGCGCGCCGATCGGCGGCAATGCGTGCGCCGCTTCACCAACCAGAGCAATCCGGCGGGCGGCGAGGGCGCTTGGCGTCTCGACGCTGAGCGGGAAAACATGCCGTCCGGTTTCTGCGCCCATGCGGCCGAGAATCGAATGCGACTGCAGCTCGGCGGCTTCGCCAAGTTCTTCATCACTGAGCGCCCGAAGCCGCGCGGCGGTGTCCGGCCTCATGACCCAGACCACGCTGGATCTGTTGTCCGGCAGCGGCACGAACACGCAAGGTCCATGCCGGGTATGAAACTCGGTCGAAATGTTCTGGTGCGGGCGTGCATGCGTGACGTTGAAGGTCAGCGCCGACTGGTCGAGCACGCGGCGTTGCACTGTGATACCGGCGGCATCACGGCAGAGCGAATGTTTGCCGTCGGCACCGGCAACCAGCAAGGCTGTCAGAGATTGTCCCTGGCCGGTGCGGATGACGACGCGGCCATCTCCCGGCGTGACGCTCGCCGCTTCATCGTCATAGCGTACCAGATTGCCAAGCTCGGTGGCGCGCTCTTCCATCGCCGCCATCAGTGCTCGGTTTTCGATGTTATAGCCAAACGTATCCGCGCCAATCTCATCGGACGTGAACTTGATCTCCGGCGCGCGGATCAGCCGCCCGGTGTCGTCGATCAGCCGCATCACCCGCAGTGCCGCAGCGTTCTGTTCGCAGCGCTGCCACACGTCCAGACGTTGAAGGAAATCGATCGAATCACCGAGGAGGGCCGTGGTACGGTTGTCACCATAAGGGATTTTGCGCGCCACAAGCGCGGCGGATGCGCCGCTCTGCGCCACGGCAATGGCGGTCGCAAGACCCGCGGGCCCGCCGCCAACGATCACCACGTCATAATTTGCCCTGTCGTCCTGGTTCATCTGTGAGCCTGTGTTCGGCAGCCCTTTTCCCATACCCGGAATCGATGTCAAAGTCCGCCATCGCTAAATCCGCCGCAGCTTTGGGCTGCAATGGCGGTTTTGTAAATGACTCCAGATACGTTAGTTCCATACCTTAATATGACTTCGCCCATTGAACCATCTGTGCGGCCATCTCCGCTATCCTGGACCACGCGTCTTCGCGCGTTTGGTGTCCATATTTTTACGGCGCTGGGCGCGGGTATTGCCCTGATCGCCTTGCTCGAGGCGGTGCGCGAGCACTGGGCCGCAATGTTCGCCTGGCTCGGGGTAGCACTTTTGATCGACGCCATCGACGGGCCGATCGCGCGGCGGCTCGATGTCGGCCAGGTATTGCCGAACTGGTCCGGCGACACGCTCGATCTTGTGGTTGATTTTACCACTTACGTCTTCGTGCCCGCCTATGCGATCACCGCGAGCGGATTGCTGATCCCGCTGACGACGCCCTTGCTCGGCTTCGCCATCGCCGTATCGGGTGCGTTGTATTTCTCCGACCGGCGGATGAAAACGGACGACAATCATTTTCGCGGATTTCCGACGCTGTGGAACGGCGCAGCGTTTTATTTGTTTTTGCTCAAGCCCGCGCCGGCGGTCGGCAGCGCGATTCTGGCGTTGCTCGTGGTGCTCACCTTCGTGCCGTTCAATGTCGTACATCCGGTTCGCACCGGGCGGTTTCGAAAATTCAATCTTGTGCTGATCTCATTGTGGGCAGCGCTTTGCGTGGCCGCGATCGTGTTGAATTTCGAGGTCTCCATCGGTGTAAAGATCGCGCTTTGCGTGGTTGCCGTCTATATTCTCTTCAGCGATCTCGTTGTCCGCACATTCAACCGGAAATCCGCATGATGCATTTATTGATGAGCCCCGAAGCATGGGCCGCCTTGCTGACGCTGACCGCGCTTGAAATCGTGCTTGGCATCGACAACGTAATTTTCCTATCGGTGATCGTGTCACGCATTCCGCCTGCCCAGGCCAGGCGTGCGCGCCAGATCGGCCTGCTGCTGGCGCTCGTGTTCCGGATCATGCTGCTCAGTGTGCTGGTCTGGCTGATCGGCCTGACACAGCCGGTTATTACCATAGCCAGCGTCGCGCTGTCGTGGCGCGACATCATCCTCATTGGTGGCGGTCTTTTTCTGATCGCCAAGGCGACGCATGAAATTCACGCCGAGGTCGAGGGTAACGATGAGGAAGACGAGGGCAAGCGCGCAGCCAATGCGTTTTTCTGGGTGATCGTCCAGATCATCGTCATCGATCTGGTGTTCTCACTGGATTCGATCATCACTGCCATCGGCATGGCGCAAGACCTTCCCATCATGATCGCAGCGGTGGTAATCGCCTGTATCGTGATGTATGTATCCTCCGGTCCGGTCTCGGCCTTCGTCGCCGAACATCCGACCACAAAAATGCTGGCGCTGGCGTTCCTGGTTCTGATTGGCGTTGCGCTGGTCGCCGACGGCTTCAAGTTTCACATTCCGCGCGCCTACATCTATTGCGCCATCACCTTTTCCTGCGCGGTCGAGGCGTTCAATATTCTGGCCAAACGCAACCGTAAAAAGAAGAGCAACGCTGCGTAGCGTCTTGTCCGCAAGTTGCGTTGACAAGTCGCGCGCGATGGCTTTCGGTGGCGCCAAATGACCAATGAATTTCAGGGAGTAAAAGTATGACCAAGGCAGTGCGGGTGCACCAGCTCGGCGGACCGGAGGTTCTGACCTATGAAGACGTCGAGCTTGCCGAGCCGGGGCCCGGCGAGGTCCGCATCCGTCAGCACGCCATTGGCCTGAATTTCATCGACTGCTATTTCCGCAGCGGCCTCTATAAGGCGTCCGGCCTGCCATTCATTGTCGGGAACGAGGGGGCGGGCGAAATTACAGCGGTCGGGCCGGGGGTGACGAATTTCCATCCCGGCGATCGCGTCGCGTATTATCTCAACCTCGGCGGCTATGCGACGGAACGCAACGCGCCGGCCGACAAGCTTGTGAAGCTGCCGGATTACATCACCTATGAGCAGGCCGCCGTGCTGATGCTCAAGGGCCTGACGGTCTTCTACCTGCTGCACAAAACCTTTCAGGTTCAGCCCGGACATCGCGTACTGATTCATGCTGCCGCCGGCGGCGTCGGCTCGTTGGCCACACAATGGGCCAAAGCACTGGGCGCCACCGTGATCGGTACGGCAGGCTCGAAGGAAAAAGCCGATCTTGCGCTCGCCAATGGCTGCGATCATGTCATTCTCTACAAGACCGAGGATTTCGCCGAGCGCGTCAAACAGATCAGCCGCGGCGAGCTATGCGACGTTGTCTATGACGGCGTGGGCAAGGACACGTTTCAGGGCTCTCTCAAATCGCTCAGGCGTCGCGGATTGTTTGTCAGCTTTGGCAACGCCTCAGGTCCAGTGCCGCCGTTCAATCTGGCAGAACTGAACAACCATGGATCGCTATTCGCGACACGACCGAAACTCGCCGATCATATCGCCACCCGCGCAGAGCTGATCGAGGGTGCAGACGCACTGTTCGCCGCCGTTATCAGCGGCACGCTTCACGTGCCGATCAACAAGGCTTATGCGCTGAAAGATGCCGCAAAGGCGCACACCGATCTGGAAGCGCGCATCACCACCGGTTCGTCAGTGCTGAAACCCTGAAGGCTAAAATCCAGCGACGCTGCCGTGCAGATCGTATTCGTCGGCGCGCTCGATCTTCGCCATCACGATGTCTCCGACTTTGAGTGGCCTGCGGCTTGAAACATAGACTGCGCCGTCGATCTGCGGCGCATCGGCCTTTGAGCGGCCCTTCGCCACGCTGGGGCCGGCCTCATCGATAATGACCTGCTGGCGCGTGCCAACTTTTCTTTTCAGCCGCTGCGCCGAAATCTTCTGCTGGCGTGCCATCAGCGCGTTCCAACGCGCGGTTTTGATGTCGTCAGGCACCGCGCCTTCGAGTGTGTTCGATGTAGCGCCTGTGACTGGCTCGTATTTGAAGCAGCCGACACGGTCGATCTGCGCCTCATCCAGCCAGTCGAGCAGATACTGGAAGTCGCTGTCGGTCTCACCGGGAAAGCCGACGATGAAAGTCGAGCGCAATGTCAGGTCCGGACATTGCGCTCGCCACGCCTTGATCCGTGCCAGTGTTTTGTCCTGCGCCGCCGGCCGTCGCATCTGTTTCAGCACCTCGGGCGAGGCATGCTGGAACGGGATGTCGAGATAGGGAAGAACCTTGCCATCGGTCATCAGGCCGATGACCTCATCGACATGCGGGTAGGGGTATACGTATTGCAGGCGTACCCACGCGCCGAGTTCGCCCAGCTCGCGCGATAGGTCGAAGAATTTCGCACGGACCTCGCGATCTTTCCAGATGCTGGTCGCGTATTTGATATCGATGCCATAGGCTGACGTGTCTTGTGACACCACCAGCAATTCCTTGACGCCGGCGGCGACCAGTTTCTCGGCCTCTCGCAGCACGTCATTCGCGGGACGCGATACCAGATCGCCGCGCAGTTTGGGGATGATGCAGAAGGAGCAGCGGTTGTTGCAGCCCTCGGAGATCTTTAAGTAAGCATAGTGACGCGGCGTCAGCTTGATGCCTTGCGGCGGCACAAGATCGAAATGAGGATTATGCAATGGCGGCAGCGCGCGGTGCACGGCATCGAGTACACTTTCATACTGCTGCGGGCCCGTGATCGAAAGCACGTTCGGGTAGGCTTTTTCGATCTGTTCGGGTTCGGCACCCATGCAGCCAGTGACGATGACCTTGCCGTTTTCCGCCATCGCCTCGCCGATGGCGCTGAGCGATTCCTGTTTGGCGCTGTCGAGAAAGCCGCAGGTGTTGACGATCACGAGGTCCGCGCCATCATGTTTGCGCGCCAGCTCATAGCCCTCGGCGCGCAGGCGCGTGATGATGCGCTCGGAATCGACCAGCGCCTTGGGACAGCCCAGCGACACAAAACTAACTTTTGGGGCGATGCCCTGATCCATTATCGCGTCCTTTAGGGGAAGCGCAGGAGCTATCCCTGATCGCTCACAAATACAAGGCTTTAAGCAAAGCGAAGACGCGTGCTAGAGTTGCCTTGCCGGAATGTGAGTGCTGAATGGCCGCGGATTCGTCGTTCAAGATCGTGATTGTCGACGAAAGCCCGATCCGTGCCGCGATCCTGGAAGAAGGGCTGCACGATGCGGGCTTCACCGGCGTCGAACACATCCGCGAAATGCACAACCTCCTGGCACGAATCTACGCCCTCGATCCGGACGTGATCCTGATCGATCTCGAAAACCCCAGCCGTGACATTCTCGAACAGATGTTTCAGGTTAGCCGCGCAGTGCGTCGGCCGGTTGCGATGTTTGTCGATCAAAGCGACGCGGATTCGATCCAGCGATCGGTCGAGGCCGGCGTATCGGCTTATATCGTCGACGGCCTCAAGCGCGAGCGCATCAAGCCGATCCTTGATCTGTGCGTCTCGCGTTTCAACGCCTTCTCCAAACTGCAGGATGAGCTTGACCGCACCAAGTCCGCTCTGGAGGAGCGAAAGATTATCGACCGCGCCAAGGGCATTCTCATGAAGCTGAAGAATCTCACCGAAGACGAGGCGTATGTGCTGATGCGGTCCACAGCCATGCGCGAGAAGAAAAAAATTGGCGAAATCGCGCAATCTATCGTGACCGCATCGGAGTTATTGAAATGACCGGTACCCCGCTTCGCATCGGTTTCATTCCGCTGGTTGACGCCTCCGCCCTGATCGTTGCGGTCGACAAGGGTTTCGCTGCCGCCGAGGGTCTCGATGTGACGCTGGTGCGCGAGGTGTCGTGGTCGAATGTCCGCGACAAGCTTAATATCGGCCTGTTCGACGCCGCGCATCTTTTGGCCCCGGTCGCCATCGCCTCAAGCCTCGGTCTGGCGCAGGTGAAAGTGCCGATCGTCGCGCCGTTCAACCTTGGCATCAACGGCAATGCCATTACCGTGACCACGGCTCTGCATGCGGCAATCATGGCCGAACTTGATGGCGATCCGGTCGATCCACTGGCAACGGCGAAGGCGCTTGCACGTGTCGTCGCCGCGCGGCGCAAGCGCGGCGAGGACCAGTTGACCATCGGCATGACGTTTCCATTCTCGACACATAATTATCAGCTCAGATTCTGGATGGCGTCGGGTGGCGTCGATCCCGACGAGGATGTACGTCTTGTCGTCTTGCCGCCGCCCTACATGGTGGACAGCATCGTAAACGGCCATGTCGATGCGTTCTGTGTCGGCGCGCCGTGGAATTCGATTGCCGTCGATCTTGGTGTCGGCCACATCCTGCATTTCGTGGCGGACATTCTCGCTCGTGCCGCCGAGAAAGTGCTGGCTGTGAGGGAGCCGTGGGCTCTCGAAAACCCGGATGTTCTCAAGAGGCTGGTGCGGGCCCATCAGGCTGCGGCGGATTTCATCGAGACTCCAGAGCATCGTGAAGAAGCCTCTGTAATCCTGTCGCGATCCGACCGCATCGGTGTCGACGCGGAGGTTATCCGTCGCACCTTGACCGGCCGCCTGAAGGTCGCACCAGATGGCACCATTCGCGAAAGCAACCGTTATCTTTTGGTCGGCCGCGAAGGCGCGGGACGGCCGGACCCGGTTCAGGCGGCCTGGCTTTACGCGCAGATGGTGCGATGGGGTCAGGCGCCCCTCAACAACGATTTTCTGAAAATCGCGATGCGGGTTTTCAGGCCAGATTTATACGACGCCGCAACAGGCCATACGTCTGGTGCGGGCTTTATGGGGGACAGCGTCGGCGAGTTTACGGGGCGTCCATTCGACCCCGCGCGGCTCGATCAATACCTGTCGTCTTTCTCCATCGCGCGCCGCTAAACCGTCCGCCCAATAATTGTGCAGCGCATAATATGTGAGCGTTTGCCAACGAGGCAGGCTGCCCCTAAGCATTGCCGTATCTCAGCTTACACCGTGATCCATTTGTTAATTCAGTGTATTTTGCATCGCACAAGGCTGGCATGAACCTTGAATAGATGAACGCAGGCCGGGAGAAGGCCACGGGTCCATCGATGGCCCAAGCAGCAAAGCCGCTGTCCTGAGACGCACGCATCCGCGCGCTGTTCAGGGGCGGCTTTTGCTTTTGGTGCAGGTGGACGGAACGGGCTGGGGCGGTCGGCAAATATTTCAACAGGGTTTCTTTGAAAGGCGACACACGATGACGAAGAATACAACGAAGCAGGGACAGACGAGCGGCGCGATGAGCCGCCGTGCTTTGATGAAGGCGGGCGCCGGGACGGCGGCATTGCTGGCTGCAGCGCGATTGAATTTTCCCGGCGGCGCGTTCGCGCAGGGCGCAGGCCCCGAAGTCACCGCCGCGAAGCTCGGCTTTATCGCGTTGACCGACGCCACGCCGCTATTCGTGGCCAAGGAAAAGGGCATCTTCGCCAAATACGGCATGCCCGATGTCGAGGTACAGAAGCAGGCGTCGTGGGGGACTACGCGCGACAATCTCGTGCTCGGCTCGGAAGGCAACGGCATTGATGGCGCGCATATCCTGACGCCGATGCCGTATCTGATCTCGTCCGGCAAGGTGACTCAGAACAATGTTCCGACGCCGATGTATATCATGGCGCGGCTGAATCTGAACGGTCAGTGCATTTCGGTCGGTAAGGAATACGCTGACCTTAAGATCGGTGTCGATACCAAGCCGTTTAAAACCGCGCTCGAAGCCAAGAAGGCGTCCGGCAAAAGCGTGAAAGCCGCGATGACGTTTCCCGGCGGCACGCATGATCTGTGGATTCGCTATTGGCTGGCTGCGGGCGGCATCGACCCTGACAAGGACATCGAAACCATCGTGATTCCGCCGGCGCAGATGGTGGCGAACATGAAGGTCGGCACCATGGACGCGTTCTGCGTTTGCGAGCCATGGAATCTCCAGCTGATTCACCAAGAGATTGGTTACACCGCGATCACCACCGGCGAACTGTGGGACAAGCATCCAGAAAAATCCTTCGCCCTGCGTGCTGCCTATGTCGATAAATATCCGAAGGCGGCGAAGGCGCTGCTGATGGCGGTGATGGAAGCACAGCAATGGTGCGAAAAGACGGAGAACCGTGCCGAGGCGGCAGAGATTTGCGCCAAGCGCCAGTGGATCAACGTTCCGGTCGAGGACGTCACCGATCGTATGCTCGGAAAGTTCGACTACGGCACCGGCCGCGTCGTTGAGAACAGCCCGCAACAGATGCGCTTCTGGAAGGATCACGCGTCCTATCCGTTCAAGAGCCACGATTTGTGGTTCATCACCGAAGACATCCGCTGGGGCAAATACGAATCCGGCTACGACGCCAAATCGCTGATCGCCAAGGTCAACCGTGAGGATCTGTGGCGCGATGCAGCCAAGGATCTCGGCGTCACAGCTGCAGATATCCCGAACTCAACCTCGCGCGGCAAGGAAACCTTCTTCGACGGCAAGGTTTTCGACCCCGAGAATCCGTCGGCGTATCTGAAGTCCCTGTCCATCAAGCGTGTTGATGCCTGAGCCAGCACACGGACTGCCCGCGTCGGCGGGCAGTCCGTTTTTAAGAAATCCGGAGACACGCCCATGAACATGACCGTCCTTAAAGCGGAAGCCGCGCCAGCAGCGCCGGCGGCAGCCGCATCCGTTGTCAACCTGCCGCCGAACCGAACGCCAGTACTGGAGAGGTTTGCGAAGGGCGCGCGCACGGCGGCCGCGACCGTGATTCCACCGTTCGTTGTGATTACGTGTCTTCTGATCATCTGGGAGCTGGTTTGCCGCAAGGCCGGTGCGACACTGCCGCCGCCTTCACGCGTGCTGCGCGACACCAGGGAGCTCATTCTTCATCCGTTTTTCGACAATGGCGGTCTCGACAAGGGATTGTTCTGGCATCTGTCGGCGAGTCTTCAGCGTGTCGCTTATGGCTACTCTCTTGCAGCCATTGTCGGCGTCGCGCTCGGCACACTGGTTGGCCAATCGGTCTGGGCGATGCGCGGCCTTGATCCGATCTTCCAGGTGTTACGGACGATTCCGCCGCTCGCCTGGTTGCCGCTCGCGCTTGCGGCGTTCCGGGACGGTCATCCCTCCGCGATCTTTGTGATCTTCATTACATCGATCTGGCCGATCATCATCAACACTGCGGTCGGCATCCGTAACATCCCGCAGGATTATCGCAACGTTGCTGCCGTGGTGCAGCTGAACCCGTTCGAATTCTTCTGGAAGATCATGATCCCTTCGGCCGCGCCTTACATCTTCACCGGTCTGCGCATCGGCATCGGCCTGTCATGGCTCGCGATCGTTGCGGCCGAGATGCTGATCGGCGGCGTCGGTATCGGCTTCTTCATCTGGGATGCGTGGAATTCCTCGCATATTAGCGAGATCATCCTGGCGCTGTTCTATGTCGGCATCATCGGGTTCGTTCTCGATCGCATGATCGCGATGCTTGGATCGATCGTCACCC
This sequence comes from Xanthobacteraceae bacterium, assembly GCA_019747015.1. Taxonomy (GTDB): domain Bacteria; phylum Pseudomonadota; class Alphaproteobacteria; order Rhizobiales; family Xanthobacteraceae; genus Afipia. The sequence goes on from JAIERI010000066.1 coordinate 10,835, forward strand.
GCGGCACGTCGGCTGGTTAAGGAGATTATCATGCAGGATTATCTGAAGCTCGATCATATCGACAAGGTCTTCACCCGCGGCAACGCCACGACCGAAGTCCTGAAGGACATCAACCTCAACGTGGCGCGAGGGGAATACGTTTCCATCATTGGGCACTCCGGCTGCGGAAAATCGACTCTGCTCAACATCGTCGCGGGTCTGACGAAGGCCACGCAGGGCGGAGTCATTCTCGATGACCGGGAGGTGAACTCACCGGGGCCGGATCGCGCCGTGGTGTTCCAGAACCACAGCCTGCTGCCATGGCTGACGGTTTACGAGAACGTCCGTCTTGGCGTCGACAAGGTGTTCGGCTCGACCAAGAGCCGTGCCGAGCGCGACGCATGGACCATCCACAATCTAAATCTCGTGCAGATGGTGCACGCCAAGGACAAGCGCCCGTCAGAAATCTCCGGTGGCATGAAGCAGCGTGTCGGCATTGCCCGGGCGCTGGCCATGGAGCCGAAGGTGCTGCTGCTCGACGAGCCGTTCGGCGCGCTCGACGCGCTGACTCGTGCGCATTTGCAGGACACGGTGATGGCGCTGCACCAGAAGCTCAATAATACCGTGATGATGATTACCCACGATGTCGATGAAGCGGTGTTGCTGTCGGACCGCATCGTGATGATGACCAACGGTCCGAGTGCGCGGATTGGCGAAATCCTCGACGTGCCGTTGCCGCATCCGCGCAAGCGATTGGAACTGGCCTCGAACGCTGCGTATCTGAAATGCCGCCAGCGCGTTCTCGAATTCCTCTACGAGCGTCACCGTTTCGTCGAGGCGGCTTAGGAAAGCGAGGAGGGCACCATGACACCGCAACAGGTGACACTCGTTCAGGAGAGTTTTGCCAAGATCGTACCGATCGCTGATCAGGCGGCGATGATTTTTTACGATCGTCTGTTCGAGATCGCGCCGCAGGTGCGGCCGATGTTCAAGGGCGATATGGCCGAGCAGCGGCGTAAGCTGATGGCGATGCTTGCTGTGGTGGTGAAGGGGCTGTCGAATCTCGACACTATTTTGCCCGCAGCGAGTGCGCTGGCGAAGCGCCACGTCGCCTATGGAGCTCAAGCCGCGCACTATCCGGTCGTCGGTGCCGCGCTGCTATGGACGCTCGAAAAGGGACTCGGCGATTCCTGGACCCCCGACCTGGCACGTGCCTGGGGCGAGGCCTACGGCACATTATCCGGATATATGATGGCTGAAGCCTATGGCCATGCTTCGGCGGCGGAGTGAGGTGAACAGGTGAGCGAACCTCTCGTCATCATTGGCAATGGAATGGCGGCGGCCCGCCTTGTCGAGGAATTGGGCAAACGTGCGCTCGGCCGCTATGCCATCGCTGTGATCGGGGACGAGCCGCGGCTGGCCTACAATCGCGTACTGCTGTCGTCAGTTCTGGCCGGCGAAATGGCCTCGCAGGACATCGAGCTGAAATCGGGGACGTGGTGGCGCGATCACGGCGTCACGCTGACATACGGTTGCGCTGCGACCTCGATCGATACCGCAAACCGTGTCGTCAATCTGGCGAGCGGCGGAAGCGTCGCGTTTTCGAAGCTGGTCATTGCCACGGGATCGTCCGCACTGCGTTTAAATGTGCCGGGCAGTGACCTTGATGGCGTTCACACTTTTCGCGACAGCCGCGATGTCGATACCCTGCTCGGTCTTGCCCGCGACAAGAAGCGCGTGGTCGTGGTCGGCGGTGGGCTGCTGGGGCTGGAGGTGGCTTACGGCCTGGCCAAGGCCCGATCCAAGGTGACGCTGCTGCATCTGATGGACCGCCTGATGGAGCGGCAGCTCGATGCCACCGCCGCCGTCGTGCTGAAGCAGCGCGTCGAGGAGAAAGGTGTCGAAGTTCTTCTCAAGGCCAGCACCGCAAAAATCATCGGCAGGGGGCATGTTGAAGGCGTTGAGCTGGCCGATGGCCGCACGACCGCGACCGACGCCGTGATCTTCGCCGCAGGCATTCGCCCGAATGCGGCTCTGGCGAAAGAGGCAGGAATCGCGGTCAATCGCGGCATCGTGGTCGATGACCGGATGCAGACAAATACTGAAGGCGTGTTTGCACTCGGAGAATGCGCCGAGCATCGCGGCACCTGCTACGGGCTGGTTGAGCCGGCTTATGAGCAGGCGCGCGTGCTGGCGGATCACCTTGCAGGTGGAGATTCTCGATATGGAGGCAGCGTCGTCTCCACCAATCTGAAGGTCTCCGGCGTAAGCGTGTTTTCCACTGGTGATTTCGAGGAGCGAGAAGGCAGCGAAACAATGACGTTTCGCGATGTGCGACGGGGCACTTACAAGAAGCTGATAATCGCCGGCGGCAAGCTCACAGGAGCTGTGCTGGTCGGCGATACGCAAGATGCACTTTGGTATCTTGATTTGATCCGCACCCAACAACCCGTCGCCACGATGCGCAATGACATGATGTTTGGACGCACGCTGGCGGAGCCGAAAGCTGCATGAGCCATGTCGAGCGATTTTTCCCCGGACCAGAAGCGCTATCTTGAGGGCTTCGTTTCCGGCCTCAGCGCCTCCCGCCTCGCGCGTACGAGTGCGCCTGCGAAGTCCGAGCCCGTTGGTCCAGATGCGATTCATCTTAAAGCGCAGGACCGCGTTATCGCGTCCGGCGGCAAACTGAACGATCAGGAAAAGATCAAGCGTGACGAGCATCCATTCGATGCCTATCCGCGCCTGATCGAGCAAGCGGCGAAAAACGAAGCCCCCAAGCCTGCGGACAATTTCCGCTGGCGCTATTACGGCATATTCTATGTCGCGCCGACGCAGGCATCCTATATGTGCCGGCTGCGCATCGCGAACGGCATTCTCAAGCACTGGCAGTTCGCCGGGGTCGCCGATGTTGCCGAACAATTCGGGGGGGCTTATGCGCATGTGACGACGCGAGCGAATTTGCAGCTTCGCGAGATCGAGCCGAAGAACGCGGTGAATGTGATCGAAGCGATTCAGGATCTCGGCTTGTGCTCGCGTGGCTCCGGCGCGGACAACATCCGCAATGTCACCGGTACACCGACAGCCGGC
>JAIERI010000242.1 GCA_019747015.1 Xanthobacteraceae bacterium
GGCGTGCGCAGTTCGTGGCTCATATTGGCGAGGAACTGCGCCTTCGAGGCGCCGGCCCGTTCCGCTTCCAGGCGCGTGGTTTCGAGCGCATGCTCCTGCGCCTTGCGCTCGGTCACATCGCGCATCACCGAGACGACTTCGCAGTCCGGCTCCGTCGTACCCGGCATGACGTCCATCGGGCGGCAGCGCATGTCGATCCAGATGAATTCCGCGCCTGCGCCGCGCGCTTCGGAAGAACGGGCGACATCGCGGCGGATGCGGAACTCGACGCTGCGGGCTTCGCCGCCGCGCGCCGCATCGGACAAGGCAGTGAGATAGGCCGGACGGTCCGCGACATGGACGCGGTCGAACAGGCCGTGGCCGTGCAGCCGCGCCGCCGGCGTGCCGAGCAGCGTTTCCGCCGCCGGTGAAATGAAGCTGATGTCGCCGTTGCGGCTGTGACGGCAGATCACGTCGCCAATATTGCGCGCGAGCAGGCGATAACGCTCTTCCTCGTGATCGAGCAGTTTCTTGCTGGTGCGTGCCAGCCATTCGGCGCCGAACGCCAGACATGCCGCGTAGACCGTCGCCGAGGCGATGCCGAGCGCATCGAACAGCGGACCGGCGCTTGCGGGCATGACGGAAGGCGGCAGCGCGTTGAATGCTTCCAGCATCATCAGCATGAGTGCGCAGCCGAGCGCCAATGTCACGGCCGCCGCGACGACGCGGCGCGATGCCGACAGAGCGGCCTCGAGCGGAACCGCGATCAGCCAGACCGCGGCGAACGATGAAATGCCGCCGCTCGTCACCGACACGGCGAAGATCACCGCGGCCAGCGCCAGCAGCGAGAGCACATGCGCGCGCTCGAAATGTCCGGTGCGCGACAGGTAATAGGAAATCGAGATCGGTGTGATCAGCCACACCATCACCATCACTTCGGTGAGCGTGGGCGCGCCGCGAAAGGCGAGATAGACCGGCAGGCACGCGAGCGCGGCAAGGCTGCCGAGCAGACGCGGCGCAATGAACGCGATATGGCGCGCGCTGGTCATCACATCGTGCCGCGCGGATACGTGCAGCAGCGAATCCAGATGATCGCGTATGGTCTCGTACAGTTTCACTTTTTTTCCTGCGCAGACGTATCGCATGCGACACGCCGGAACGCCCCCTTTTTGTGTAGGGGGATCGTGTCAGAGTGGCCTTAAGCGAACGCTAAGGCGGCGCATCGAACTGTTCGCGCAGCGTCTTGAGGCAGGTTTTACCGCGTTTTCACATCGTGCATTTGGCGCTGATGGTGAACGCAAGGTTTCACGATGCAGAACCTTATGGTTTCGAAAGTATGGACACGCAAAATGCACTCCGTCCGCGCGACTGCGCGCGTCAATCGAAAATTTACGGCAAACGCATTGATTCGGATTTGAAGCAAATTTGCCGCAACCAGCACACCGCAGATTTATTCGTCTTTGATAGAAAATGCATTGAACGCGATGTGGGGTCGCAGCGCGTGACACAGGACGGGGTTTTCGATGTTCTTCCTGCTTCGCATGGCATTCTGGCTCGGGCTCGTGTTCGTGCTGCTGCCAACCGACAAGACGCCGGATGCCGACAAGGGACCAAAGGTCGATGCGGCCGAGGCCGTGACGGCGGCGGGCGCGGCTGTTTCCGACATGGCGCAGTTCTGCAACCGCCAGCCGACGGCCTGCGCGGTCGGCGGACAGGCGGCGAGCGTGGTCGGCGCGCGCGTACAGGCCGGCGCGAAGAAGGCCTATCAGTTCTTCACCGACAAGATCGAAAAGTCCGAGAAGCCCGACACCGCCGAGAAAGCCGACAAGGGCGAGAAGACCGCCAACGATGCCGAGCCGGTCAAGAAGGCCATGCCGTCCAGGCGAGTTCTGGATAAAAAGAACCCCGATCACACCGGATCGATCGGATCGCCTGAAGATGCGGACACGCCGGATGAGGCCGTGCCGCACGACACGCTGACTTCCGACGATCTCAACATCGAGTGGCAGCCCCCGTTCTGAGAGCTTTTCAGGACTGAAAATCAGCGCCCGCAGCCGCATCGCGTCCGGACCTGAAGCCTTTCCGGGCATGCCTTTCCTGTATAGAACCGGCTATTATATAGAGAGCATGGCGCGCACCGCGACGCCGCCGGGCAGGCTGGAAGCGGATCATCATGACCATTGACGACATCAGGGACAATTTCACGCTGCTCGAGGAGTGGGATGACCGCTACCGCTACGTCATCGAACTTGGCCGCATGCTGGAACCGCTGCCGGAAGCGGAACATTCCGCGAAGAACAAGGTGAACGGCTGCGCCAGCCAGGTCTGGCTGGTGCGCAAGGCCGCGCGCAATTCCAGCGGCGATCCGGTACTGCATTTCGTGGGCGACAGCGACGCCCATATCGTGCGCGGCCTGATCGCGATATTGCTGACGCTGTATTCGGACAAGACGGCGCAGGATATTCTGAATACCGACGCGCTGAAGGTATTCGAGGAACTCGGCCTTCGCGAACATCTCACCCCGCAGCGCTCCAACGGCGTGCGCGCCATGGTCGAACGCATCCGGCGCGATGCCAGCGAGTCGCTGGCGGCCGCGTCGTAGGGATTTTGCCGGCATCCGCCCAAAGGAAGCGCCTGTGACGCATAACACAGATCGCCGCATGCTTTCCGGACAATGCCAGTGCGGCGACGTCCGCTACGCCGTTGCGGACGAATTCGTCTATGCCGCGAACTGCCATTGCTCGAACTGCCGCCGCACCACCGGTTCTGCCTTCAAGCCGTTCGCAGGCATTGCGCGCGACAGACTGCGCGTCACCGAGGGCAAGGACAATCTGATGATCGTTGGCGAGGCCGACGGTCACGATGCACACTGCAAGATGTGCGGCTCGCTGCTTTATTCGGTCGTGCGCGACGGCGCCTTCGTCCATGTCGCCATGGGAACCCTGATCGACGATCCGGAGATCCGCCCGACCAAACACATCTTCGTCGGTTCCAAGGCGCCATGGTTCACCATCACCGACGATCTCCCCCAATTCGAAGAGCATGCGGTCAGCTCGTGAACGCCGCGTCGTCGGCGAGCCAGGTCCGGATATGCGCCGGCCGTCGCGTGTTCGTGCGCAAACCATAGTGCCGCGCGAGGCGATCCAGCGCCAGTTGCAGCACGATCTTGGCGGAGCGCGACGGCCAGCCGCGCTCGCGTTCGACATCTTCCAGCCCGCGCAGGAAACAGCACACATCCATCAGCACGCCGGAAAACTCCGGCCCGCAGGCGTCGAGCGCGAGCCGCACCCGCTGGCGCGAGGCGACTATCAGATCGGTCATCTCGCCGGCGCCGCCGCCCGAGCCGCGCGTGCGTCCGATGCCGGACCAGCTCGAGGTGACGCGCGGGGTGAGATGCGCGCGGGTGAAATCCGCCCGCAACCTTTCCCCGGCGATGAATTGATTCTGGTCGATCATGGCATGGCCATCGCGGCCCTTGCGGCGCGCCAGCCATGCCAGCGGACTTTCGCTGTCATTGACGATGACGCGCGCGACGCCCTCGCCTGTCATGATGTCGCGCGTGCCAATCACGATGTGCTGGGCTATGAGCGCATCAACGCCGGACGCGTCCGGGATCTGTGATCTGGTTTTCTCGCCGCGTCGCCCGCTCTTCCGGCCTTGCTTCATCGCCATCACTCCATCGTCCATGAGCTGATAGGAATATATACCTAGTTCGGTGAAAAGACCAAGCCACCATGACGGCTATCCCCGGCGAAATTTTAAGCTGTGCGAAGGAATTTCAGCGCTTGCGGCGGCGCTGCTGGCCGAGCCCCATTTTCCGGGCCAATTGCGAGCGGGCCACCGCGTAGTTCGGGGCCACCATCGGGTAATCGTCCGGCAGCCCCCATTTCTCGCGGTATTGCTCGGGACTCATATTATAGCGGCTGCGCAGGTGGCGTTTCAGCGATTTGAAGCGTTTGCCGTCTTCCAGGCACACCAGATAGTCCGGTGTCATGGATTTTTTCACCGCCACCGCAGGCCGCGCGGGCTCAATCACCGCCGCGGCGTCGCCGCCATTGGCCACCTTCAGCAAGGCGGCGTGAACCTGCGCGATCAGGGCCGGGACGTCCGAGGCGGTGGTGGCGTTATTACTGACATAGGCGGAGACGATCTTTGCCGTCAGATCGACGAAACCTTTTGCGCTCGGCTCGCTCATGGCGGGAATATCTCGTTCGTCACCGCGTATCGGCATCAATAGTGACGCCTCTACTTGCAACTATCGATCAAACCTTTGGACGTGACAAGTCAAACGCACCGGCGGGGCGCCGCCACTTATCGCGCACACGCAATCGTTCGTGCGCACGATTTTGTGCATGAGGTTTTGTGAGAGGTCTATGTCAGCCGCGCTGATCGAGATGCGCGCGCAACTCCTCGATCGACTCGAACCGCACCATGCCTTCGGGCATCTGCGCCTCGATCGATCCGTCGGAATAAAGCGAATACGCCATCGCATCGACCACGCCGGATTTCACGACCGTGACCGACGACGCTTCGTGACGGCGCGAGGATTGAGGCCGGCTGGTGCCGTTGCGCGGCGCGCGGCCGTTGCGCGGCGGCTCCGGATCGAGGCCGGGCCAGCCGGAGGCGAAAGGATCCGGCGCACCGGCCGGTGGCTCGCGGTCATAATCGGAGGCCGCGCCATTTTGCTGATCGCGGCGCGTGGACGAAAACAGGATATCGCGGCGCGCACGGTCGCCGGCCTCGCTGATCCGCTCCGCCGGACGCTGCGGTGGAGCCGGACGCGCACGCAGATCGGATTCCTCGGGCCATGCCGGAGCCGAACCGGGGGACAAGGACGGCGCCGGCGGCAAGTGGTCCACCTCGTCGGCGAAGTCGGAATCGTGCAGCTCGTCGCGCGAGAACAGCACGTCCTGTTTTCCGGAATTTCGCGGTGCGGCACGAACGGCTTTCGGCTGAGCCGGCTCGGTACGGCTTCGGGAAGCGTCGGCAGCGGCTCTTGCGCCCACGCCTGTTGCGCCGATGCCCGGTCCTGCCAGAGCATTCTCATTGAGCCGGTGGGCCAGATTTTTGAGTTCCCGGACGACGAAAGAAAGACCGATCAGCATCACGCCGGTGCAGGCGACCACCGCGCCGGCCAAAATCATGGTGTTACCGAAGCTGAATTCCTTAATCGGAATCCCGAAAACGACCGCAAGAAGGCCGGCGCACAGCACGATCGTTCCGCCAAGCAACAAGGCAACCATACGCATTACTCCAAACCGACACGCCAAGCCGACCACGGTTCATAAGACACAATACTGTCAAAATCCCCGCATCACAAAATGGTAATTTCAGCCGGCGCATACCTCTACGTGTAAACACGGTACGCGGACATGGCCTCCGATTCTGTCCTGTATTGCTCAACGCGCTTGCGGGCACCTTGGAGCCATCCGGGACAGAATTTTTACCTCGTTCAGTATGTTGCACCGCATAAGGTAAATTAAGCCACAATCCGTAATTACCTCGACCTCGAAAGCAGTTATATTCGGCTTGGGAAATGGCCGAATGACAGGCCATCGGGGATTGGACTACCAAGCACGATGTCATCCATTACATCTTCAGATCTTCTCGACCTGCCGACGCGCCGGTCGATGGAACAGACGTGTGACGATTTAGCCTATATGACACTGGCAATCGTTGCCGTTGTCGCCGGACTGACATTTCGCGATTACGGCCTTGGCTGGGACGACTATACCCACGCCGAATACGCGGATTTGCTTCTGAAAATGCTGGGCTCCGGATTCAAGGACACCGGCGCCCTGTCATTTGCCAATCTCTATATGTATGGCGGCGGCTTCGACATGGTCGCGGCCCTGCTTCACAAGATCGTTCCACTCGAACTGTTCGAAACGCGGCGGCTGCTCGGCGCGATTGTCGGCGTGATCGGCCTTGCCGTGACATGGCGTCTCGCCCGCCGCATCGCCGGATCGGTCGCGGGACTTGCGGCGCTGTTGCTGCTCGCGTTGTGTCCGATGTTCTACGGCCACATGTTCATGAATCCGAAAGACGCGCCTTTCGCGGTTGCGATGGTCGTGCTCATGCTCGGACTGGTGCGGCTGGCTGAAGACTATCCCTCGCCCTCGCCGTACACCGTTCTGATCGTCGGAATTGGCGCGGGCCTGTCGCTTGGCTGCCGCGTACTCGGCGGCCTCGCTTTGATTTACGCGCTTCTCGCTTTCATTCCGATCTGGCGCGCCGACATCGCCGAGCATGGCCTGCGCACCGCAGGCTTCCGCCTCGCACGCGTCGGTTACATGCTGCTGCCGGGATTGCTGCTCGGCTATCTCATCATGGGACTGATGTGGCCGTGGTCGGTGATCGAGCCGGGCAATCCGTTCCGCGCGGTGACGTATTTCTCGCACTTCTTCGAAAAGCCATGGAAGGAGTTGTTCGACGGCGCCATCGTCTCGGTGCCCGACATGCCATGGTCGTATCTGCCGACACTCTTCGCGCTTCAGCTTCCCGAAGTGTTTCTGGCGCTGTGCCTGACCGGCCTTGCGATCGCGATCGCGACGGTAATCCGCCCGGGCGCCGATCCGAAGCGCAAGACGATCATGACCATGATCATGCTTGCGGCGTTTCTGCCGCTGGTCATCGCCATGGTAAAACGTCCGGCGCTTTACAACGGCGTGAGGCACTTCATTTTCGTCATTCCGCCGATGGCCATTCTGGGAGGTATCGCGTTTGCGAAAATCATGGATTGGCTGAAGCACAGCGATTTCGGCCGCGCCGCGCAAGGTGTTATGGTCGCGATCTTCGCGTTCGGCCTGATGCTACCGCTGGTGCAGATGATCCGGCTGCATCCGTATCAGTACACGCACTTCAATTATCTCGCAGGCACGGTCCGCAAGGCCGACGATCTGTTCATGCTGGATTATTGGGGGCTGGCACTGAAGCAGGCCTCCGATGGCCTGCACGACTACATCGCCGAGCACCATGAATCGCCGCCTGCGGGCCGCAAATGGAAGGTCGCGGTCTGCGGTCCGCAGCGCCCGGCGCAGGTCGCGCTCGGCCACGGCTATGCGATCGGCTGGGACAGCCACGCCGCCGACTTCGCCATGACGCTCGGCGAATTCTACTGCAAGGGACTGACCGCACCGGTCGTGACCGAGATCAAGCGCGACGACGTGGTGTTCGCGCGGGTCTACGACATCCGCGGGCAAAGCATCGCCAGCCTGCTGGCGATCCCCGCGCCATGACCGGACCACTTGATGATCGGGCCACTTGACGAAATCCGGATGTGAGCTAGATTCACCTCACAAACCTCTACACGTTCAAAACGCCGTCCAATCCCGGGCGGCGTTTTTGCGTTGAGGGGTCATTGTTAAAATCACCTATTTGGGCGTTACCTCGCCTTTGATCGACCCGTGCAAGTCTTTGCTAAGGGGACATGGATAAGCCTGCCGCGTATCTCGCCGGGGAATGTCCATGAACCAGTTCGACGCTGCCATCGGCGTGCTTGCGATGATCGCGCTGGTCGCGGGATTCAGATCGGGAATGCTGCGAAGCATGGCGACAATCCTGGGCTATGTCGCGGCGACGCCGATAGCGGTGTGGGCGACATCGTTTATTTCTCCGGCGGTCGCCGGACAGTTCAATGCATTCAGCACGCAGAATTCGTTTATCTTCTTCGCGGTCTTTCTGACCGCCGGCATCGCCCTCGGCGCGCTCTTGCGCAGCGCCGTCGACGAGACAATCGGCATTGAGCGCAGCCTGCCGGACCGCATCGCCGGCGCGGCGCTTGGCGTGGCGCGCATCGGTCTTGTTGCCATGACAATCGTGCTTGTCGTGGACCGCATCATTCCGGCGGGGCACGACCCGGCTTTCCTGACCGGATCGCGATTGCGTCCCATGCTGTCGGAGGCGGGACAGCGAGGGCTGAAATCCCTGCCGCCCGATGTCACCGCCTATATCGACCGGCTGAAACGGGATCAGCGAATTTAGCGCGGCGTGTCCGCGAACGCCGCCAGAATCCGCACCCACGAGCGGATGCCCTTGTGGAAGCTCCGCAGATCGTACTTTTCATTCGGCGAATGGATGTTGTCGTCCTCCAACCCGAAGCCGATCAGCACGGTGTCGAGGCCGAGCGTGCGCTTGAAATCGGCGACGATGGGAATCGATGCGCCCGATCCGATCAGCAGCGCGTCCTTGCCCCACTCATCGGTCAGCGCACGCTTTGCGGCCGCGAGCGGTTTCATGCCCCAGTCGAGCGCGATGGCCGGCGCGCCGGCATGATCGAGAAACTCCACTTTGCAGTCCGCAGGCACGCGCGCCGCGACATAGTCACGGAAGGCTTTGCGGATTTTGGCGGGGTCTTGCCCTTCGACCAAGCGGAATGAAATCTTTGCCGACGCCTGCGCCGGGATCACGGTCTTGGAGCCTTCGCCGGTGTAGCCGCCGACAATGCCGTTGATGTCGGCGGTCGGGCGCGAAGAAAGCTGCTCGATCAGAAGACGGTCCTTTTCACCTGCCGGCAGGGACAATCCGATGGGCTTGAGGAACGCGTCCGGCGTGAGATTGAGCTTTTCCCACTGCTTGCGGATGTCGGGCGGCAAGTCCTTCACCCCGTCATAGAAGCCGGGAATGGTGATGTGGCCGTTGTCGTCATGGATGCCGCCGAGAATCCGTGTCAGCACCCGGATCGGATTTTGCGCGCCGCCGCCGAAAATGCCCGAATGCAGGTCACGGTTGGCCGCCTTGATGATGACCTCCTCGTAGACGAGGCCGCGCAGCGAGGTGGTGATCGCCGGCGTATTCTGGTCCCACATGCCGGTGTCGCACACCAGCGCGAAGTCGGCCTTGAGGTCGCTCTTGTGCTGCTCGAGGAACGGGCCGAAGTTCTTCGAGCCGATCTCTTCTTCACCCTCGATCAGGATGGTGACGTCGAGCGGCAGCGCCCCGGTGACGTTCTTCCAGGCACGGCAGGCCTCGACGAAGGTCATGAGCTGGCCCTTGTCGTCCTCCGCGCCGCGCGCGACGATGATCTTGCGCCCGTCGGCATGATCGGTGACCACCGGCTCGAATGGCGGGCGATGCCACAGATCGAGCGGATCGACCGGCTGCACATCATAATGTCCGTAGAACAGCACATGCGCGCCGTTCCCGGATTTATTGGCGGGCCCCGCGCCGTTGCTCTTGCCGATCAGCGCCGGATGGCCCGCGGTCGGCAGCACCTTTGTGTCGAAGCCGATGGTGGCAATGTCCGAGGCCAGATGATCGGCCGCCTTCCTGCAATCGCCGGTGAAGGCGGGATCGGCGGAGATCGACTTGATGCGCAGCAGCGTGAACAGCCGCTCCAGACTCTTGTCGAAATCGGCATCGACCCGTTCGAGAACGGAAGCAAGCTGCGAGGCTGCAGTCATATGAGTGTCCTTTTGAGGTGCGCGTATTCCGCAAAAGTGGGTACCGGTTTTGCGATAAGAATACGCGCCAGATTTAGAGTTTATCGGCGCAGCAATCCGCCAAGCGTGCCGCGCACGATGGAGCGGCCGATCGATCCGCCAATCGACCCAGCAACCGATTTGCCGAGGCCGGCGACGACATCGCCCGCGACCTTGTTGGTCACCGTGCGCGTGACGTTGCGGGCGATGACCTGGGCGGTGGACAGCTTGTTGCGCGGGGTGTTGGTCCCGAAGATGGTGCCGACGATCGAGCCGATCTGGCCGAGTACAGAGCCGTCGTTGGCGGGCGCGGCGGTCTCGCTCACCCGCTTCTGCAGGATTTCATAGGCAGATTCATTGTCCACCGTGGTGTCGTATTTGCCCTTCACGGGGCTCAAAGCCATGATCGCCTGCCGCTCCTGCGGCGTGATCGGTCCGATCCGCGACGTCGGCGGACGGATCATCACCCGCTCGACCATCGCCGGCGTGCCGTTGCCCTCGAGGAACGAGACCAGCGCCTCGCCCTTGCCCAGTTCCGTGATGACTTGCGCTGTGTCGAGCTTCGGGTTCGAACGGAACGTTTGCGCCGCGGCCTGAACCGCCTTCTGGTCGCGCGGCGTGAAGGCACGCAGCGCATGCTGGATGCGGTTACCGAGCTGGGCCAGAATCTTGTCCGGCACGTCGATGGGGTTCTGGGTAACGAAATAGACGCCGACGCCCTTCGAGCGGATCAGGCGGACCACCTGTTCGATCTTGTCCATCAGGGGTTTGGGCGCATCGTTAAAGAGCAGATGTGCCTCGTCGAAGAAGAACACCAGCTTGGGCTGGGGCGGATCGCCGACTTCGGGCAGTTCCTCGAACAGTTCCGACAGCATCCAGAGCAGGAAGGTGGCGTAGAGCTTGGGGCTCTGCATCAGTCTGTCGGCGACGAGTATGTTGATCATGCCCCGGCCATTGGCATCCAGGCGCATGAAATCCTTCAGTTGCAGCGCGGGCTCGCCGAAGAACTTTTCGGCGCCCTGATTTTCCAGCACCAGCAGCTGGCGCTGGATGGTGCCGACCGTCGCCTTGGAGACGTTGCCGTATTGCGTGGTCAGCTCATCGGCGTGCTCGGCGATATAAGACAGGATCGCGCGCAGATCCTTCATGTCGAGCAGCAGCAGGCCCTGTTCGTCGGCGACGCGGAAGGCGACGTTCAGCACGCCCTCCTGCACGTCGTTGAGCTGCAGCATCTGCGACAGCAGCAGCGGCCCCATCTCGGACACCGTCGCGCGCACCGGATGGCCCTGCTCGCCGAACACGTCCCAGAACACGGTGGAGAACTGATCGGGCTTGAAGTCGAGGCCCATGTCCCTGGCGCGGCTGAGGAGGAAATCCTTCGCCTCGCCCATTTCGGAGATGCCGGACAGATCGCCCTTGATGTCGGCCGCGAACACGGGAACCCCGGCACGCGCGAAACCCTCCGCCATCACCTGCAGCGAGACGGTCTTGCCGGTGCCGGTGGCGCCGGTCACGAGGCCGTGGCGGTTCGCCAGCGCCAGTGTCAGGAACACCGGCTGCTCGCCCTTGCCGATGAAGATCATCTTGTCGGTGTCGGCCGACTTGATCGCGGGCGCGGCCGCCGGCTTGTCTGCCGCGGCGGCCTTATCCGCTGCCTTGGATGATTTGGCTGACTTGGCCATCGAATGCCTCTCACACGACCTGCTGCGTCTCGATAGCGACGTTCGAACGCGACGCACACCACATCTTGCAGGCGAAATGGAACTGGTCAACGCCTCGTGCGATTGAATGACCCGTAATTTTACGGGATCGAAATGAAACTGGAACAGTGCCGGTCATCGAGATGGCAAAAATTCCATCCTCTGCTGCTGCAATTTTAACAAACCGCACTCCTGCTCGTGCATTGCGGCAACACTTTGCACGCGGCAAAAACAGAATTGCGAATTCCATCGCGTTCATCACTTGTAATTCGCGGCGCATCCGCTCAAGATAAAATCATAAACAATGATCCGGCGCGCAACCGGAAGAGACGGGGCACGATGAGTAACATGACTGAGCGGCGAAGCGGCTTTGGGGCCGCCGGGGTTACGTTGGCTTCCAGAAACCTTGCGGCCGATATTGAGACTGCTTCTGTTTTTTTCAGCAAGTCCTTGAAGATCAAGTCTTTGAAGATCAAGTCCTTCAAAAATCACAGTGCTTGCGATGAACCCGTTCGCTCGTTCTGCGACAAAGATCAGGGTGCCGGCGCAATTACGTTTGCGTCCGCACCGCTGGATGCTTCACGCTTCGCCTGACCCTCTGTATTTCAGCCTGAGAACTTTATAAGAACAATGACATACCCACTATCGAACATTGACGGACTCGGCCCGATCGCCATGGCGAAACTGAAAGCACAGGGCATCCGCACCACCGAAACGCTTCTGGAAAAATCCACAACATTCAAGAACCGCAAGGCCCTCGCGGCTGCCACCGGGCTTTGCGAGAAGCAGATCCTCGAATGGGCCAACATCGCCGACTGCATGCGCATCAAGGGCATGGGCAAGGCGAAGGCCGAACTGCTGCGCGCCGCCGGCGTGAAGACGGTGCGCGAATTCGTGCAGCGCAACCCGGCCCGCCTCGCGCAGGCGATGGCCGACGCCAACAGCAAGAAGAAGCTGGTCCAGGTGCTGCCCTCAGAAAAGTCAGTCGGCGATCTGATCCAGCAGGCGCGCAAGCTTCCCTTGAAGATCACCTATTAGAAACCGGCCTGCGACGTGGGCATCTGCCCGCGCCGCTTGAGGCATGCTCGCCTTGACTCGACCCTCACGACCGCGCAAAGCCAGCCCAAGAACTTGGCGAACGGGCATGGCGAACCGAGCATGGCGAATTCCCCGCCGACGACAGGCCTGATGCAGCTTCACCCGCTGCTGCACACCCTGACCGCGCGGCCGCATGCCGCCGTGATGGGCATTCTCAACGTCACCCCGGACTCCTTTTCCGACGGCGGCGAATTCCTCGCCCCCGAACTGGCGCTGGCGCATGCCCGGCGCATGATCGCAGCGGGCGCGGACATTCTGGACATCGGCGCGGAATCGACGCGGCCCTATGGTGCAACGCCAGTTTCAGTGCAGAACGAACTGGAACGGCTGAGGCCAATCCTGCCGACCATCGTCACGCTCGGCGTCCCCGTCTCGATCGACAGCATGAAGGCGGATGTGACCGCGTGGGCGCTCGACAATGGCGCGGCAATGGCGAACGACGTCTGGGGCCTGCAACGCGACGCCGACATGGCGCGGGTCGTCGCCGAACGCGGTGCGCCGGTGGTGGTGATGCACAACCGCGACGAAGTTGATCCGGCCATCGACATTATAAAAGACATCGAAGCGTTCTTCACACGTTCGCTCGGCATCGCCGCGAAGGCGGGCATCCCCGCCGGCAACATCGCACTCGATCCCGGGATCGGCTTCGGCAAGACGCCGGAGCAGAGCCTGACGGCGCTGGCGCGGCTGGACGAACTATGTCATTTTGGCCTGCCGCTGCTTGTCGGCGCGTCGCGCAAGCGCTTTATCGATACCGTTATGCCATCGGAGCCGCATCAGCGGCTCGGCGGATCGCTTGCGGCGCATCTTGTGGCGGCGGAGCGCGGCGCGGCCATCATTCGCGCGCACGATGTGGCGGAAACATTGCAGGCGCTGAAGGTGCAGGCTGCGATCGAGGACAAGCGATGAGCGACACCATCTTCATTCGCGGGCTTCTGATCCACGCCCGTCACGGCGTACTCGATCACGAGGCCGAGGTCGGCCAGCGCTTTGTGATCGATCTCGAACTGTCGATCGATCTTGCGGAATCCTCGAAGACCGACAAGCTCGCCGACACGGTGTCCTATTCCGACGTGGTGTCGACCGCGAGCGCCGCCTTCAAGGGCCAGAACTATTATCTCTTGGAGCGTTCGGCCGGCGCGGTCGCCGAAGCGATCCTGCAAAACTTCGCGCGGGTCAGCGCGGTGAAGGTCACGGTCCACAAGCCGCATGCGCCGATCCCGGCGATCTTCGACGACGTGGGAGTCATCATCACCCGCACGCGGGCCGAGTGATCCGGTTCTGACATTCGTCTGAGGTCTTCGCAGGCACTTTGCGAATGTCAGAATCAAGGATCACTCGAATAATAAATTGCCAGTCCCTTCGTATCCGACGTTCGCTCGGAGGGCGCGGCGCAGTCAAGCGAACGTCGGATCGGGACACAAGTATAATGGCGAGCGTGCTGATCGCGCTGGGCGGCAATGTCGGCGACGTGCGCGAGACCTTTCGCAAGGCCATCTCCAACATCTGCGGCATGACGCAGGCCGCCCTGCTTGCGCGCTCATCGGATTACGCGACGCCGCCCTGGGGTGACGAGCAGCAGGACGCTTTCATCAATGCCGCGATCGAGATCGACACCGCGCTCGATCCGCATGCGCTGCTGTTCACCTTGCACAAGATCGAGAAGAAATTCGGCCGCGACCGCAAGAGCGAGCGGCGCTGGGGTCCGCGCACGCT
>JAIERI010000132.1 GCA_019747015.1 Xanthobacteraceae bacterium
GCGTTATTGCTGCCCTCCTTGGGCGTTTCCTCCCTAGACTTGGGCCACTTGCCAACGCGAGTGGCCCTTTTTTCTTGTCGTTTTTCTTTCCTGCCGTTGTTTGCGTGCAAACCCCGACGGCGCGTGAGTGGCGGTGAGTGCGCGTGCGTTTATTCCGCCGCCGCCTGAAACGGCCCGAAGTTTTCCAGCGGTACCGCGGTCAGTGCCTCGGCCAGGACTGCGAAATCCGCGACGATCTTTGCAAATCGCGGCCCGCGCTCGCGGATGCGCTCATTCATGTAGATCGCGCGGTTCAGCTCCAACTGGATAGTGTGCATGCCGCTGGCAGGATGGCCATAATGCTCGGTGATGAAGCCGCCGGCATAGGGCTTGTTGCGTCCAACGCTGTAACCGAGACGGGTAAAGGTATCCTCGACCGCGTCGGATAACAGCGTAGAGCAGCTCGTGCCATAACGGTCGCCGATTACGATGTCCGGCCGGCGTTTTTCATCGCGCGCCACCCCGATCGACGGCATCGAATGGCAATCGACCAGCACCACCGAGCCAAACGCCTGATGCGCTTTGGTCACCAGCCTGCGCAAGGCGCGGTGATAGGGCTTGTAGAGCAGGTCGATCCGCTTCAATCCGTCGTCGATGTCGAGTCGTTCGCGGTAGATCTCCTGGCCGTCGCCGACCACGCGCGGAATGGTGCCAAGGCCCCCCGCCACCCGCATCGAGCGTGTGTTGGCGAAGCTCGGCAGCCGCCCGTCGAACATGCGCGGATCGAGCTCGTAGGGCTCGCGGTTGACGTCCACATAGGAGCGCGGAAAATTCACCCGCACGACGGGAAAGCCGTAATCGCCGAGGGGCGCGATCATCTCGTCCATGAACGAATCCTCCGAGCGCCGCAGCGCCGCCAGATCGATGCGCGAGGCGTCGAGGAAGGACTGAGGATAGCGCGAGCCCGAATGCGGGGAATTGAAGATGATCGGTGCACGCCAGGCCGCAGGCTCGGCAATTTCGAAAGCCGGCGCGCTGGTCTCGTCAAAGTCGTTGCTCATATCATCCATGGTCGCGATCACCTTCAGGCCCGGTCTGGCTGGCAACATATTTCGGCCAGAAAAGTGACGTGTCTCGTGTGATAAGCATTCTTTACAAACCTCGCGGTGACGGCAAGTACCGTCACCTTCACCCCAAATTTACCCTCTATGAGTCAGATAGGGGTCAAAGCGTTCCATCCAACCGGATTTGCGACCAACTCATGCAGCACAAGATTCTTTTGGCGGAAGATGACAACGACATGCGCCGCTTTCTGGTGAAGGCACTGGAAAACGCCGGTTTTTCAGTGTCCTCCTACGATAATGGCCTGTCAGCCTATCAGAGGTTGCGGGAAGAGCCTTTTGAAATGCTTCTAACCGACATCGTGATGCCGGAGATGGACGGGATTGAGCTGGCGCGCCGCGCTGCTGAACTCGACCCCGATATCAAGATCATGTTCATCACCGGCTTTGCTGCAGTGGCGCTGAATTCGGATTCGGAAGCGCCGAAAAACGCCAAGGTGCTGGCCAAGCCGGTTCATTTGCGCGAATTGGTCAGCGAAGTGAACAAGATGCTGGCCGCCTGATTTATATGGGACGTGTTTTCTTAACGCGAACCGGCCTCCACTTCGCTTGAAAACGCTATGGGCGGTGCCACCGTCCCGCAAGTTTCCTTGCCTCGGCTTGTCCGAGCCGATATAGGGACGCTTCCCGAATAGATGGACCGGATACGGACCGGGCGCGTAGCTCAGCGGGAGAGCACTTCCTTGACATGGAAGGGGTCACAGGTTCGATCCCTGTCGCGCCCACCATTTTTCAAAAATCAATGCCTTCGCTTTGGGTTTTCTGCGCTGGGAAGCTCCAGGAAGGCACCTGCCTTCAGAGCATTTATCTTCGATTAGAGAGTCCCGCGCCATGAAGACGATCACACTGCTCGCCGTGATAGCTATGTGGCTACTCGCTTTCGCTGGCTCAAAGTCAAGCGTGGGCGGCCCGCTGACCATGATGCTGATCGCCTTTCTCACGATGCTGGCCGTTGGGATTTACGAGGCATGGTCGGAAAAGCGCGGCCCGATTGGATGGATCGTAAATATTGTCGCATCACTCGTTGGCGGCTTCTTGGCCGTGAGCGTGGGTGGCATGCTTATGGAAATGCTTCTCACGCGCGTCCACTTCGAAGGGTCGCTCGCGTCCTCGCAACATCCTCTGCTCTATGTCTTGTCCGCAGCCATGGCGATCCTCACGGTGCTGGGATCATGGACCGCGTTACAGATTGTAAACCGGCTCCGATGAGATCCGGTGCAGTCGTCGCGCCCACCACTCCTTGATCTTTTTTTTCAAGGACTTGCGATGGCACGCTTTGCTTCGCGAAGCGCGGCGAAGCAGGCCGATGTCTGGCCGGCGGCCTGTGCATCCCGGGCACGGCCAAGCGCGGCAACCGCTTTATCGCCGTCAGACCATGCTCCGGTCTTCTCTTCAGCGCGCGCGATGCTGCCAGGGGTTGGTTGACGGCTGAGGGTCGCTGACTTTGACTCGACGGCGTAAGGCGCGGTCTTCGCGTGCTGCGCCAGTGCCGCATCGAGCTGCGCCTGAACCTGATCGATCTGAACGGCGCAGGATGCCGCGTTCGCCGGTGCGCCCGCCAAGAGGGCGATGCCGATGCCGCAAATCAAACCGTACCGCACGTTTTGTTTCGTCCTCATCGGTCCCGCCTTTTCAACTGTGCCGCCGAGACCGAGCATACCAACGGCGCGGCGCCGGCATCAATCGCGCTATCGAAACATTTAGTAAGGCGGAGCCTTTTTGGCGCGCTGCGCCCTGGCGGCCTCAAGCCACCACGCAAGATCGTCGGCGAAGCGCGGGAAGGATTTTTCGAGCGCATGTCCGGCATCGCCGGTCGGTTTGCCGGTGGCGTCGAGTGCCTGTCCGATGGGACCGACCGTGAGCGTGCTTGAAATCACGACCATGCCCATCTCGTTCAGCGTGTTGTGCCAGGCATAGCTTGAGCGCGTGCCGGCGAGGCGTCCGGCGGAATAGCTGGCGATCGCGGCAGGACGCCAGAACCATTCTTCCAGAAAATGATCGGTCAGGTTTTTAAGGCCCGGCTGCATTCCCCAATTGTATTCGCCGGTGACGAAAACGAACGCGTCGGCGCCCTTGATTTTCTGCGCGAGGTCTTCCAGCGCGGCGGGAGCGGAGCCTTTCGGATGCTCCTTGTACATGCGATCCAGCATCGGCAGCCCCACGGCCTTTGCATCGATCAGCTCGGTGTCGTCGCCGCGTGCGCGTAAACCGGCCACGATATAATCGGCGAGCCGGATTCCCATTCGGTCGGAGCGATACGAGCCATAGAAAACCAGAATTTTGCTGGTCATTAAAATATCCTCTTAAACGCCGATGGCGGGCCGGCCTAATGATAATCATATTCGTTTGACCGCTCAGCAACGTTACTTCCAATTTCGCGCATACTCTATTCTCCATTAGAAACGGGCAGGCCATGACCAAAGCGGTTCCTATCAATCGCGATTCCAAGGCGGCGCGTTCGATTGACGGCGGGCCGGCTGTTTTGAAACCGCATTGGGTGCTGATCGCCACGATCCTCGCATCCAGTCTCGCAATGGTCGACGGCTCAGTCGTCAATGTCGGACTGCCGGTGATCGGACGCAGCCTCGATGCCGACGCGGCTGCGCAGCAATGGATCATCAACGCCTATCTTCTTCCGCTGAGCGCGCTGGTGTTGCTTGGCGGCGCGGCGGGTGACCGCTACGGCCGCCGGCGTTTGCTGATCGCGGGTGTCGCATTGTTCGCGCTCGCCTCGATAGCCTGCGCCTGCGCGCCGGATCTTGTCACGATGTTTGCGGGCCGTTTCGCGCAAGGTGTCGCGGCGGCGATCCTGATGCCGAACAGTCTTGCCATTCTCGGTCAGACATTTTCCGGGGCGGCAAAAGGCCGCGCGATTGGATTTTGGGCTTCCACAGGCGCGGTCGCGGCTGCGGTCGGTCCGATTTTCGGCGGCTGGCTGATCGATCTTGGCGGCTGGCGTGGAATCTTTCTCATCAACGTGCCGCTGGCGGCGGCCGCGATCTGGCTGGCCTGGCGATACGTGCCGCGTGATAGCGACAATGGCGACATGCCACTCGATATCGCCGGTGGCATTCTCGCAACGCTTACATTGGGCGGTCTGACATGGGCCCTGACCGTCGGCTCCGGCAAGAGTGGCTGGACTCTTGCGGCGATGGCGACAATGGCCGTTGCCCTTGCGTTGTTTGCTCTGTTTATCCATGTCGAGAAACGCGGCGGCGATCGCGCCATGATGCCGCTGAGTTTATTCGCATCCAGAAGTTTCGTCGGGCTGACGCTGCTCACGCTCTTTCTTTATGGAGCTTTGGGCGCGCTGATCGTGCTGCTGCCTTACGTTCTGATCGTGGCGGCACACTACTCGTCGGCGCAGGCAGGCGCGGCGTTACTGCCGCTGCCTCTGGTGCTTGCCGCGATGTCGCCTGTGGCAGGCGCCGCTGCCGGCCATTTCGGCTCCCGTCTATTGCTGGGCACCGGACCCATCGCGGTGGCTGCGGGATTTTTGCTGATGCTGCGTATCGGAACGGCCCCCAATTACTGGACGGATATTCTACCTGCGATTGTCGTGCTTGCCTTGGGCATGGGCTGCGCGGTCGCGCCGCTGACCACGGCCGTATTGACCTCGGTCGATGCACGGCACACCGGCTCGGCCTCGGGATTCAACAGTGCCGTCGCGCGGATCGGTGGCCTGATCGCGACGGCACTTCTCGGTGCGGTTCTGGCGGCGGAAGGCGCGCAACTGGTTTCCGCATTTCATGTCGCATTGATCGTCGCGGCGATGGCGAGCATCTGCGCGTCGGTCAGCGCCTTCATGCTGGTCGATTGCTGAGGGTGCGTATCAGTACATCTGAAGCGCCATCACCTGATTGCCGACAGGTGCCACCATCAAACCCCAGGTGTCGTCCGCGGCGACCTCAAGCTCGGCGTTCTGAACCGCGCGGCCCGCGACCAGCAGCGCGTATTTGTATTTGCCCGGCGGCAATTCAATCGTCGGTCCCTTCGGCGTTGCCGGGCCACCGACACCCGCCGCGATCTTGATGGTCTGGGCGTTGATGGAAATCGCTGCTTCGGAATTGCCCATGTTTCCGAACATTACCTTGACCTGACCTGAGGCCGGGGCGATTCCCGCTTTGCCGGCTTCAACAGGATTTTTCTGTACGAGATTGACACTGGTCTCGCCGTTGCCGCGTCCGAGCTTCAGCACGGCCGGGCCATCGGGCGAAGTAAATGCAAGCACGACCTTGTCGGACTTTACCACGGCGCCCTGCGAAAGTTCTTTCCATTCGCGCTTTGTCAGTTCCTTGCGATAGAACGCGAGAACAGCATCGAGATTTGCCGGAACGGTTGCGTCAAGTTCACGGCGAAACGGACTTCCGCCCGGCATGCTCCATGCGCCGGGTGCGCTGAGCGTGTGTTGCTTGGGCACCGGCAACGCGGACTCGCTGTCGGCTTCGAGCGGCTCGCTGCTTGTGTTTGCTGCCGCCGAGCTGTCAGCGGAATTCTGCGCGACCGATGGCTGGCCCTCCGCTTTCTTCAGACCCGAGCCGGTCGCAGAAACATTCACCTTCGGACCGAGCTGCATGGCGGTGAGCGAAAGCGAGCTTTGTCCCTTGGAGAATTCCATCACCGCCATGTTCGGCTGGTTGATCACCGATGGCTGGCTCTTCCAGCCCAGCGCCTTCAATTGCGTGCGGAAAAATCCCGCAACCGCCTGCACGCTCGAGGCGGAGCTGAATTCGAGCTTGCCTTCGTCGCCGTCGAAGTCGATGTCGGAGGCGGTGTCGGGCAGCGGAATCGGGGTGACGTTGTCGCGCAGCGGATTCAGCGTCGCCGCCGCGCCGGCCGCGGGCATCGCGCTTACGCGCTTGGCGTCTTCGGCGATCAGCGCGCGTGCGCTTTCTTCCGCGTCCTTGAAGAACTTGTCGGACGCTTCCTGTTTCGCCTTGGCCCGCGCCGCCAGCGCCGAGGGCAGAACCTGCGCCACGAAGTTGACGGTGGTGAGGTCATATTTGCGGCCGAGCTTCAGCACGCCGCTTTCTTCCGGCGACGAGAAGGACAGCAGGACGGTGTTGGGCGCGATGGCTGCGCCGCCGCTTTGTTCCGTCCAGTTGCGCTTCGCAAGCTCCTGCCGGTAGAACGCCAGCACCGTGTCGACCTCGGCGGGAATGGTGGCGTTCAACTCGCGGCGTGTCTCGCCGTTGATGCGGGAGGTGGACTTGATCCGGCTTGGCGTCGGCAGACCATAGGAGTCGTCGCCGAATTCGAGAGTCTTCGGCAACGCGAAGGGCGCGACCTTGATCTCAACGCTGGTCTTGTCGTCCGAAACACGTTGCAACGCCAGCACGACCGGCTTCTGCGCATCGCGTCCATAATACCTGAGCCCGGCGCTCTCTGCGGCTGTATCCAGTTTGGCGTCCGGAAAACGCGCCGCGATATCGGACGCGGACAGTTGCGACCACCCGGATGCAATCAGGCTCTGGTCGAAAAAGACGAGGGCCGCGTCAACCGATCCGGCCGCGACGCAATTGAGATACGGCCGATTGGCATCGAACACCACATCGGTCGCCGAGGAGGGGATAGGCAAATCGGTGTTAAGCGTGTTGGCGCGATAATTCACGCTCGATCGGTCGGCCTTGCCGCCAGCCATCGTGAAAAGCACAAGCAGGCCCTGTTGTCCTTTCTTGAAGTACAACGACGTGCCTTGGGAATCCTCCAGCGGAGCGACGTAGAAAATCCAGCCATTGTCGGCGAGCAGTTTGCGGGAGGCCGCAACGGTCTCTTTCACCGATCCTGGTGCGTCGTAGGTGATCGACTCCGGCGTGGGGTCGGAGGAGGTGTCAATGGCGCCGGCAAGGCGCGGCAATTGGGTCACGTCAACCCGCCGATCCGCGGCGCGGCAATCGACGGACCCGCATGCTATGACGATACATCCGACAACCGGCAACAGATGCAGCCTCGCCGAAGCAAGGTTTGCGCGCATGACATCAAACATCTGAAATTCTCCATCGCCGGTCCCCGGACCGGCTTACCGCTTTAAGTATGGGACTGCGTATTGGTCGGATGGCACTGGCTCAGGTTCAAATGGCAATCGGCATTCAACGCCACTATTGTTCGGCGTGTGGCATTCCAAATTCCACGTGTTTGCGGACCGCGTTGGATGGCTGCCCTGCGCGCCGGGCGGGATGTCGCGTCTTGCCGCGTAGAACTATACTATTTATGGCATTCCCAACGTGTTTTCGGGCCGATAATGTTCGGCTCGGCGGAACGACAGCATCCGTCCGGAACCCAAATCCATGTCATTTTCTCCGCCGCAATCACCCGCCATGCCCGAAACACGCTTTTCCGAAGTCGTGTTTCCCGAACACGCCAACCATTACGGCACGCTGTTCGCCGGTACGGCTCTGGCGTTGATGGCGAAGGCCGCTTTCCTGGCTGGCGCACGCCACGCCGGATGCAACGTCGTGATGGCGCGCAGTGAGAATGTCGAATTCACCGAGCCGGTGAAGGTCGGCGAAGTGATCGAGATCATTGGCCGCGTCGCGCGTGCGGGACGAAGCTCGATGACAATCGAGGTCGAGATCGTCCGCGAGGATGTTGCCAATGGCGCACGCAAACGCGTCGTGCATGGAACGTTTGAGATGGTCGCCGTCAACAAGGACGGCCGGCCCATTGCCATCGAGAAGAACGCCGCGCATCAAGCGGCCACGGAAACAGCCAAGTAAGGGACACACTCAGTGAAGCAGCATACCGTTCGCACGTACAAGTCGGCCGAGCCTCTGGCGCGGGCCGATCAGCTGGCCTGGAAGATCGCCGAGGTCGCGTCCGATCCGGTGGCAGTTGAAGCCGATGTCGTCGAGATGATCGGCAACCGCATCATCGACAATGCCTCGGTGGCTGCTGCTTCCGTTGCCCGGCGTCCGGTGGCGAGCGCGCGGGCGCAGGCGGAGGCACATCCGTTCGTGCCGGGCTCAACCGTGTTCGGCCTAGCCAAGAGCCAGCGTATTTCGCCGGAATGGGCGGCATGGGCGAATGGCGTCGCGGTGCGCGAGCTTGATTTCCACGACACGTTTCTGGCCGCCGATTATTCGCATCCCGGCGACAATATTCCTCCCATTCTTGCGGTCGCGCAGCATGTCGGCCTGTCGGGCGCCGACCTCGTGCGCGGCCTTGCGACGGGGTACGAGATTCAGGTCGATCTGGTGAAGGGCATCTGCCTGCACGAACACAAGATCGATCACATCGCCCATCTTGGTCCCTCGGCCGCGGCGGGCATCGGCACGCTGCTCAAGCTGCCGACCGAAATTATCTATCAGGCCGTTCAGCAGGCGCTGCACGTCACCACCACCACGCGCCAATCGCGCAAGGGCGAGATTTCAAGCTGGAAGGCCTATGCGCCGGCCTTCGCGGGCAAGATGGCGATCGAGGCGGTGGACCGCGTGATGCGCGGCGAAGGCGCACCGTCGCCCGCGTGGGAAGGCGAAGACGGTTTTATCGCCTGGCTGCTGGGCGGCCCGAAGGCGCAATACATCGTGCCTCTGCCGGAGAAGGGCGAAGCCAAGCGCGCCATTCTCGACACTTACACCAAGGAACATTCGGCGGAATATCAGAGCCAGGCCCTGATCGATCTCGCGCGCCGCATGGGTCCGAAGATCGGCGACCTCTCGAAAGTCGAGAGCATCGTGATCCACACCAGCCATCACACCCATTATGTGATCGGCACCGGCGCCAACGATCCGCAAAAGATGGACCCGAAGGCGAGCCGGGAAACGCTCGACCACTCGATCATGTACATCTTCGCCGTCGCGCTGGAAGACGGCGGCTGGCATCACGAGCGCTCCTATGCGCCGGAACGCGCGCAGCGCAAGGACACCGTTGCGCTGTGGCACAAGATCTCGACCGTCGAAGACAAGGAATGGACCCGCCGCTATCACAGCCACGATCCGAAAGAGAAGGCGTTTGGCGGCAAGGTCGTGGTCAAGCTGAAGGACGGCAAGGTGATCGAGGACGAGCTCGCGATTGCCGACGCCAATCCGCTCGGTGCGCGTCCGTTCAAGCGGCCGGACTATATCAAGAAGTTCCGCACGCTGTCGGAGGGCATTATCGTCACTGCCGAGCAAGATCGCTTCATCGCGACCGTCGAGCGTCTGACTTCGCTGAAGGCCGGCGAACTGACCGAACTCACCTTCACGGTGGATGCAAAACTGCTCGGTTCGAACAAGGCTCGCGGCATTTTCGATTGGCAGCAAAACGCGCCAGCGGCGCGCGCCGCCGCCGGACAATAAAGAAAACAGGGAAACGTCATCGATGGAAACACCCAAACCCGCTCCCAAGAAATCGGTCGCGCTCTCTGGCGTCGTTGCCGGCAACACCGCGCTGTGCACGGTAGGCGTCACCGGCAACGATCTGCACTATCGCGGCTACGACATTCTCGATGTCGCGGAGACCTGCGAATTCGAGGAGATCGCGTATCTGCTGGTGCACGGCGTGCTGCCGACGCGGGCCGAACTGACTGCCTACAAGGCCAAGCTGAAGGCGCTGCGCGGTATTCCTTCGTCATTGAAGAGCGTGCTCGAGCGAATTCCCGCCGCCGCCCATCCGATGGATGTGATGCGCACGGCGGTGTCGATGCTCGGCTGCGTGCTGCCCGAGGCGCACGACCACAACCAGCCCGGCGCCAAGGACATCGCCGACCGCCTGATGGCCTCGCTCGGCTCGATCCTGCTGTACTGGTATCATTTCAGCCATAACGGCAAGCGCATCGATGTGGAGACCGACGATGAGTCCATCGGCGCGCATTTCCTGCATCTGCTGCATGGCAAGAAGCCGTCGGTGTCGCACGAGCGCGCGATGCACACCTCGCTCATTCTCTACGCCGAGCACGAGTTCAATGCCTCGACTTTCACCGCGCGTACCATTGCCGGCACGGGGTCGGACATGTATTCGGCGATTACCGGCGCGATCGGTGCGCTGCGCGGGCCGAAACACGGCGGCGCCAATGAAGTCGCGTTCGAAATCCAGCAGCGTTACCGCGATGCGGACGAGGCCGAAGCCGATATCCGCCGCCGTATTGAGGCCAAGGAGGTCGTGATCGGCTTCGGCCATCCGGTCTATACGGTGTCCGATCCGCGCAACAAGGTGATCAAGGACGTCGCGCGCAAGCTGTCGGCCGAGAACGGCGACATGCGCATGTTCGAGATCGCCGACCGGATCGAATCCGTGATGGCGCAGACCAAGAAGATGTTCGCCAATCTCGACTGGTTCAGCGCGGCGTCGTATTATGCCATGGGCGTGCCGACCGCGATGTTCACGCCCTTGTTCGTGATCTCCCGCACGTCGGGCTGGGCGGCGCATATCATCGAGCAGCGTGTCGACAACAAGATCATCCGCCCCTCGGCGAATTATATCGGGCCGGAAAATCTGAAGTTCGTGCCGATCGAGGCACGCGGCAAATCGGCTGCCAAGACCAAAGCCGCCTGAGGCGCACCACAGAAGGAAAGCCGTCATGTCCTATCTCATCGGCGCTTCGCTCTCGGATGTTCCCGCAGGAGACCGCTTCCGTGCGCTCCTGAAACGTCCGGGCATCTTGCAGTTGCCGGGCGCGCATAACGGCATGGCGGCGATCCAGGCAAAGGATGCGGGCTTCGACGCGCTGTATCTGTCGGGCGCGGCGATGACCGCGTCGATGGGCCTGCCGGACCTCGGCATGATCACGGTCGATGAGGTTTGCTTCTTCGTGCGTCAGGTGGCGCGGGCCAGCGGCCTGCCGGTGCTGGTCGATGGCGACACAGGCTATGGCGAGGCGCTCAATGTGATGAACATGGTGCGCTGTTTCGAGGACGCGGGTGCCGGTGCGGTCCATATCGAGGACCAGTTGCTGCCGAAGAAATGCGGCCACCTCAACGACAAGAAGCTCGCCGATCCGCGCGACATGGCGGCGAAAGTTGCCGCCGCCGCGAAAGCTCGTAAGCATCTCTATCTCATCGCCCGCACCGACGCGGCGGCGAGCGAAGGCATTGATGGGGCGGTGGCGCGCATCAAGCTCTATTTGGAGGCCGGCGCGGACGCGATTTTCCCCGAGGCGTTGACCTCGCGCGAGATGTTCGCGGAAGTCGCCAAGCGCCTGCCGGGCGTGACGCTTCTGGCCAACATGACCGAGTTCGGCAAGACACCTTTGATCCCGGCCTCGGAGTTCGAGGCGATGGGTTATCGCATGGTGATCTGGCCGGTCTCGTCGCTGCGCGTCGCCAACAAGGCGCAGGAAAAGCTCTACGCCGCCCTCAAGCGCGACGGCGGCACCATGGCGATGGTGCCCGAGATGCAGACCCGCGCCGAACTTTATGCCACAATCCGGCTGCACGATTACGAGGCGCTCGACAAATCCATCGTCGAGACGATTGTGCCCCGCGCCGCGGAGTAGTATTTCCGGACCGGGCGACACCAACGGCCGAGACCCATGGACCTGAGCGAGCGCAAAAAGCTAATGCCTCCCGGCGGCGAGACCAAGGTCTTGCTGCACTCCTGCTGTGCGCCCTGCTCGGGCGAGGTGATGGAGGCGATGCTGGCGTCAGGCATCGACTACACCATCTTCTTCTACAATCCGAACATCCATCCAGAGCGCGAATATTTGCTCCGCAAGGACGAGAACATCCGCTTCGCCGAAAAGCACAATGTCGGCTTTGTCGATGCCGATTACGACAAGGACAACTGGTTCGCGCGTGCCAAGGGCATGGAGTGGGAGCCGGAGCGCGGCATCCGTTGCACCATGTGCTTCGACATGCGCTTCGAGCGTACCGCGCTTTACGCGCATGAGCATGGCTTTCCGGTCATCACCAGTTCGCTCGGCATTTCGCGCTGGAAGAACATGGCGCAGATCAACGATTGCGGCGCGCGCGCGGCCTCGCGGTACGAAGGCCTGTCCTACTGGGATTACAACTGGCGCAAGGGCGGCGGTTCCGCCCGCATGATCGAGATCAGCAAGCGCGAGGAATTCTACCAGCAGGAATATTGCGGCTGCGTCTATTCGCTGCGCGATACCAACGCCCATCGTCGCGAAATGGGCCGCGAGCCAATCGAACTCGGCACGCAATTTTACGGGCGGCCCAACGACACCGACGAGCCCAACGGCGTGGCCTGAGTGGGCCACATCCCCTTTGACGGGGAGTCGGCATTAATCGCACACCACCCTCCAATCGCAAATGGAGGTTTCAGCCGTGTCCCAATCCCTTCCTGTCGCCACTCTCGGCACGCCGCGCGTCGGTCCGCACCGCGAACTCAAGACGGTGCTGGAGAGTTTCTGGGCCGGCAAAACCGACGAGAAGACGCTGGTTGAAACCGCAGCCAGACTGCGTGCAGAGAACTGGGCGCGCCAGAAAGCACGCGGCATCACGGTGATCCCGTCGAATGATTTCTCGTTTTACGATCAGGTTCTCGACACCAGCGTGATGGTCGGAGCGATCCCTGAAGCCTATGGCTGGCGCGGTGGCGAAGTATCGCTGAAAACCTATTTCGCGATGGCGCGCGGCTCGGAAGGGGACGCCGAAATGTGCGAGCATGGCCACGCACATCATCACCATCACGGCATGCCCGCGCAGGAAATGACGAAATGGTTCGACACCAATTATCACTACATGGTGCCGGAATTCTCAAAAGGCCAGACATTCACACTGTCCTCGACCAAGCCGGTCGATGAATTCAGAGAAGCCAGGGCGCTCGGTCATCACACCCGCCCGGTGCTGGTCGGCCCCGTCACCTTCCTCAAGATCGGCAAGAGCAAGGATGCCTCGTTCGACACGTTGTCGCTGATCGACGACCTTGTGCCGGTGTATGTCGAGGTACTCAGGAAGCTCGCTACTGAGGGCGCGGACTGGGTGCAGCTCGACGAGCCGTGTCTGGCGCTCGA
Organism: Xanthobacteraceae bacterium; assembly: GCA_019747015.1. GTDB lineage: Bacteria > Pseudomonadota > Alphaproteobacteria > Rhizobiales > Xanthobacteraceae > Afipia. The sequence continues at coordinate 12,994 of JAIERI010000132.1, forward strand.
TCTCGACACGGCCGCCCGGGACGCGCTGGTGAAGGCATATAGTGCGATCGCGCGCGAAGTGCCCCGGATCAAGATCATGCTGAACACCTATTTCGGCGCGCTCGGCGACAATCTCGATGTTGCCTTATCGTTGCCGGTAGCCGGTCTGCATCTCGATCTGATCCGCGCGCCGGAACAACTCGACGAAGTTCTGCAGGCGGTCAGGGCGGATATCGTGCTGTCGCTCGGCGTGATCGATGGCCGCAACATCTGGCGCGCCGATCTGCCAGCTATTCTCGACCGCATCGAGGCGGTGGTCGCGCAACGAGGCAAGGACAGGATCGAGATCGCGCCGTCCTGTTCGCTGCTGCACGTGCCGATTGATCTCGACGCGGAAACCGGTCTCGACCCCGACGTCAAAAGCTGGCTGGCTTTCTCGCTGCAGAAGATGAGCGAACTGTCCACGCTCGGTCAGGCGCTGGCCGGCGGTCGCGCCGGTGTGAAGGCGGAACTCGATGCATCGGCCACCGCTTCTGCTGCGCGCAAGGCCTCGCCGAAAGTTCACAACCATGCGGTGGCCGAGCGCGTTGCGGCAATTACGCCCGACATGTCCAACCGCAAGAGCCCGTTCGCGGTTCGCGCGAAGGCGCAGCGTACGAAATTCAAGCTGCCTGTGTTTCCGACCACCACCATCGGTTCGTTCCCGCAGACCAGCGAGGTCCGCAAAGCCCGCGCCGCCCACACGAAGGGCACGATGAACGACGCCGACTACAACACATTCCTGCGCGAGGAGACTGAGCGCACCATCCGCTGGCAGGAGAAGATCGGCCTCGACGTGCTGGTGCATGGCGAGTTCGAGCGCAACGACATGGTGCAGTATTTCAGCGAACAGCTCTCCGGTTTCGCCTTCACCAAGAACGGCTGGGTGCAGAGCTACGGTTCGCGCTGCGTGCGTCCGCCGATCCTGTTCGGCGATGTCTCGCGTCCCAAGCCCATGAC
>JAIERI010000210.1 GCA_019747015.1 Xanthobacteraceae bacterium
TCCTCTACACCCCGGAAGGCCAGACCATTCTCGCCAAGCAATACAACCGCGTGAACGACAAGACCGTCGCGGCGAAGTTCAAGGACAAGTTCCCGGACGTCAAGCTCGTGACCGTCGAGCAGGAGTTCGGCGGCTGGGACAAGATCAACACCGATCATCTCAATCCGGGCGCAAAACTGGATCAGCTTTTCGGCGCGGGACGGTAATACAATCGTTACATCGCGATCAAGAACGTCTAAATGGCCGGTGCGCGGGCTGAAGCGCGCACCTTTTTCATGAGAGTCTGAATTTGCGACGCCGCGTGATCCCAGGTTTCGGATTGGCTCTTGGCACAACGCTGCTTTATCTCGGCGCCATCGTGCTGCTGCCACTCGGCGCGCTTTTATTCAAAGCATCGGGCATCGGCCTTGCCGGATTCTGGGAGATCGTGTCCTCACAGCGCACCCTCGCCTCCATCCGGGTCACGGTGTCGATGGCACTGGTGGCGACGCTGTTCAACGCGGTCTACGGTCTGCTGCTGGCCTGGGTGCTGGCGCGCTATGAATTTCCCGGCAAGCGCATTCTCGACGCGCTTGTCGATATTCCCTTCGCGCTGCCGACCGCGGTCGCCGGTCTCGCACTGACTGCGCTGTTCGCCAAGAATGGATGGTTAGGAGCGCCGCTCGACGATCTCGGCATCACCGTCGCCTACACCCCGCTCGGTATCGCTGTGGCGATGGCGTTCACCAGCATGCCATTCGTGGTGCGCACGGTGCAGCCGGTGATCGCCGATCTCGGCACGGAAGTGGAGGAAGCCGGTCGCTCGCTTGGCGCCAGCGATTTGCAAATTCTCTGGCAGGTGATTTTTCCCTCGATCTTCCCGGCCTTCCTCGCCGGCTGCTCGCTCGCCTTCGCGCGCAGCCTCGGCGAATTCGGCGCGGTGATCTTCATCGCCGGCAACCAGCCGCTGCGCACCGAAATTGTCGCACTGCTGACCTTCATCCGGCTTGAGGAATACAATTATCAGGCGGCCGCCGCTATCGCCTCGATCATGCTGCTGATGGCGTTCGTGATGCTGATCGTCACCAATCTCATTCAGGCCTGGCATCTGCGTTATCTGGGGCACGGCGAGATATGATGTCCGATCTGTTCACCCGCAGCCGTCAGGCGGAATGGATGCAGGCCCCGGTCGGCGGCGGGCCGGTCGCCCGCCCGCTCGTCCTCGGCGTCGTGCTCATTATATCGCTGCTGTTTCTGGTGGTACCGCTGGCGCTGATCGTGACGTCCGGTCTGGCGTCAGGCGTCGGCGTGTTTTTCAAGAACCTGACCCAGCCGACCACGCTGCACGCCATCATGCTGACGCTGCTCACCGCGCTGCTCGTGGTGCCGGCCAATATCCTGTTCGGACTGGCCGCGGCATGGACGGTGACGAAGTACGATTTTCCCGGCCGCACATTTCTGATCGCGCTGATCGAGCTGCCCTATTCGATCTCGCCGATCGTCGCCGGTGTCGCCTATCTGTTCGTCTATGGATCGCAGGGGCTGTTCGGGCCGTTGCTCGACCAGCTCGGCATCAAGGTGATGTTCGCGCTGCCGGCAATCTTTCTCGCCAGCCTGTTCGTCACCGCGCCCTTTGTCGCCCGCGAACTCATTCCGCTGATGCAGGTTCAGGGCACCGACGAGGAGGAAGCCGCCGTGACGCTGGGTGCGTCGGGGGTGCAGACCTTCTGGCGGGTGACGCTGCCGAATGTGAAATGGGGCGTGGTGTATGGCGCCATCCTGTGCAATGCGCGCGTGATGGGCGAGTTCGGCGCGGTGTCCGTCGTCTCCGGCAATATCCGCGGCCAGACCACGACACTGCCGCTGCAGATCGAGTTGCTCTATCAGGACTACAATGTCGCCGGCGCATTCGCCGCCGCCACCGTGCTCACCGCCGTCGCCTTCCTGACCATCATCATCAAGGTTGTGGTCGAGCGCATGGAGACGCGAAGCGGCGAGCCGAAACGGCCAGTGTAAGCGCTGCTCCCGTCACACAAGTTTGACAAACATTTTTGACATCGCGTTTTGATGCGTTTCCGGCGTGAACGCCGCCGCGAACTGGCCATTGGTATTATATGTGCTATGCAGCAAAACGCTTCTCATCGACGCGGCTTTGGCGCTAAAACCATTCTGAATGTTGGCTTTTTTGCCCGCGCGCGTTCCAGTTTCCGGAAAAAGCGCGTGTGGGCCTTCCGTGAGACATTTTGCAATGAAACGCATCGATGCCGGCGGCCTGCAGGTCGCGCCCGTTCTGTATGATTTTGTCGAGAAGGAAGCCACGCCCGGCACCGGAATTTCATCCGCAACATTCTGGAGCGGTCTCGCAGACGTGCTGCGCGATCTCGCTCCGAAAAACAAAGCCCTGCTGGAGAAGCGCGACGCGCTTCAGGCCAGGATCGACGACTGGCATCGCGCCAACAAAGGCAAGCGGTTCGACATGGACGCCTACATGGCGTTCCTGAAAGAGATCGATTATCTGCTGCCGGAGCCGCCGACCCAGCAGGTCTCGACCGCGAATGTCGATGACGAGATCGCGCGCATCTGCGGACCGCAGCTCGTCGTGCCGCTGACCAATGCGCGCTATTCGCTAAACGCCGCGAACGCCCGCTGGGGCAGTTTGTACGATGCGCTCTACGGTACCGACGCTGTTCCCTTCGCGGAAGGCGAGCGCGGCAAACCCTTCAACATGACTCGCGGCAGCCGGGTGATCGCGCGGGCCAAGACCATCATGGATCAGGCGGTGCCGCTCGCCGCCGGCTCGCACGCCGACGTTGTCGCCTACACCGTTGAAGGCGGCGCGCTGGCGATCAAGCTCGCCAACGGCCAGACAACCACTCTGAAAGATCTCAAGCAGTTCGCCGGCTATCTTGGCGATGCGGCTTCGCCGTCGAACATCCTTCTGGTCAACCACGGCCTACACATCGACGTGAAAATCGACCGCGCCCGCACGATCGGCAAGAACGATCCGGCCGGCGTGTCCGACATGATCATCGAGGCCGCGATCAGCACCATCCTCGACATGGAAGACAGCGTCGCGGCCGTCGATGCCGAAGACAAGGTTCTGATCTATCGCAACGCCCTCGGCCTGATGAATGGCACGTTGTCCGCCAACTTCACCAAGGGCGGCAAGGAGATGGTGCGCAAGCTCAATCCCGACCGCGTCTACAAGGCTCCCGACGGAGCTGAGAAAAAACTGAACGGACGCAGCCTGCTGCTGGTGCGCAATGTCGGCATGCACATGTACACCGACGCCGTTCTGGACGCAGCCGGCCATGAAATCCCGGAGACCATTCTGGACGCGGCCATCACCGCGCTACTGGGGCTCCATGATTTGAAGATCAAGCGTAACAGCCGCGCCGGGTCGGTCTATATCGTCAAGCCGAAGATGCACGGCCCGGAAGAAGTCGCCTTCGCGGCCGAGCTGTTCGGGCGGATCGAGAAAATGCTCTCGATCCCGCAGAATACGCTGAAGATCGGCATCATGGACGAGGAGCGGCGCACCAGCGCCAATCTGAAGGCCGCGATCCAGAACGCCGCCTCGCGTGTGTTCTTCATCAACACAGGCTTCCTCGACCGCACCGGCGACGAGATTCACACGTCGATCGAAGCCGGCCCGATGATCCGCAAGACCGAGATGAAAACGACCGCCTGGATCCGGGCCTATGAAGACTGGAACGTCGACATGGGTCTTCTCACCGGCCTACCCGGCCACGCCCAGATCGGCAAGGGCATGTGGGCCGCGCCGGAAGCGATGGCCGACATGATGGCACAGAAAATCGCGCATCCGCAGGCAGGCGCCAATACCGCCTGGGTGCCCTCGCCGACTGCGGCAACGCTGCACGCGCTGCATTATCACATGGTCGATGTACATGCGCGCCAGAGCGAACTGAAGGGCCGCGCCCGCGCCAAGCTCACGGACCTGCTGACCATTCCGGTGTCGAACTCGAACTGGTCGCCGGAAGACGTGAAGCAGGAAATCGACAACAACTGCCAGGGCATTCTGGGTTACGTCGTGCGCTGGATGGACCAGGGCATCGGCTGTTCGACCGTGCCTGATATCCATGATGTCGGCCTGATGGAAGATCGCGCGACCCTGCGCATCTCCAGCCAGCATCTGGCCAACTGGCTGCACCACGGCGTTGTCACCGCCGAACAGGTGATGGAATCCCTTAAGAGAATGGCGGCGGTGGTCGACCGGCAGAACGCGAACGATCCGCTCTACAAGCCGATGGCGCCGGATTTCGATGGCATCGCCTTCCAGGCGGCGTGCGATCTGGTGTTCAAGGGACGCGAACAGCCCAACGGCTACACCGAGTTCATCTTGCATGCCCGGCGCAAGGAAGTGAAAGCGGCTGAACTTGGCCGCTAGATGTTTTCAAATCAGGCAACGAAAATCCCGGTCAGAAACTGACCGGGATTTTTATTATGTTTGGTTGGGCATTATCTTTTCGGAAAACCGGGATCCCCTTTTCCGGATCATGCTCTAAAACACCGCGATATATTTAAGCAGTGACAGAACGCCGATGATGATGACGACGACGCGGATGATCTGCTTCGCCCGACTGTCGATGGGCAGGATATTGACCAGATAAAGCACGAGAATAATCACCACGAAGGTGATGAGAATGCTGATGAGCAAAGACATGGCGTGCCCCCGATAAAAACAGGTTAAATGACCGCGGCTCGGATTTGCGCGCGATTTACCCAAAGTCAACAGCGATGCGGGGGATTAGTTCCGCTTCAGGAACAGCGTTTAACGTACCGCGACCGCCGGACGGCGCCTGTATTGTGCGCGCACCGAATTCGAAGCGGGCTTTAATTTAAGAGAACCGTTACGGCCACGGTCGCTCACGACCATCAGGCCATCCGCACTCGCGACGATGTCGCCGGTACGAAGCGTCGGATCGTCCTCGATCCTGACCGAGGCCAGCCCACCGGGGCCGCTGCCGCCGCAGGTGCAGCCCGGCACCAATTCGTTGCGGTAACGAAACGCGTTCGGAACAGCGGAGTACAATTTGCCCTGCTCGTTCGAAGCGTTGTCGATCGAGGAGCCCCTGAAAATCTTCGTTTCACTCGCGGGGCAGAAGCTGTGGCAGGCGTCGGCGGTACTTTGTCCGTCGCGGGCGACGACAGGGAAATAGCGGCCGTCGCAGGTGCGGACGCAAAAGGAATCGGAGCGCGAGATATAGACCCGTTTTGGCGGGGTCAATCCGAACAGATCGGAAAGCGGATTGGAATAATTCATCGCGTCCGATGAACCGCTTTTTGTTGTTGATGTCGCTGGAGCCGGTTCGGAATTACCGAATATGGTCGAGAAAAAATCGCGCGGTCCAGCATTCGCTACCGGAAGACATGACAAGGTCAGAATAAAAGCGGCCGCCGCGCTCACCGTCCGGCACGTTGGAACACGCATTACAAACCTCTGCGGCACTTCCGGATCGCCAATGCGTCCAACAACGAATGATCCGAAGCGCGGGGCGAATATGGCCGTTCAGCTTTGACCTTTTGTGACATTCCGTCTCGCGTCGCTGCCGGTCCACCCACGTGAGCGTTATAAACGTGCGTTGCTCAATGAACGATTAACCCAGATTCTTGCAATTAGCTATTGCGCAGCGACAACAGGCAAGCGGCCAAGAGTCAACCGCGTTGCACCATGGCTAGCGGTACTATCGCGCCGTTCGCTGCCGCGACTGGCGACAAGCATGCCTGTCGCTGCGGCCACGAGATCGCCCTTCCGCAAGGTGGGATCGCTTTCGACCTTGATATGCGCGAGACCGCCGCTGTCCTTGCCATTGCAAGTGCATCCGCTGACAAGCTCGGTGCGATAGCGAAACGCATTCGGCAACGATGAATACGATTTTCCGCTGTCGCTGGCAGACGCATTATCGATTGTGCTGCCGGTAAACACCTTGGTCTCACTCGCCGGGCAAAAGCTCTTGCAGATCGCAGCCCGGCTTTGCCCGCCGCCCGCCGGAACCGGAAAATAGCGGCCATCGCAGGTCCGCACGCAATAGGCCATTCCGCCTGCCGCAGCGTGCGAAAATGCGTTCGGCGTACCGGGATCGACCGGCCCGGATGCGGCAGGTTCGGACGCATAAGGCAGCGCCCGCGCCGGCTGCGGCGCAGGCTGGGTAAAGGCACCGAACAGCGAAGACAGGAAATCGCCCGCTTCGGCGCGCGGGCCGGTCAGCAGCAGCGCCACAAGGGCGGCCGATGCCGCCATCCTGCGTTTCAAAGACAAGCTAGCCATGATTCACCTTTGCGAATGCTGGCTCGATCTAGAGCAACGCCCTTAATGAACTTCCGGCAAGCGGCCAGCGCCGTCTTACGACCTGATCCGCTGGTTGCCGCGGCCTTGCACAGGCACGAAGCATTCGCGTCGAATTGTCTCGACCCGTCCACCGCTGAGCTCGATATATTGGTGCTGCCGTTCATCGTCCCGTCCGCTGCGATGACCGCGCATCCCGATGCCGGCCGTCAGACCAACACCCGAACACCCGCGCAGTTCCTCAAGCTCGGGCCTGCAGGAATTTCGCTTTTATCCAAGGCTATTGATGCCGATCAATGCGCGGCAAAGGCCGCGCGGACGATCATCGCAGCCGGTGGAACCATCCGGTTCCAGCGACGTTTGTGCAGCACGCAACCCCGCTTTCCAGGAGTTTTTGATGTCGAGCAGCGAAGGTGAAGACGCGATGAAAAACATGACTGACAAAACCACCTATGATCGCCTTCAGAAGGATGTTGATTCCGTGAAAAACGATATTTCAGCGCTCGCAGACCAGATCACCGAGGCTCTGAACGCCTTCACCGGCACCGCGCAGAAGCAGGCCCGTCAGGGCTATAAGCAAGCCCGCGCGAATGTGGATTCGCTGATGTCCGAAGCCAGTTCGCGCGGCAGCGCCGCGCTCGATGCCGCCACCGATGCGGCGGAGACGATGGAGGAATCGCTGGAAGATGCCATTCACCAGCGGCCGCTGGCTGCAGTCGGCCTCGCCATCGGCCTCGGCTTTCTGATCGGCGTCACCTGGCGCAAATAAGACTTGGCGCAAATAAGAATCGGCGCAAGTCAAAATTGGCGCCGGTAAAAGTTTCACTGCGGTTTTTAAATGCGACCAAGGGTATCGGCGAGTACCAATACCGCCGTTTCATCAGCAATTGATTTGAGGGCCGGGTTCGATGTTGCAGAAAATGATCGAAGATATCAAGGACAGCACCGGCATGGCCATTCGGCTGACGTCTTTCGCCCTCGGCGTCGCGGTCTGCTCGTTCGTGACCCTTGGCTTTTTATGCGCGGCGGCATTCGTGTACGCGCTGGATCGCTACGGCCTGTTCAATGCATGCCTTGCCGGCGCGGCGGTGTTTTTCACCGCGACATTGCTGGTCGCCATCTGTTACGCGGTCGGCAAGCGCAGGGCGCGCCGCAAACCGGTCGAGGAAGAAAAGTCGGCGCTGCACATCGCGCTCAGCGACCCGATGGTACTGGCAGTGGGGTTACAGGTCATGCGCTCGGTCGGGGTCAAGCGGCTGATCCCGCTGCTCGCCATTGGCGGCGTCGCGTTCGGCCTCATGTCGCAGCGGCATCGCAGCAGCGAACCGGACCAAGGCGAATAATTATAGACGAATGATCGAGGAAACTCGCGCAAGAAAACGGCGGTATTTCATGCCGCCGTTTTTTATGCCGCGTTTGTTAATTCAGTCAGGCTGGCGATTTACGTCACACAACGCGAAGCGTGAAGCTGACGCGCCACCTGCGTCAATACGCTGACGGAAGGCTCGCATGCCACCATTTGTCCATGTCGGGGCGTGGTATTCTTCGCCTGTGAATCGTTGACCTGAGGCGGCGATGCCACGCCCTTCACCGGCACCCGCATCATGATCGAGGTGGCGGGTACACCGGACAAACCGAACGACAGCGTGACGCTGTCGGAGCCGGCCGGTGCGCCGATCCGATCCGACTTCGCCGCGCGATTGACGCTGGACGCAATCGGATCTGCAGCAGCAGGATTCGACGTATTCTGAGACGCATCCTGAAAAGAATCCTGCGATGAAACCAGACCGCGCGGCCCCAGCAAATCGTTGCCGGCGGCGACTTCCAGATGAACGGCACCGAACGCCAATGTCGCGGCGACCGCTCCCATAACTCCTGAAGTGATCTGAACCATGGCTGTTACTCGCGTGAAGTAATCTGCAAGTTAACGGGCCGCAAACCTTATTGTTCCGGTGGCGGCGGCCAGACTTCAGATAATCCCGTCCGGCGCCAGTATCCGCCATCAAAGAAAAAGTCCGGGCACACGAGGCACCCGGACTCTATTCCTGTGGAATGATATGGCCGTCTTACGACGCCGCGGCTCTCTGGTTGCGGTTGCGCGAATTGCGCTGAAAAAACAGCGCCTGACTCGCGACGGCGGAGACCATCGCGGGCTGAAATGGTTTGGAAATCAGGAACGCCGGCTCGGGGCGCTCGCCGGTCAGAAAACGTTCCGGATAAGCGGTGATGAACACCACCGGCACCTCGAAAGTCCGCAACAACTCGTTGACGGCGTCGAGCCCCGAACTGCCGTCGGCAAGCTGAATGTCGGCAAGGATCAGGCCGGGCTGTTTGGTCTTGGCAAGCGCGATGGCGTCGGTGTGGGTGCGCGCGACGCCGATGACGTTGTGGCCGAGATTCTTCACCAGGCTTTCGAGGTCCATCGCGATGAAGGTCTCATCCTCGATGATGAGCACGTCAGTCGCGATCTCGGCGGCAAGCTCACGGCCCGCAGCGTCGGTCAGCGCACGAATCTCGGTGACATTGGTGTCGAGGATGTAGGCGACTTCCTCCTCGGAAAACCCCTCAAGCGACAGAAGCAGGAAAGCCTGGCGCGCCAGCGGTGTGATGTTCGACAAGCGTCGCTCGGACGCCGCTTGCGTCACTGGCTCACCATTGTCATTGATCGCCACCGAATTCCAGATTTGGGTGAACAGGTGGAACAGGCCGGCGCGCGGCCCATGCTTTTCGTTGAGCAAGGACTGATCCTGCAGCAACGCCTCCAGCATGGCGGCGACATAAGCGTCTCCGGACGCCTGACTGCCCGTCAAGGCACGGGCGTAACGGCGTAGCAGCGGCAGATGTTCAGCAACGAGCTGAGATCGGGACATTCCCCCTCCAATCGTTGGTCAGTGACACAGCCCCAAACCTTCGGAGGGGCCGTTGATACCCCTCCCGGAAGCCATGATCCTATCTACGCCCAATCGTGATAAAAGTTCCATGGCTCTGGAACTTTCTATTGGGCCGTGAATTGACGCCTCACATGACAGGCTCAAGAAATATGGCACGCCAATAAAACATAAGTAAAATAAAGGACTTAGCTCCATGGGGAAAACCGGATCACGCCATGAATGAAAGCAAGCCTCCAGCCAACAAACCCGGGGCGGGCAAAACCGGTGGCTTGAACGCCGAGATCCAGGCCCGGATCGGCCATCAGTTGCGCGCCATGTATGACGACGTCGTCAAACAGGGCATCCCCGATCGCTTCGCCGATCTTCTGCGTCAACTCGATGCACCTGAAGCCACGCCGGGATCTGCCACCGGGGGAACGGCTCAGAAAACCGGGAGGGACTGATGCCTCTCACTGATTCCCTTCGCGACGACATCCTCGCGGCCGTGCCTTCCCTGCGCGCGTTCGCGATCTCGCTCAGCGGCAAGAGCGACCGCGCCGACGATCTGGTGCAGGAAACGCTGCTGCGCGCGCTGGCCAATATCGACTCGTTTCAGCCCGGCTCGAATCTGCCAGCCTGGCTGTTCACCATCCTGCGCAACCTATTCCGCTCGGACTACCGCAAGCGGCGGCGCGAGGTGGAGGACGCCGAGGGGAGCTATTCGAAAACCCTCAAGTCGCAGCCGGCGCAAAGCTCGCATCTGGAGTTCGAGGAATTCCGCACGGCGCTCGACAAGCTGCCTCAGGACCAGCGCGAGGCGTTGATCCTGGTGGGAGCCTCGGGGTTCTCCTATGAGGATGCCGCCGCGATCTGCGGATGCGCCGTGGGCACGATCAAGAGCCGCGTCAATCGCGCCCGCTCGAAACTGAGCGCGATGCTCTACGTCGACAGCGCCGAGGATTTTGGACCCGACAGCACCATCCGTGCCGTCATCGGCGGTGGCGGCGGAAGCTGATCCATTCGACGCAACGCCAGCAATCCGCAGAACCTTGACGATTACACCGAACCGGCAATGCGGCCGGTGCGGTCCATCTCATGTTCGTCGACCACCGTCACCATCGGTGCGGTCAATTCATAGACGTAGCTGACATCGGTGAAATAGCGTTTCGAGGTGCCCCCCAGCGCCTCGGGCGCGACGCGGTCGAGCAGCACTATGCCGAAATCGCTATCTGGCCGCCGCGTGGCCACGCTGGTGTTGAACTCCTCCCAGCGGAAACTGAAAATCTCGTCATGGCCCTGTCCGGTGACGGTCCAGTTGGCGACGATGTGAGGATGCTTTCCGACCAGCGACAGGCCCTCGTCCGAATGCGAGGCGAGTTCGAAGAACAACAGCGACAGGCTTTGCGCGGCACGCGCGCTGACCGTGATGTCCGGCCCGTCGATCGCGATACGGTCGGCGTGAGGAATGGCGCGGGATTCGAAAAGGCCCTTGAGCTTCACACCCTGCCACTGGCTGTCGCTAAGCAGCGTGACCACGTTCGACATTGCGTGGATGCGCCCGATCAGAAGCTCTCGCGCGACGTCGATATCGCTGCCATGCCGCAAGGTGCGTGTCACGATCGACTGGATCACGGCCAGGATGTTCTTGACGCGATGATTGAGTTCGTCGATCACCGCCGTCAGCCGGCGCTCGAAACCGATCCGCGCCTCGACTTCCCGGCTCAGCCGGACGTTGTTGTAGGACACGTAGCCGAACAAGCCACACACGATGGTGGTCAACGACGCGCCGATCAGCGCCACGATATAGGCCAGTTCGCGAGCGCGCTCGGTTGAGTTGGTTTTGGGATAATAATTCAGCGTCCATTCGCGCCCGCCGAACGTCACCTTGCGGGTCAGCGGCCGCATCGTCCTGCTGGCCGTTGAAAACAGCTCGATTTCACCGCTCGAGTCGAGGCCCAGCTCGTCGCCCGAAGAACGCGGATCGGTCAGACTGACCGCGAACAGCGACAAGTCGTCGTTGGAAAGCATCAGGGAGGCCAGGCGATAAGAGATGGTGATGAAGCCGATCACCGTCTTGGTGCCTTCCTTGAACACCGGCGCAGCGAGTACGATTCCGAGCTGACCGCCGCGGCCGAACAGCTCGATCGGGTTGGAGGATGCGGGGGCGCCGCTTTGCATCGCCTGTTGAATCATCGGCCCAATGATGGGGTGCTGGTCAACGATCCGGCCGGGGAATGCTGAGGTCTTGTCGTTCTGCGGCTCGACATCCATCAAAATATCGACCGGCTCGCGAATGGCCGACAGGTCTGCCGGCATATCGTTGAAACCACGGATGGTGGGGTTACCGAAGCCGGACCGTTTCAGTTCATTCTGAACCGCCTGGAAATCGGCGGGGCCGATGCGCGCAACCCAACTTGCAACGACAAAGTCGGTCTTGAAGGCGTAGATGTAGGCGCGGAGCGGGGCCAGGGCATTCGCTGAAATGACTGAAGACGGCTTGAAGATGCCGATCGAGACACGCGCCAGCAATTCCCGTTCGCCGAGACGTTCCTGGATGAGGTTGGCATGAATATCGACCTCGCGAGTCAGCGCGCTGCGGTCGATCGACGATTCCTGATCGTAAACCCGAAACGCGGCAAGGCCGGAGATCACAACTCCGATAAGCGCAAGTACAGCGATGAAAAAACCAACCCGGACCACGCGTTTACTCGGAGATTACGAGACCATTGGGAGTACAAAGGGGAAAACGGCGTCTCATCGATTTATCGATCCGCCAGCAGACATACGGGGCTACGTTTTGCGGAGCGGCTCAAGAAGAGACTGGGATCAATCAACTGTTCATTCGCAATCTATATCCGGATGCTTGGGCAGACCAAGATGCGGGCTGCCATTTTGTTCCCTCAGGCAACAACATTCTGGCGTCAACATTAACCGGCCCGCCACCGTTAACGCCTCGCTCTGAAAAGACGGCACTGGCAGGCTTGCTCCGCAAGGATTGGGAGCGGGCGGTGGCCATCATGAGCCCCACAACCATCATCACCAATCCGATCAAAACGATCCCGAGGAACCAGTTGCTATAGTCCCTGCTATTTTTGCGTGGAATATCCTGCATTTGGACCCAACACCGAGACGCCCGCACCGTTCCCTGTTCTTTTGAATAGAGTGAATAGAGGTTGCAGCCTGCGATGGGGACCGTATTTCGGGCCAGCTAACGCGCAAGAGAGCCCACCCAGACCCGTCAGGAAGCGTATTAAGACGTATTAAACCTTGAAAGCGCCGCGTTCTTGTTCCATAGCTTCGCCGCGACCTTGAGAATCGTCAGGTCCCTGCGAGCCGCGTGTTCTGATCCCGTGTTTACGGTTTCTGGCTTGCCCCTTCAGCTAACCCAAATGACGCCCCAGACACGCGGGTGTCCCAGACACCCGGACGTACCTGACATGAAGTCGGGCGCGCGCCATGACTCATAGAAAGTGCCTCTTTTGACCTCTTTTCAGGATTTCGGCCTCGCCGATCCCATCTCGCGTGCTCTTAAAGAAGAGAACTACCACACGCCTACGCCTATCCAGGCCCAGACCATTCCCATCGCCATCACAGGACGCGATGTCGTCGGCATTGCCCAGACCGGCACCGGCAAGACCGCGGCCTTCGCACTGCCGATCCTGCACCGGCTAATGGAAAACCGCACCAAACCGCAGCCCAAGACCTGCCGCGTGCTCGTGCTCAGCCCGACCCGTGAGCTTTCAGGACAAATTCTCGAAAGCTTCAATGCCTACGGCCGCCATATCAAACTGACCTCCGCGCTCGCCATCGGCGGCGTTCCGATGGGCCGGCAGGTCCGCTCGGTCATGCAGGGCGTCGAGGTCATGGTGGCAACACCGGGCCGCCTGCTCGATCTGGTTCAGGGCAACGCCCTCAAGCTCAATCAGGTCGAAATTCTCGTCCTCGACGAAGCTGACCGCATGCTCGACATGGGCTTCATCAACGACATCCGCAAAATCGTCGCGAAGATCCCGGCCAAACGCCAGACGCTGTTCTTCTCGGCCACCATGCCCAAGGACATCGCCGATCTCGCCGAGCACATGCTGAAAGATCCGGCCCATGTCGCGGTGACCCCGGTCGCTTCCACGGTCGAGCGCATCACCCAGCGCATCATCCAGGTCGATCATTCCGCCAAACCGGCCGTCCTCGCCCAGCTCCTGAAATCCGAGCCGGTCAACCGCGCTCTGGTTTTCACCCGCACCAAGCATGGCGCCGACAAGGTGGTGAAGGGTCTCGTCAAGGCGGGTATCCCCGCCGAGGCCATTCACGGTAACAAGTCGCAGAACCACCGCGAGCGCGTTCTCGCCGCGTTCCGCACCGGCGAGATTCGTACCCTGATCGCCACCGACATCGCCGCCCGCGGCATCGACGTCGACGGCATCAGCCACGTCATCAATTTCGACCTGACCAACATCCCCGAGACCTACGTGCATCGCATCGGCCGCACCGCGCGCGCCGGTGCCGACGGCACCGCGATCTCGCTCGTTGCCGGCGAGGAAAACACCTTCCTGCGTGACATCGAAAAGCTGATCCGTATCACCTTGCCGAGGGAAGATCGCCGCACGCCGGGACATCAGCGCGCTGCCGCGGCAGCCACTGCTCCCGCGCAGCAGCGTCCCGCACGCTCGCAAGGTCATGGCAATGGTCATAACAGTGGTCATGGCTCGCGTTCAAACGACGCCGCACCCGGATCGAAAGGCCCGCAACGCCGGCGCCGGCCGGGCGGAGGCGGAGCACCTCAAGGCACCCGGCATGAAAATGGCCGCCACGAACAGGCGCGTCCCGCGCAAGGTGGCAAGACCGAGAGCATTCAGGGCGTCGCGTTCCTGCATCGCGAAAGCCGCCCCTCACAATCCACACCTCAACGCAAGCGCAATCAGCGTCCGCGACGCTGATAGC
>JAIERI010000250.1 GCA_019747015.1 Xanthobacteraceae bacterium
GGCTTCAGCGTCAGGTTGATGAATCCGGGACCGGCAACATCGACGCTCGCAATAAGAGGATCGGCGCGCAACTTGTCCGCGATTCTGTCGGCAAGATCCCGCGGCTTGGCTTTCGCGTCCTTGGCGAGCAGCATCGCCGCATTGGTCGCCATGTCGCCATGGGTCGCATCGCGCGGCGGCTCGACCACCACGCGCGACAGATCGATGCCGCCGGGCAATATAGTCTCGGCAGCCAGAGCGCGGCACACATTCTGAACACGCGCCAGCATGTCGGCAAACAGATGCAAATTATTTTCGCTTAAGCCCGAAGACATCGCAATCCCTTCAATAACGCCCGCCGCCTAACGCAAATCGGGTGTCGAGTCAAAGAGCCGCGCGTGCTCGAGGATGGCATAATTGTCGGTCATACCGGCGATGAAATCACCGATCCGGCGCGCACGGCCCGTTTCGCTGTCCTGCTCGTCCGACGCCCATTCGGCAGGAAGATCGCCTGGAATCCTCCAATAACGATTGAACAGATCGGCGACCACGCCTTCGGCATCGCGCATGATGCGTACGACTCGCGTGTGCCGGTACATGCGCTCCCACAGGAACGACTTGATGGCCGCCTCCTCCCGCGCGACGCCGGCCGGAAACGCCGCGAGGACGCCGTCAAAATTCCGCACATCCTCGGCGGATTTCGGTTTCGCTACAGTGACGCGCCGTCCGGTCTCGGCGAACACCGCATCAATCAGATAGGAGATCAGCTCGCGCACCAGTTCGGAGCCGCGTCTTGTCTCATCCAGCGAGGGATAACGCGCGGACACCCGCGCGTTAATGTCCGCAATCAGGGGCACGACATTCAGATCGTCCACCGTGAACAATCCGGCCCGCAAACCGTCGTCGATGTCGTGTGCGTTGTAGGCGATGTCGTCGGCGATCGCGGCGACCTGGGCTTCGAGCGAGGCGTAGGTCGACAGATCGAGATCGTGTTCCTGCACATAGGCAGCGATACCGACAGGCACTCCATGTTCGCGATAGCGTCCCACCGGCTTGCCGGATTTGTCGGTGAGCGGGCCGTTGTGCTTGACGATGCCCTCCAGCGATTCCCATGTCAGATTAAGGCCGTCGAAATCCGGATAGCGCCGCTCAAGTTCAGTGACCACACGCAGCGATTGCGCATTGTGATCGAAGCCGCCATGAGCCTTGAGGCAGGCATCGAGCGCGCGCTCGCCGGCATGACCGAACGGCGGATGACCGAGGTCATGCGCCAGCGCCAGCGTTTCTGTCAGATCCTCGTCGAGGCCCAGCTGCCGCGCCAGCGCACGGGCGATTTGTGCCACCTCCAGCGTGTGGGTCAGCCGGGTGCGGTAATGATCGCCTTCGTGAAAGATAAAAACCTGGGTTTTGTGCTTGAGGCGGCGAAAGGCGGTGGAATGGATGACGCGGTCGCAATCGCGCCGGAACGGGCTGCGGTAGCGGCTCGGAGGCTCGTTGAACCGCCGCCCCCGGCTCCGCGCCGGATCGCAGCCATACGGCACCGGGGCCACCGCCATTCCAACCGACATGCAATATAGTCCCTTTAGGCGTTTGATTCTGGCGTCAGGCGCACTTAACTATGCTCTGCAGGGACATTCAAATCCTTGGCGTTCGACGGAGACTTGCCGTGACCGAGACAATTGCAAATGTGACGATTTCCGAGCGGGCGGCGCGCCGGATCGGTGAGATTTTGAAGCACGAGGGCGATGGCGCCAAGCTGCGCATCAGCGTCGAGGGTGGCGGCTGCTCGGGCTTCCAGTACAAATTCGATATCGAGCGCGCGCAGGCCGACGACGATCTCGTGATCGCACGCGACGCCGCGGTGGTGCTGGTGGATCCTTCCTCCGTGCCGTTCCTGGCCGGTTCCGAGGTGGACTTCGTTGATGATCTGATCGGCGCGTCCTTTCGCGTCAACAACCCGAACGCGACTGCGTCCTGCGGCTGCGGCACCAGTTTTTCGATCTGACGCGCCTCATCCATGCGGATCGCGACATGGAACGTCAACTCGATCCGGCAGCGGCTTGAGCATCTCCTTGTCTGGCTGAAAGAGCGCGATCCCGATATCGTCTGCCTGCAGGAAATCAAATGCCAGGACGAGGCGTTTCCGCGCGAGGCGATCGAGGCGCTCGGCTACAATGTCGCGACCCACGGCCAGAAGACTTTCAACGGCGTCGCGCTGCTTTCGAAATTTCGCTTCGAGGAAACCAAACCCCAACTCGCCGGTGACGCGGAAGATTTGCACGCGCGCTTTCTCGAGGGCGTGGTGTCGCACAAGACCGGCACGTTCCGCATCGCCTGCCTTTATCTGCCGAACGGCAATCCGGTCGACAGCGAGAAATATCCCTACAAGCTGAAATGGATGGAGCGGCTGATCGCCTATTCCAGGGAGCGGCTGAAATCCGAGGAACCGTTCGTGCTCGCCGGCGATTTCAACGTCATCCCGACGCCAGCCGATGTTTACAATCCGCAAGCGTGGCTTGGCGACGCGCTGTTTTTGCCGCAGACGCGTCAGCGCTTTCAGTCGCTGCTGAATTTAGGACTGACAGATGCGTTCCGCGCCGTCTCCGATGAGCCGCATCAATACACGTTCTGGGATTATCAGGCCGGCGCCTGGCAGAAGAACAACGGCATCCGCATTGATCATCTCCTGCTGTCGCCGCAGGCCAGCGATCGCTTGCGCGGTCTTGGCATCGACAGGCACGTGCGCGGATGGGAGAAGGCGTCGGATCACGTTCCGGTCTGGGCTGATCTCGATTTCAACTGAGCTAAGAAGTTAGTCGCGGCGGCCCTGCACCCAGCGCTGCAACATCTGCAGCGCCATCGCGCGGTCGTCCTCGGACGCCTTATCCAGCGCGGCATTGTAGCTTTCGTGAATCCAGGACTCGTCCGGCGTGGCGTTTTCCTGCGCCAGCGTCAGCCACATCAAACCGCGCGCCGCCTGACGCTGCAGGTGATCGCCGTTGAACAGCATCTGGCCGAGCAGCGCCTGCGCTTGATGCTGGCCCTTCTGCGCGGCAAGACCGAGCCAGCGCGCGCCGTATTTCGGATCGCGCTGGATGCCGACACCGTTCAGATACATCCGCGCCAGATCGTATTGCGCGTCCGCGTTGCCGAAATAGGACGCCGCATAAGAGAACATCTCCCGCGCGCGCTCGGGATCCGCTTTGACGCGTGTCCCCGCGATGCCGGAGGAATAATAACGGCCGAGCGCAACGAAGGCGTTGGCTACGATGGACGCCTGCGGCGCGGACGGACTGTCGTCGGCATGCTGGTTGGCGATCTTGCTGAAATATTCGAAGGCACGAAGATCGTCACGCGGCACTACGATGCCGTCGGCATACATCCGGCCGAGCTTCCATTGCGCGGCGGGATGACCGTCATCCGCGGCGTATTCCAGCGCAGACAACGCAGCCGGCTGCGGAATATCCGCCGGAGGCACCGGTTTCTGCATCACGCCGCCGCCAGGTGCGGCGATGATCGCAACAGCCGCCGCGTTCTGCGTGTCTTTCGTACCGTCAAATGCGTAGATCGGCGTTATCGCGAAAATCGCGAACGCAACCCACACAACACTGACGGCACGCCTAGATGTCCGCATAACAGCTCTTTTCACCCGCGCCGCCGGGATGAGTCACGGCGCCCTTGATTGCCGGTCCCACCTGCTGCGCGTATTTCCACAACACGCCCGATCCCGCGCCGGTTTCACGCGGCTTCCAGGACTTTTTGCGCTCGGCCAGTTCGGCATCGGTCAGCTGGACATTAAGTGTGCCATTGACCGCATCGAGTTCGATGATGTCGCCGTCGCGGATAAGCGCGATGGGACCGCCGACAGCAGCCTCCGGACCTACATGGCCGACGCAGAAGCCGCGCGTCGCGCCGGAGAAGCGTCCATCCGTGATAAGCGCGACCTTGCCGCCCATGTTCTGTCCCGTGAGCGCCGCCGTTGTCGACAGCATCTCGCGCATGCCAGGACCACCCTTGGGGCCCTCGTAGCGGATGACGATGACGTCGCCTTCCTTGTAGGTGCGCTTGTCCACCGCCTCGAACGCGTCCTCTTCGCAATCGAAGCAACGCGCAGGTCCGGTAAACGTTTGCACGGCCATTCCGGCGACTTTCACGATCGCGCCATCCGGCGCGAGATTTCCCTTCATACCGACCACACCGCCGGTCACGGTGATCGGCTTGTCGGCAGGACGCACCACGTCCTGATGCGGATTCCATTTCACGCTTTTCAGGTTCTCGGCCATTGTGCGTCCGGTGACCGTCAGGCAGTCGCCGTGCAGAAAGCCGTTGTCCAGCAGCGTCTTCATCAGAAGCGGGATGCCGCCAGCTTCGAACATGTCTTTGGCCACATAACGACCACCGGGCTTCAAATCCGCGACATAAGGCGTCTTTTTGAAGATTTCGGCCACATCGAACAGATCGAATTCGATGCCGCACTCGTGTGCGATCGCCGGCAGATGCAGCGCGGCGTTGGTCGAGCCGCCGGAAGCCGCGACCACAGCCGCGGCGTTTTCCAGAGACTTGCGGGTGACGATGTCGCGCGGGCGAATGTTGGAGCGGATCAACTCCATGACCTTTTCGCCTGCCGCGGTGCAAAACGCGTCGCGGATTTCATAAGGTGCTGGCGCGCCGGCGGAGTAAGGCAGAGCCAAACCAATGGCTTCGGACACGGTTGCCATGGTGTTGGCGGTGAACTGCGCGCCGCAGGCGCCGGCCGACGGACACGCCACGCGCTCGATTTCGTCGAGGTCTTCGTCACTCATCAAACCGACGGAGTGTTTGCCGACCGCTTCGAACATGTCCTGCACGGTGACCTGCTGGCCGCGGAAATTGCCGGGCAGGATCGAGCCGCCATAGATGAAAACCGACGGGATGTTCAGACGGCACATCGCCATCATCATGCCGGGCAAGGACTTGTCGCAGCCAGCCAGGCCGATCAGGGCGTCGTAGGAATGTCCGCGGACGGTCAATTCCACTGAGTCTGCAATGGTTTCGCGGGACGGCAGCGAGGATCGCATGCCCTCATGGCCCATCGCGATGCCGTCGGTTACGGTGATGGTGCAAAACTCGCGCGGGGTACCGCCGGCGGCAGCGACGCCCTTTTTGGCAGCCTGCGCCTGGCGCATCAGCGAGATATTACACGGCGCGGCCTCGTTCCAGCACGACGCAACCCCAACGAAAGGCTGGTGAATCTGCTCCGTGGAGAGACCCATGGCATAGAGGTAGGAGCGATGCGGGGCACGCGAAGGCCCTTCCGTGACGTGACGGCTGGGCAGTCTCGACTTGATGTTTGTCTTCGCGTCCATCTTGCACCTTTGCCGCTTCCCGGTGAAATCGCGAAAACCCTCTTAAACAGGTGGTTTTTCGCGTGTTCACGTGCAAGACGCGGCTTCTACGCTACATGAACAAGATTTCATGGAGGGGTGTGGCCAAATCGCGGCGCACGCAAGGGCTACCTATGGCGAGGGTTAAATGTTCAAGAACTGTGGCGGGCGCGCAACATTCGTTGCCCCAAGGCAACCATGCGGCGCCGGTGCGGCGAACACAGGGCACGCTCCGCACTCACGTCACAGGTCACATGAAAACCGGATGAAATACAGATTAAAACGGCGTGACCTGTAATCCGCCGTTTGAAAGCGCGGCCTGCCTGTCGCAAAGAGAAATTTATCTGAAAGCCTTTGTGTAGCCGGCGACCAGCTTGACGAGATCGGCATGACGGCTGGCGCCGGTCTTCTCATAAAGCCGGCGCAGATGTGTTTTGACCGTACTCATTGCAACGCCAAAAGCCGTTGCGACTTCTGGTACCCCGCCCAGTTCAACGATCGCCAGCAACACACGAAGCTCCGCCGGGGTCAGCTTGAAAGCCGTGCCAAGAACGTCCGGCGGAAGAAGGTCTCCCATCGTTGCGACTTGCACAAACAAGGCCGCAACCACCCTGCTTCCAGGAGACATGTTGCGGCGCTTGCCCGCCGCCAAAGGCAGAACATGTGCCGCATAACGCACCCCGCCGCTGGAAACGAGCGGAATCCCGATGCCGGAAGATCCAAGCCCGGTATCGCCACCGGTTGCGACTGAAAGAGAGTTCTCGAGAGATTCTTCGGCCCTCGGGTCACGCACTCTTATCCTGCCGACTTCACTCCTGATCGGGTCGCCAGCCAGCAGAAGATTCTGTCCGGATTCATTTGCGTGAACGATATGACCGGAGGAATCGATCAAAAAAACGCCGGCGGCCATCTTGTCCAATGTGTCGGCGAAGCTGTCGACCCGCGAGCTTTCCTCATCGAACAACCGGCCAATGAGAACGGAACGACGGATATGCGGCACAAGAAGGTCCATTCTTTGCCGCATCGTGTCGTCGACAACGCCCTGCTGCCTGGTCCGGAATGCGCAAACCATCGCAACGCTCGTTGAGGTTTTGTCGAGCACCGCATTCAGGCAGTCCGCCATCGACTGGGGCTCGACCCATTCCTTGTAGAACTGCGTATTCAAAAACTCCTGGTACGGCATGATATCCGACACCGAGATCAGTTGTCCGATATCGGCGAAGTACTGGATCGTCGTGGTCGGGTCGATCGCCACATAGCGCTCAAAATACAGTTTGACCCAATGCGGATCGGTCCCCCACTCGTGATAGATGTTTCCGCGGCTGTTGACGGCATCTTTGGAAAAGAGCGCGCCCGCAGAACCGCCGACAAAACGAATGCAGCCTTCAAGGACATCGTTCCACGAAAACTTATCCAGGGCTGCGTCGTACATCCTCCCGATCAGGATGTTGAGGTCGTCAACTTGATCCATTGCAAAACGCCCGTCATTGGATGTCCGTGCAGCGCGCCCGAAAACGCCAAAGCCACGGGCATGGTTATTCGGGGGTTATCTCATTCGATCGGGGGACGGTCGTCATTCGTTCGGAGGATGGAGCGTAGCGCACCCAACCTGGATGGTATCCGAAGTCTGCTGTTGCCCGTCCTCGGGTTTGAATACATTACCGGCTTATCGCCGCACTATCGTCCAAGCGATTTCGGAATGCACTGGCCCATGCTCGAACTGTAGACCTCACCCTGCCCGCACTGGTTGGGCTGCTGCCGCGGCCGGGTGCATTGGCCGTTCATCATGTGATAGCCGCTGTTACAGTAGCAGTCCCCTTCCGGGCCGCGCCTGGCGTTGGAGCCGCAATTCTGCATCATCACGCATTCATTGCCGACTTTCCTGTAGTTCTCCGCGCATTTCAGCGGCGGCGGCTCGCTGACCGGTTTTTTGGCGACAGGCGGCGGTGGAACGGCTTTCTTCTTCGATAATTCGGACTCCGTCCGCACCCGCGCGACGGAAATACCTTCAGCCGGCAAGAAAATCTGCCGGCAGCTTCCTTCCCCATACGCCACGATCCATGGGTGTGTGAGGAACGTGTCCTGCGTGATTTCCGCGCCGGGTCCTAAAGTGCCGTATTCCTTGAGCGCGCCGTTGTAGTCGATCCACTGCAGGACATATGTCCCGTCTGTCGGGTTGATGAATCGAAGTTTCGCGGGCGCGTTCGCTTCACGCGAGCGCAGGTTGCGCTGCTCGCTGCACGACTGTTCGAAGGCAGGCTGCTCGGGCGTCGCGGTTTGCCCTTGTTGTGTTGATGCCGATGGCGATGCAGCCTTGTCCGCCAGCTGTTTCAAATAGGCGCGCGCGAGATCAGCACGAAAGCCCGCCGGATAATTCGCAACGAATGCGTTCCATGCCTCAGTTGTGCCGAGCGCCTTCGCGGCTTCGAATGCCTCCGCCTCGCTCGGTGCCTGCGACTGCGCGAACGCCGCGTTCCGCTCGTTTGTAGCGGGAAGACCGGAGACGAACGAACTCAAGGTGAGAAAAACAGCACCAGCGAAAACGACAACCGGCGTCCGCTTGAAAAACCGGAAAAATAGATTCATCTGAAATACATCCCGCCATCAATCTATTCAAATATGGAATGGATCGTGACACGCGCGCAGGCACGTCGGCAAGACGTCCGACAGCCAGTTCGCGGCAAAACCTGCGCGCTGGATTGCCCTATTGCTTCGGCCCGACCGTGCCGGTCTCTTTCAGCCGGGCCGATTTCACCCAGCCGGACACGCTGTCGCCGGTCCTCGGGTTCGAATACGTCACCGATGACCAGCCGTCGTCAGATTGCGTATAGGCAATCACTTCATCTTTCGGAATGACAAATACGCCGGTCATCGCGCAATTAAGATTTGGCGCCGAATAAAACTGCAGGCGCCCGGCGCCGATCACGACTTCGCTGAGCGGCGGTGAGAATGCCGGAATGTTTTTCGTACCCGTCTCCGGCTCCTTGCAGTTTTCAGCCGCGAACAGCGCAGGACAAGACAACATTGAAAAAATAATTGGCAGACAAATCTGAAATTTGCCGGCGCCGAGTTTCTGTTTCATCGTTTCGGCCGGGTCAGTGCGAACGCCCAACCGGGCATTCAGAATTTATAGCTCACACCGGATCTGAACAGATTGGCGTTTAAATTCGCAGAACTTGTGACCGGGTTTTGTGCTGCGGGGACTTGCACGACATAAATAATGCCGGACGTCGTCCGCGAACCGAAACCGACGCGAAGATACTCAGCCTTCAATGTCCAGTTTCTGCCAAGGCCCCATTCAGCGCCGCCGCCGACGGCATAGCCCGCCGCGTTCGACGTCGATGTGGAATTTCCAACGGCACCGCCATTGAATATCCAGTTGTCGGTGTAGGAATAGGAAACGGCTTGATGTGTCAGTGCAAGGCCGCCCGTCCCGTACACCAGTAAATCCGGCGAGGCGAGATAGCCGATCCGGCCACGGAATGTCGCCAGCCAGTTCATGTCGGCGGTGGTGCCGACGGTCGCAACGACCGGAACGGGCGGAGCGCCGCCATTGTTGAGACCGGCATTGAGCGATGACGCGCGTCCGCCATTGGTCAAGCTCAGATGGAGATAACTAACGTCGGACTCAACGCCATAGACAAAGCGATCGAGACGCCAGTTGTAACCCGCAAGGATGCCGCCGGTGAAAGCAACGTCCGATGTCGATCCGCTCGCAGTGGCGCCGAGCAACGCTCCGTTTTGTAGAAAATGAGTAGGATCGCAGAGGAACCCGCTCGCAGAACAGGCCACGACGTTGTTGGCGGAGCTGTGGCCTATAGCGGCACCGGCGATCAGCCCCATATACGGCCCGCTCCATTTGTCGCTTTGTACGGCAGGTGCTGGTTTGGCCGGCGCGCGCCGCGGCAAGTCCTGCGCAAACACGGGAACCGCCGCGCATACGAAAGCGCAGGCTACGGCAAGCCGTTTGCGGAAAAGTGTCCCCATCGCGGTATTTGTAGCCTAGTCCCTAGCGGCAACGAAACGAATCGTTGCGTCTGGGGGGATATTCACATGTACTGCAAGGCGTGGTGGCGTAGCTACGGCGCGCCGTCAGCGACCCATTACCGGGTTTCCATACGTATTTTCGCTTCGGAGAAGCTATGTTAGTTCGCAAGCTGGCAGTTGCTGCCTTGGCTGCCGCCCTTATGGGTGCTTCCACCCAACCTTCGAAAGCATTTCCTCCCCCTGTTGCCGCGGCGCCAGTCGTTGCCGGCACGGGCGTCGGCGCAGCGATCGTGGGCGGCATTTTCGGGTTCGCGGTGCTGGCCATCATCTATGACCTTCACCTGAAATGGATCGGCGCGAAAAGTTGGGACGGCACAACCCCGCCAAAGCCACATCACTGATGGTCGGCGGCGTTGCCGCCGGTATATGCGGAGAAGTGAAATCTGCAAGACCCGCCTTTCGCGGCGGGCTTTGTTTTTTGTTCGCTCTTCACATGTTGAGCACGCGCCCGTAAGCGTCGAGCACCGCTTCCTTCATCGTCTCCGAAATCGTCGGATGCGGGAAGATGGTGTGGAAGAGCTCTTCTTCCGTTGTCTCCAGATTCATCGCAACGACAAAACCCTGGATCAGTTCGGTGACTTCCGAGCCGACCATGTGCGCGCCGAGCAACTGGCCAGTCTTCTTGTCGAAGATAACCTTGACCATGCCCTGGTCTTCGCCCTGCGCGATCGCCTTGCCGTTGCCGACGAACGGAAAACGGCCGACACGGATGTCCTTGCCCGCCTCTTTCGCTTTCGCCTCGGTGAGGCCGACAGATGCAATTTGAGGGTGACAATAGGTGCAGCCCGGGATCAGCAACTTGTCCATCGGATGCGGATGCAGTCCCTTGATCGCCTCGACGCAGATCACGCCTTCATGCTCGGCCTTGTGCGCCAGCATCGGCGGACCGGCGACATCGCCGATGGCGTAGATGCCCGGCACGTTGGTCTTGCAGTAGCCATCGATCACGATGCAGCCGCGTTCGGTCTTTACCCCGAGCTTCTCGAGACCGAAGCCCTCGATGTTGCCGACCACGCCGACCGCCGAGATCACGCGGTCGACTTCCATCGTCACCGGCTTCTTGCCATCGTCGATGGTGGCGATCACGCTGTCGCTTTTCTTCTCGAGCTTGGTGACTTTGGTGTTGGTGAGAATCTTGATTCCCTGTTTTTCAAACTGCTTGCGCGCGAAGCCGGCAATCTCGGCGTCCTCGACGGGCAAAATCTGCGGCAGCACTTCGACCACCGTCACTTCCGCGCCGAGGGTGCGGTAGAACGATGCGAACTCGATGCCGATGGCGCCGGAGCCGACCACAAGCAGCGACTTCGGCATCTTGTCCGGGTTCATCGCCTCGAAATACGTCCAGACCAGTTTCTTGTCCGGCTCAAGCCCCGGTAGTACGCGCGGGCGCGCGCCGGTGGCGACGATAATGTGCTTGGCGGTGTAGGCGCCCTCGCCCTGTGCGCCCTTCGGCGCTTCGGCCTGCGACTTCTTCACCGTGAACTTGCCGCCGCCATCGAGCGTCGCCTCGCCCCAGATGATGGTGATCTTGTTTTTATTCATGAGAAACTCGACGCCGCCGTTGAGACGTTTCACGACGGCGCGCGAGCGGGCGATGACGGCCTTGGGATCGAACGAGACGTTGTCCGCCGACAGGCCGTAATCCTTGGCGTGCTTCATGTAGTGGTAGATTTCGGCCGAGCGCAGCAGCGCCTTGGTCGGGATGCAGCCCCAGTTGTTGCAGATGCCGCCGAGATACGCCTTCTCGACAATGGCGGTCTTGAACCCAAGCTGGGCAGCGCGGATGGCGGTGACATAACCGCCGGGGCCGGATCCGATCACGACAACATCGAAGGACGTTTCAGCCACCTGGCGTCTCCTGCACCCTTAACGGCATGACCGGAAAAGTGGGCACCGGTTTTCCGGATAAGGTCATGCCCGAATAAATTCTTGCTTTCGTCTCCCACAAGCACGCCATGCAATCAAGCCGGGCGTCGCAGGCGGGCGCGTACAAACCTTGTTGAATTGCATCCCTTTGTGAAATCTAATTACCTCAAGGCGATAAAACAGCCTCCAAACAACCGCTAAAAACAGCATCGGGAAAACGTCCATGAGAACAACCATGATCAGCGCCGCCGGCGCAGCCCTGCTTTGCGCAATCGCAACATCCGTATCCGCCGCCGAGATCAAGGTGTTTTCGACCATCGCGGTGCAGTCCGCGCTGGAAGGATTGACGCCGATCTACGAAATGCAGAGCGGCGACAAGCTCACCATCAGCTTTGCGACAGCCGCGGCATTGGCCAAGCGCATCCAGGGCGGCGAGACCGCCGACGTTTTGATACTCACGCCGCCGCTGCTGCAGAGTCTTGCCAGGGAAGACAAGGCCGGCCATGAGGTGACGCCGCTGGTCAGTTCGGGCATCTCGGTGGTGGTGAAAAGCGACGCGGAGCGGCCGGACATTTCAACGCCGGATGCTTTCAAGCAGGCCATCCTGAATGCAAAATCCATCGCCTATTCCGACCCCGCCGCCGGCGGCGCCAGCGGCGTCTATGTCGCCAAAATGCTGGAGCGTCTTGGCATCGCCGATCAGGTCAAGGACAAGACGAAACATCCGCCCGCGAACGGCAACGCCGCCGTTCTGGTTGCGAACGGCGATGCTGAAATCGGCATTCAACAGACCCCCGAGGTGATGGCCGCTCCCGGCATCACGATCGTCGGAATACTGCCGGGCGATTTGAACAACGTCACGGTGTTCGCCGCGGGGCTCGGCGTCCATCCCGCGAACAAGGCCGCCGCGGAGGCATTCCTCAAATTCCTGAAATCCCCGCGGGCGGTTGACGCCTTCAGGATGCGCGGGCTCGATCCGGCGTAACAACATGCTACGTTGCGGCTGCGCAGAATCGACGGAGCCGAAATGAGTCTCGATGAATGGAAGAAGGACGAGCAAGGGCAGATCACGGTCAATCCCCTTGCGAGTTTCGAGCTGATGATCGCCGCGCAGAACGCGATCGGCGTGAAGCTCGATTATCTCAATCCCGGAGATCTGATGGCGGCGCCATCCGGCATCCTGCAAATCGCATTGACGCCACGGCTGGCAAAGCAACTCGGCCAGGCGCTGCTTGATGCTGCGGGTCAGATCATGCAGGTGCCTGCGGGGAAGCCGTCGTAATCGCAGCACGGTGGCGGATACCGAACGATGCTTTATTTCCGCTCCGCCAGCCGGCGCTGTCGCACGATCAGAAATTTTCGGATGCCGAATTCGATCAGGCCAAGCACGGCCAGGCAGCCCATCGTGCTGTAGACAATCAATTGCCCGAGACTCCGTGAAAGTTGCTCGCCGGAATTGAATGCATTGTCGAGGATATTCAATCCCACCGGGTTGAGCAGTACGGCTGCAGCGATCAGCGGCGAAATCCACGGCCAGGATGTCTTGACTGTCATGCAGCCCTCGCGCGGCGGCGGCGCAGCAGCGCCCATTGCACGGCGACGACCAGCAAGGCCGGAAACAGAATTTCCGCGATGAGCTTGAAATCATACGGGCCGGGCCATGCCCAGTCACTTTGCGACATGCCGAAGATCGTCAGCGCAATCGTCACGGTAACCACGAGGCCCGACAAAACCAGCGATACACGATCAAGAAGCGCGACGCCGTTGCCGCCGAACAGATAGGCGAGCGAGAGTACGACGATACAGACGATAGCGAACAGAAACAGCAGCGCCATCACCGCGATGAATTCCTCGCGTGAATGAAACTGGATCGCGAGCATCTGCGCGACGATTTGCGACACGAACAGCGAGGCCAGCAACGCGAGCAGGAATGAGAAGAACGTCCGCATGCGCCCTCGCCCGCCGGATGCGTCACACCACCATCATCACCGGGTTTTCGATCAGCAGGCGGAATGCGCTGAGCAGCTGCGCGCCGAGGGCGCCGTCCATGGCGCGATGATCGCAGGTCAGCGTCACCGTCATGATGTCGGCGATCTCGATCTTGCCGCCGCGCACGACCGGGCGCTGCTCGCTCATGCCGACCGCCAGAATGCTGGTCTGCGGCGGATTGATGACGGCGGTGAACTGCTTCATGCCGTACATGCCGAGATTCGACACCGCCGTTGAGCCGCCCTGATATTCGTCGGGCTTGAGCTTGCGCGCCTTGGCGCGCGCAGCGAGGTCTCTCATGTCGGCGGAAATCTGCGACACCGATTTGATGTGCGCGTTGCGAATGATCGGCGTGATGAGGCCGGTCGGGATCGACACGGCGACCGAGATGTCCGACACCTTGTGGTGCAGCATCGCTTCCTCGGTCCAGGTCACGTTGGCATCCGGCACACGCTGCAGCGCCATCGCCAGCGCCTTGATGACGAAATCGTTGACCGACAGCTTGTAGGCCGGCTTGCCTTCCTTGTCCTTCGGCGCGAGCGCGTTGATCTCCTCGCGCGCGGCGACGAGCTTACCGATGTCGCAATCCGCCGTCAGGTAATATTGCGGGATGTCGCGGTCCGCCGCCGAAAGCCTTTGTGCAATGACCTTGCGCATCTGGTCGTGCGGCACCGCCTCAAAGCTGTCTTTCGCGAACAGCGACATGATCTGCGCGTCCGACGGACCCGGCGTAAAGGATGGATGCGCGCCGCCACCAGCAGCCGGTTTCAAACCCTTGCTGGATTTGGCCTCATCAATGTCGCGCGCTACCACGCGGCCATGCGGACCGGAGCCGCTGACGCGCGCAACCTCGATGCCTGCTGCCTTGGCCAAAC
>JAIERI010000220.1 GCA_019747015.1 Xanthobacteraceae bacterium
GCGCCGCAGGACGCGCACATGCTGGCCCAGCGCCGCTGCCTTGTGCGCCAGATTCCCGCCGATCGCTCCCGCGCCGTAAATGCAAACTTTCATTTTATATCTTCCGCTCTCAAGTCAGCTTTGTGAATTGTCGCGAGCCCGTCACGGCCCGGCGTTCGCGCGGCAGATTACACAACGATTGCGCGGGGTAAACCGCGTATCGAACGAGAGGCCTTTTGACAATTTTCACAGACGGCTGTGACTCTTCTCAAGCGTGGCGCGCAAACCCCATTGTCTCGGCTTGGGCGATCACCTGCGCGAAGGCCGGCGTCGCATTCTTGCCGCCGAGAATGACGATAGGTCCGTTGCCGACCGGACCTGTGAGGCCCGGATCGGTCGCCAGAAACACCGCGATCAGCGGCACTTCATAGGCTGCAGCCAGATGCAAAAGTCCGGTGTCGACGCCGACCACAAGCGCCGCGTTCGCGATCACGCCCGCGGTCTTGTCGAGCGATTGACGCTCCAGCACACGGCTTTGCGGAATTGCCTGCGACAACCTCGCGCAGCGCAGCCGCTCGCGCTCCGACCCCCACGGCAGCACGACATCGATGCCCTGGCGCCGCAGCCATTGCCCGACGCCGATCCATTCGGACTCGCGCCACTCCTTCGTCGGCCGTGAGGTGCCGTGCAGCAGCACCGCATACGGCGCGGCATTTTGCGCGGACGGTTTTATAAGGCCGTAGTCGATTTTCGCATCAGGCTGATAGCCGAGACTCAAACCCGTCAGCGTCCGGTTGCGCGTCACCGCATGCAGATCCCGCGACACGGTGTGGGTGACGTCGTAGAATCTCGACGCCAACGGCTCGCGAATGCTGGACGCGTCATAGCCATGACGCTCGCCGCGCGCCATGCGCGCGATCAGCGCCGAGCGCAGCAATCCCTGGGTGTCGATCGCCTTTCTTGCATCGATGCCGCTCACGCGTGCCTTGAACGCGGAGATCTCGCGCCATGTCGCGGGACTCAGCAAGCGCGAGCGCCAGCGCCGCGTCGCCACCGGAATGACCTCGTTCACCGCCGGATGCAGCCTTGCGAGCGGGGCGAACAGTTCCTCCACGATCCATGTCAGTTTCGCGTCCGGAAAATGCGTGCGCGCGTCGGTCATCGCGGGCATCTGATGCACCACGTCGCCCAGTGAAGATGTCTTGATGAAAACGAGACCGGAACTGATCGCCATGAAATCCGTGATCGCAGGTTAGATTTTGGAAACCATAAAGCGGTTTCCGCGGGCAAATGCCATGAAATTCACCCCGAAAGCATCCCGATATACCCCAACTCCATCGATGCGAGGCAAGTTTCCGGAAAGATGTTGGGCCCACAGTCGCAGGCCAACGATACAGGATGAATGCGATGACCGTTCTTGTCACCGGCGGCGCGGGATATATCGGCAGCCACACCGTGCTTGCGCTTGCGCAGGCCGGCGAAAGCGTCGTGGTGATCGACAATCTGTCCACCGGATTCTCGTCCGCATTGCCCGAAGGCGTGCCGCTGTTCATCGGCGATGCCGGCGATGAGAACCTCGTCGAGGGCGTGATCGCCGCGCACAACGTCACATCCATCATTCATTTCGCGGGCTCGGTGGTGGTGCCGGATTCGATGCGCGATCCCCTGGCCTATTATCGCAACAACACGATGACCACGCGCAATCTCCTGAACGCCGCGGTGAAGTGCCACATCAACAAGTTCATCTTCTCCTCCACCGCCGCCGTCTATGGCAATCCGGAGCAGATGCCGGTGAGCGAGACCGCGCCGACGCGGCCGCTGTCGCCTTACGGCTTCTCGAAGCTGATGAGCGAGATCATGCTGCATGATGTCGCGACCGCCTACGGCATGAGCTATGTGGTGCTGCGCTATTTCAACGTCGCCGGCGCCGACCCGCAGGCGCGGATCGGTCTGCAGACCGTGGGCGCGACGCATCTGCTGAAAATCGCGGTCGAGGCCGCCACCGGCCAGCGCGCCAAGATCGACGTGTTCGGCACCGATTACCCCACCCCGGACGGCAGCTGCATCCGCGATTTCATCCATGTCAGCGATCTGGCGCAGGCGCATCTGTCCGCGCTGGAATATCTCAAGCAGGGCGGCGCGTCGGTCACGCTGAATTGCGGTTACGGGCGCGGCTATTCTGTGCTGGAAACCATCGAGGCGGTGCGCCGCGCTTCGGGGCGCAATTTCGTGGTCCAGATCGCGCCGCGCCGGCCCGGCGATATCGTGACCATGATCGCCGACACCACGCGGATCGGCGCGACGCTGGACTGGAAGCCGCAATACGACAATCTCGGCACCATCGCCGCGCACGCACTGGCCTGGGAAGAAAAGCTGCTCGCCGAGCGCGGCGCGACAGATCAGCAGGCCGTCTCGGCTTAAGACAATCTCCTTTTGTCTTGAAAAGACCAGCCAGAGCGGGCATGCAGACGCATGTTCTTGCACCGGATTGTCCCATGACCACCTCTGACTCCTTCGTAATCCCTGCTTTGACCCAAGCCACTCTGCCGGTCGCGGGCACATCGAAAGTATTTCCGGTGCGGCGCATCTGGTGCGTCGGACGCAACTATCTCGAACACATCCGCGAGCTTGGCAATGACGAGCGCCAGCCGCCGTTCTTCTTCGCCAAGCATGCCGACATGATCGTGCACGACGGCGCGACCATCCCCTTCCCCGGCCTGACGCAGAATTTCCAGCACGAGGTCGAGATGATCGTCGCGCTGAAATCCGGCGGCGCCAATCTCTCCGCCGACAAGGCGCTGGATCATGTCTATGGCTATGGCGTCAGCATCGATCTGACCCGGCGCGATCTGCAGATGGCCTCGCGCAAGAAAGAGCAGCCCTGGGAGATCGGCAAGTCGTTCGACAATTGCGCGCCCTGCGGCGCGCTGCGCGCGGCGTCCGAGATCGGCCATCCCGCCAAGGGCAAGATCTGGCTCTCGGTCAACGGCACGGAGCGCCAGAAGGGCGATCTGAGCGAGATGATCTGGAACGTGCCGGAAATCATCGCGCGGCTGTCATTGCAGGTGACGCTTGGCGCGGGCGACATCATCATGACCGGTACGCCGGCCGGCGTCGCGGCGCTTGCACCCGGCGACAGGATCGAATGTGGCGTCGAGGGATTGCCTTCGCTTAAACTCGCGATCGCCGCCTGAGCGTATCTTCCTTACCAGTGCACGTGCTGGCTCGGCACGATGTAGGACGTCTGCGCCGGCGAATCAAAATGCGGTGCCAGCACCCGGTAACCCGCCATCAGCAGTGCCAGCACCGCGACGACGGTGAAAATGTCCATCAGGCGCTGATTGCGCCAGTCACGTTCGCGGTTGTTATCGTTGTCGTTCATCGATCGCGGCCTTGGTGAAGCAGCAAATCAAGCTTCAGCCTACACCCGAAATTCCTTGTGCGTCCGCAGCATAATGCGCTGAAAGGCGCCGGCGACCGGCCGACGCGGATTTTCCGAAGGCGGGCATTGCCAACAGCCGGTGCTCCGCATCGAGCGGTACGGCGGTAGCGGCGCGGCAAAAAAATGAAATCCACGCTTCGCGTTTCATCGCCATGATTAAGTAAATTTTGACAGGCCCCTTGGTAGATATCCACCGGAGGACGGCATGAATGTGACCCCAGAAAAACGCAAGAACGAGCGCGTGAATTTTCAGCGCGGCGTGACCGTGCAGATTCTCGCCATCGACGGCACGTGGCGGCGCACCTGCACGATGCGTGACGTCTCCGAAAATGGCGCGCTGCTGACTGTCGAAGGCTCGCTCGCCGGGCTTGAGCTGAAAGAGTTCTTTCTCAGCCTGTCATCGACCGGCCTTGCTTACCGGCGCTGCGAGAAAAGCTGGGTGAACGGCGACCAGCTCGGCGTGACGTTCATCAAGGCCGACGCCAAACCCAGGCGTCCGCGCAAGGGACGCGTGCCGATGGCGATCATCAACGAGATGTAAGGCTTCGGCTTGCGGAAGTGTGCGCAGAAAAACGCGCTTACAGCGGACGGCTGAGCTGATCTTCAGTCACCACGCGCTCGACATTCTCGGTCTTGCTCCGGATGCGATAGCGCAGGCGTCCATCCGCCTCGACCGGCATGCGCGAGATGATGGTGTACACGTTCGAGCGCACGGTGTCGGCGCGGCCCTGCGGGCCCTGAACGTGGTGACGAACATCTTCGTCCTTTGCAAAGGCATGCGGCATTGATTCGTCCTGTTCATCTTCTGTATGGGCAGGACATAGCACCGTTTGCCCCGAAAAGGGCGGTTAATCTCTTCAATTATGATGAATTATCGGGGCTGACGAGCGAAAACGCTCATTTCTGCAAGATCACGTTCGGCTTGCCCTTCTCGACCATGTCGATGACCATCAGCTTCACCGCCTCCGGCCCGTCATTGACGGCGTGATGCCATTGCCCGACCGCCTCCAGAATGAAATCGCCCTGCCTGTAGGTCTCGGTCTTGCCGATGTCGTCGTTTGTGACCTGCAGGGTGCCCGCCAGCACATAGGCGTAACGTGGAAACGGATGCTTGTGCCTGGGCAGCACCGCGCCGGGTGCGATGTCGTAGGTCGATGCGATCACCTGGACGTCCTTTTGCGGCAGCACGATCGGCTGGCCGCTTGAGGTGGCGCTCGCTGACAGGATGGGCTTGACCACGACCAGGCTGGCAGCCGCCGGTTTTGGGGCCGGACCCTCGGCGCGCAGCGGCGATATGCCCGGTACAGCGAGTAGGAAAAGACTTGCGACAATCGAAGTGAGCTTCCTGGCCATGTTCTTCATCCTGATGTGCTTCACCAAAGCGAGCATGCGAGAGAAACCGGCAAAACGAAAGCGGCGGATTTGTTGTTGAACAGCAAAAAGCCCCATCATTGCTGACGGGGCTTGGTGACGTTCGTTTCAGTACATCCGTGAAACGAGCGAAAAGCTCGGCTCGCTTGAAGCGAACAGCCGTCCCGGTACATCCGCGGAAACGGCGCTGAGCTTCTATTTATTGAGGCATGATCTTTTCCGAAAACCGGTATCCACTTTTCGGGATCATGCCTTTATTTCTTAGAGAAGCGACAGGTTTTCTGCGCTGGTCTTGCCGCGCATCTTGTCGACCTTCGCTTCGTAGGACACTTTCTGTCCTTCGGCGAGGCCGGTCAGGCCTGCGCGCTCGACTGCGCTGATGTGAACGAACACATCGGTGCCGCCGTCATTCGGCTGAATGAAGCCAAAACCCTTTTGGCCATTGAACCACTTCACTGTACCAGTTGTCATAACACTTCCTTTTAGGTGCGCACGTGCGCGTTTCCGCACGACGTCGCGCGGACCAATCCAATCTAGCGATGTCTTTGGATAAGGAGCTGGGGCGAACCCCGAGGCGCTTTAACAAAAGCAATGCCTAAAATCGAATACATGGGGCTTGTAACAGGTTCTGGGCGGAGTGCAAGGACGCAATTGTGGTCAATCGACGGCGGGCGCCGGCCCGGCGGTGCCGAGGAAGAGTAAATGCTCACCGCATTTAAAAGCCCGCACCCGGCGGGGCTTTTGGACACAGGACAGGAACATGCCGCTTGCGATGCGGTTATGGGGACAAGGCCGGGCGAACCCGGCTTTGCGCCGATACACACTGAAAGCATCCCAACCAAAAAGCATCCAAAGAGGATTTCACCATGAAAAGAATTCTTGCACTCGTTGCCGCGACGACGCTGTTGTCGGGCGCGGCATTCGCCCAATCCGTCAGCGAAAAAACCGGCGTCAATTCCGTACTCGGCATCGCCCCGGCCACGCAGGATTTCGTCAAGGAAGCCGCCACCAGCGACATGCTGGAGATCCAGGCCGCGCAGATCGCGCAGCAGAAGGGCAACGCGAGCGAACAGAAATTCGCCGCACAGATGATCGCCGATCACACCAAGACGACGAATGACATCAAGGGACTGATCGCCAGCGGCGCTGTGAAGGCCGAATTGCCGACCGCGCTCGACTCCTCGTCGCAGAAAAAGCTCGACGATCTGAAAGCAGCGAAGCCGGAGTATTTCGCGGCGACCTACGATCCGATGCAGGTCAGCGCGCATAAGGACGCCGTCTCGCTGTTCGAGCGCTATGCGAAGGGCGGCGACAACGCCAAGCTGAAGGACTGGGCCGGCAAAACCCTGCCCGCGCTGCAGCACCATCTCGACATGGCGCAGCAGATGAACGACGCCCGCCGCAACGCGACCGTCGGCTCATCGACCGGCGGCCCCGCCAGCTCGATGGACACGTCGCGGTCCAGCAATGCGATGGGCGGCGGTTCGACCACCGCTCCTGCGGGATCGGCCAAGTAACTTTCGATAGCTGACAAGCAAAAGCCCCGGCGCGATCCGGGGCTTTTGTTTTACGGCGATCGATGCGCCGGCCGCGATCAAACGGCGGCGGCCATCACCTGAGCGGTGTCGTAATATTCGTAGAACTCGACCGCCTTGCCATCCCTGAACCGCCAGAAATCGAGCTTCGGCGTATCCATGGTCTTGCCGGTCTTCTTGTTGGTCCACGAACAAGAGCCGCGCGCCACGACGGCATCGCCCTGCGCGACATATTCGTCCATGACGTAGTCGACCATCGTCCACTCGTCCGAAAGGCCCTTGAAGTAGGCCCGCAAATCCTCGCGGTTGTCGTAGTCTTTCGCGAAGGCGACAGGCTCCGCGCCGCGCGCCATCGAGCCGAAGGAAATATGCTTGTCGACGATGCTCAGCCAATGATCGGCGCTGCCGCCCTTGGTTTCGCGCCACAGCGAATAGGCTTTTTTCAATGTCTCGACGTGAGCGGATTCATTTGGCAAATCGGCCTCTCAATATTTCGATGATGAAAATAAATCTGCGGTAACACGGCAAGACTAGCAGTTTCCGCATGCGTGACCAGATGGCATTGCGCCATTTGTTGCAGCGTGCGCCCTCGCCGAGCCGGTTTCAATGATCGGCGCGCCGCCTTACACTGCACTCGCCTCCCGCGTGAACCCCGGCAGAAACACGATGTCCGAAATCGACGCCATCCGGAAACTTCTGTCATCAAAACCACGCCCCGTCGGCTGGGCGGAGCGGCGCGCCCGGATCGATGAGGTCGGCTCGGTGTGGCCGGTCGCGGATGACATCGAACTCATGGGCGCCGATCTCGGCGGTCTTGCGGGCGAATGGTCGCTGGCGCCCGGCAGCGATAAGGCGCGGGTGCTGATGTATTTCCACGGCGGCGGCTATTGCTCCGGTTCGATCAAAAGCCATCGCCGTCTTGTCACGGAAGCGGGACGTGCGGCGAAAGTCCGCACTCTCGCGGTCGAATACCGGCTTGCTCCCGAGCATCCGTTTCCCGCAGCACTTGAAGACGCCATGAGCGCGTGGCGTTTCCTGCGCGCGCAAGGTTATGCGCCCTCGCACATTGCCATCGGCGGTGACAGCGCGGGCGGCAATCTGACCGCGACGCTGATCGCCGCGCTGCGTGAGCAGAACGAGCGCCCCGCCTGCGCGTGGTTCGTCTCGCCGTGGACGGACCTGACGATGTCGGGTGCATCGCTGACGATCAAGGACAGCGTCGATCCGCTGATTCACAAAGCCTATCTCGAAGAACTCGCCGCCGCCTATGTGCCGCACGGAACGGCGCGCAAGGATCCGCGCGTCTCGCCGCTGTTTTCCGATCTGACGGATTTTCCGCCTTCGCTGATTCAGGCCGGCTCGCACGAGACGCTGCTCGACGACGCCGCGCGTTTCGCCCGCGCGCTCGGCGAAGCCGATGTCGCGGTGACGCTGGAGGTGTGGCCGCAGATGATCCACGCGTGGCCGCTGTGGAACGCGCATCTCGAAGACGGCCGCCGCGCTCTGGCGCATGCGGGAGTGTTTATGAGGCGGTGGGTGGGATAACGAGCCGAGGCCGCGCCCGCACACCTCATGACCGTGCGGCAGATAAACGAAGACAAAAGCCCCGGAGCGATATCCGGGGCTTTTGTTGTGCGCCCACGCCTTGAAAATAGAGTGGCACATCCTCCGATTGAACGACGCCTTCCATATCCCTGTCGCCGATACTTTGCGCGGCCGGCATCGGCCTTCATCCGCCGCAGGGCAAACATCAGCCGGGCAAATCGGTGGCTCGTGTCACAAGCACCGCTGCTCGTCCGCTCTGAACATCCACGAACATTTCAACTGACAGGACGATTTATGAAACGAAAAACCACCAGGCGCGCGGTTATACTGGCTGCTGCGATGCTTTCTTATATTGGCAGCGCACAGGCCCAGCATCACGGCGGACATCACGGTCCACCGGTCGTGAGAGATCATCGCGGCACGTCACCAACATCGAAGCCGCCCGCAAGCACATCGGGGACGTCCGTCGTTCGCGATCATAGGACGAGCCCGCCGCCGGCCGCACCCAAGGGCGGTCATCCCAAATAATTTTCGATAGCTGACAAGCAAAAGCCCCGGAGCAATCCGGGGCTTTCGTTTTACTCGCTGTGCAAATTCTCTCTAAGTGAGCATGATCTGGTCCGAAAACCGGTGCCCACTTTGCGCTGGCGCGGCCGTTCCGGTCGGGACCTCTATCAATACCGGTAATGATCGCTCTTGAACGGGCCTTCCTGCTTCACGCCGATATAGTCGGCCTGATCCTTGCGCAGTTCGGTGAGCTTGACGCCGATCTTGGCCAGATGCAGACGCGCGACCTTCTCGTCGAGCGACTTCGGCAGCACGTACACTTCCTTCTTGTACTTGCCGTCCTTGTTGTTGGCGAACAGTTCGATCTGCGCCAGCGTCTGGTTGGTGAACGACGCCGACATCACGAACGAAGGATGACCCATCGCGTTGCCGAGGTTCACAAGGCGGCCTTCCGACAGCATGATGATGCGGTGACCGTCCGGGAAAGTGATCTCATCGACCTGCGGCTTGATGTTGGTCCACTTCAGGTTCTTCAGCGAGGCGATCTGGATCTCGTTGTCGAAGTGGCCGATGTTGCAGACGATGGCGCGATCCTTCATCGCACGCATGTGCTCCAGCGTGATGATGTCCTTGTTGCCGGTCGCGGTGACGAAGATGTCGGCCTGCGGCGCGGCCTCTTCCATGGTGACGACCTGATAGCCTTCCATCGCCGCCTGCAGCGCGCAAATGGGATCGACTTCCGAGACCATGACGCGGCAGCCGGCCTGGCGCAGCGACGCGGCCGAACCCTTGCCGACGTCGCCGAAGCCGGCGACCATCGCGACCTTGCCCGACATCATCACGTCGGTGCCGCGGCGGATGCCGTCCACCAGCGACTCGCGGCAGCCATAAAGATTGTCGAACTTCGACTTGGTCACCGAGTCATTGACGTTGATCGCCGGCCACAGCAGCTTGCCCGCCTTCTGCATGTCATAGAGACGATGCACGCCCGTGGTGGTTTCTTCGGAGACGCCCTGAATGCTCTTGGCCATCTCGGCGAAATAGCCTTTGGGTTTTTCCTTCAGCTGCTTCTTGAGCAGCTTGAAGAAGATCACTTCTTCATCGGAGCCCGGCT
Organism: Xanthobacteraceae bacterium; assembly: GCA_019747015.1. Classification (GTDB taxonomy): domain Bacteria; phylum Pseudomonadota; class Alphaproteobacteria; order Rhizobiales; family Xanthobacteraceae; genus Afipia. The sequence continues at coordinate 9,494 of JAIERI010000220.1, forward strand.
TGTCGAGAAATGCCGTATCGCCGTTCTCGGCGCGCAGGCCGAGATGGACGTACATCGTGGCGTCGCCGCCATCGTCGAGGATCATGTTCGGGAAGCCGCCGCCATGCCAGTCGAACATGCGCGCGGTGTAGTCCCAGTAATCCTCGAGGCTCTCGCCCTTGATCGCGAACACCGGCACGCCCGCCGCCGCGATCGCAGCCGCCGCGTGATCCTGCGTCGAATAGATGTTGCACGACACCCAGCGCACGTCGGCGCCGAGCGCGGTCAGCGTCTCAATGAGCACGCCGGTCTGAATCGTCATGTGCAGGGAGCCGGCGATGCGCGCGCCTTTCAACGGCTGCTTGGGACCGTATTCCTCGCGCGTCGCCATCAGGCCCGGCATTTCGGTCTCGGCCAGCGAGAGTTCCTTGCGGCCGAAATCGGCAAGGCCGATGTCGGCGACGATGTAGTCCTTGAAGCCGGCGGGTGCTTTCGCGGTGGCTGTGCTCATGGTGATGTCCTTCTGAACTGTTAGACGGCGCGCTTGAGCGCGTCGGCGAGATCGGTCTTCTCCCACGAGAAGCCGCCATCGGCGTCGGGGGTGCGGCCGAAATGGCCGTAAGCGGAGGTGCGCGCGTAGATCGGCTTGTTGAGATCGAGATGCTTGCGGATGCCGCGCGGCGTCAGGTCCATTGAGTCGGCGACCGCCTTCTCGATCTTGTCATCCGGCACTTTGCCGGTGCCGTGGGTGTCGATGTAGATCGACAGCGGACGCGCAACACCAATCGCATAAGCGAGCTGCAGCGTGCACTTGTCGGCGAGGCCCGCCGCGACGACGTTCTTGGCGACATAGCGCGCCGCGTAAGCCGCCGAGCGGTCCACCTTGGTGGAATCCTTGCCGGAGAACGCGCCGCCGCCATGCGGAGCCGCGCCGCCGTAGGTGTCGACGATGATCTTGCGGCCGGTGAGACCGGTGTCGCCATCGGGACCGCCGATGTAGAACTTTCCAGTCGGATTGATGTGCCAGATGGTCTTGTCGGTGATCCACTCCGCCGGCAGCGCCTTGCGCACATACGGCTCGACGCGCTCGCGCACCTGGTTCGACGTCATGTCCTCGACCAGATGCTGATGCGAGACCACGATCTCGCGCACGCCGACCGGCTTGCCGTTTTCATACTGCACGGTGACCTGGCTCTTGGAGTCCGGTCCCAGCACCTTCTCGACGCCCGAATGGCGGGCCTCGGCGATCAGGCGCAAAATCTTGTGTGCGTAATGCAGCGGCGCCGGCATCAGTTCCGACGTCTCGTTGGTGGCGTAGCCGAACATGATGCCCTGATCGCCCGCGCCTTCTTCACGGTTAGTCGGCTGCTGCGCATCGACGCCTTGCGCGATGTCGGCCGACTGTTCGTGCAGCAGGATTTCGATGTCGCAGGTTTTCCAGTGGAAGCCTTCCTGCTCGTAGCCGATATCCTTGATGGCGCTGCGGATGACCTGATCGAGCTGCTCCTTCGGAATCGCGGGGCCGCGCGTCTCGCCGGCGATCACGACTTTATTCGTGGTGGCGAGGGTCTCGCACGCGGCACGGATCGCCCACGGGTCGATGCCCGCCTTCGGCCCTTCGCGGAAAAACAGATCGACGATCTCGTCGGAAATACGATCGCAGACCTTGTCGGGATGACCTTCGGACACCGATTCAGAGGTGAACAGATAAGACGCGCGCATCAACCTTTTCCTTCCCGCTGGACCGCCAGCGGCCCGTTCGAAATATCAAGTGAGTTTCGTCAATCGCGACGCCGCGAAATGACGTAGGATTCATCGTAAAACCACAGTCCATTGTGCTTGCGCAGAACCTCGCGCGTGGCATCGAGCCAGCGGCCGCTTTGGGTGACGTCCGTCAAACGCTCATCCTCGACCTGAGCCACATACACCGCCGCATTCCAGGCTGCAAAGGCCGTCGAGGTGCCGATCGGCCCCGTGACCTCGTTGGGCAACGCTTCCATGTCGTAACGGAAGATCGAGCGGTTATCGGCGTACGCGTTAAAGTTAAGATCGCGGGCCGCCGAACCAAGCTCGTATTTCACTGCGCGCAATAGCTCATGACGGCTGATGGAGAAAGGGGTTTCTCCCGGCCAGACAGCCTGGATCACCTCTAATCCGGGGTCGTGACCGTAGGAGTGAATCCCGATCAGCCGCCCACCGGCCCGCAGCGCCCGCGCCAGCGGCGCGATGATGCGCTTGGCGCGAAAGGCCAGCGAGGATTTGGCACGGTAAGGTTGCGAAGCGATGACAAGATCGAAATTGGCCTCGACCCGTCCGGCACGCGGAATCATCGAATCCAGCAGGAACCGGTGGTCCTCGCGGTACAAAACCAGCGCGATGGGCCGCTCATAGACCGGCATGCCGGATCTGGGGCTGACGCTGGCGCGCCAGTTTTCTTCCAGAAAGCCCCTTAATTCAGTGATTTGAGCCTCGAAATCCCCGGCCGAGGAGCCGGTCAGGGCCACTTCCTTCCAGATCATCCCGGCGGCGGCCGTGGGCGATTTCGGGGTCAGCCATGGCGCCTCGGCGTAATGCATATTGGTCAGCACGAAGACGGTGGCCGGATGCTCGAACAGCCGGTCCGGCACCTTGTCCAGGGTCAGGCGGACGTCCTCGTGGCTGATTTCCTTGCCGGCGACATAGAACGGCATGTGGGGAAAGCGCACATGCATGGCCCGCATGACCCGCGCCAGTACGGTTCCGTCGCCCACCCCGGCGTCGAATACCCGTAAAGCGGGCGGGCGCGGATGGATGCTGGACAGTTCCAGCGCCACCCGCTCGGCGATCACCCGTTTCTCGCTACAGGTATGAACAAACAGGAGATATTTTTGCCGGTTCTCGAAAAACCGGAAATTTCCGGTCGGATCGCGCCGCTCCAGCGGCGGTTCCGGGGGCCGCGGCACCGGCGCGGTATCGCCCAAAAAACCTTTGATCCGGTCCAGCGTGTCGACCGTGATCCGTTTGCCCTCGCGCAGACGATGCACCAGCTTGCCGTCATTGACGGCGCGGCGGCCGAACGTCGATTCGGCCATGCCCGCCTCACGGCAATAGTCGGTGATCTCGGCTAGCAATGCGTCGTTTTTCATGGGACCGGCGGATGGGCAATTTCACTTGTGCCGCGCTGTGTAACACCAATTGCCCACTCTGCAAAGGGCCCGCAATAGCCCTCCCAGCCCCGTGCCGACCTCATCCACTCAGTCGGTAAAAACGATGGTCTTGCGGCCGTTGAGGATGACGCGGTCCTCGAGATGGTAACGCAGCGCCCGTGCCAGCACCTGACGCTCGATGTCGCTGCCCTTGCGGACCAGCGCCTCGGGTGAATCGCGGTGGCTGATGCGCTCGACGCCCTGCTCGATGATCGGGCCTTCATCGAGATCACCGGTGACGTAATGCGCGGTCGCGCCGATCAGTTTCACGCCGCGCTCATGCGCCTGATGGTAAGGCTTGGCGCCCTTGAAGCCCGGCAAAAACGAATGGTGGATGTTGATGCAGCGTCCCGACAATTTGCCGGCGAACTCGTCGGACAAGACCTGCATGTAGCGCGCGAGCACGACCAGATCGGTCTTCGTCTCCTCGATCAGTTTCCAGACCGCGTTTTCCTGTTCGGATTTGGTGTCGCGGGTGACCGGCAGATAGTGAAACGGAATATCGCCGAACTCGACACCTTTATAGGTCTCGCGCGGATGGTTGGAGACGATCGCGGTCGGGATCATCGGCAGTTCATCGTGGCGCCAGCGGTAGAGAATATCGACGAGGCAATGATCGAACTTCGACACCATCAGCAGCACGCGATGCCGCGTGGCGCGGTCGCGCAATTGCCAGTTCATCGCGAACGGCTGCGCGATGGCGGCGAAGCCCGCGCGCAGCGTCGCCAGATCGGAGGTGCTCGACGTCGGGGTGAACATCACCCGCATGAAGAACTTGCCGGTCTCGACGTCGTCATATTGCTGGGCGTCGAAAATATTCTGTCCGTTCGCGAACAGGAAGGTCGAGACCGCCGACACGATGCCGGGGCGGTCGGGGCAGGAGAGCGTCAGGACGAAATGCTGGTCGGACATGAGGGACTTTATCGCCAGGGAGGAAATTTTCGCCCTGCTCTAACACCCGTTCCCTCGCGCGCCAATCGGCAATACAATGCGCAAGCGGGGAACGGTTATGCGTCCCTTCCATTGACAATGCGATGAAGGCATCGAGCGAAGGTTAGCTATGGCGGACAGGCTGAACGGCTATCGCATCCTGATCCTTGAGACGCGCGAAGAGGCGCAGTTCTCGCGCCTCTTGAAAGAACAGGGCGCGGACGTGCTGCAATGTCCGATGGTCGCGATCAACGATGCGCCCGACCCCGCGCCCATCGAGGGGTGGATCAAGCGGGCCATCGCCACGCCGTTCGACGATCTGGTGCTGACCACTGGCGAAGGGCTGAGACGGCTGATGAAAGTGGTGCGCCGGCTCGGTGTGGAAAAGGACTTCATCGCCGTCCTCGCCAAGGCGCGCAAAGTCGCGCGCGGCCCCAAGCCGGGCCGGGCGCTGCGCGAGATCGGTCTGGAGGCGGATGTGACCACGCAGACGCCGACCTCGGAGGGCATCGCGACGACGCTGTCGGGCTTCGACATCAACGATCATCGTCTCGGCCTGCAGCTTTACCCGGACAAGGACCATTCGAAGCTGATCACGGCAATCACCTCGCTCGGCGCGGAC